>DASVPU010000200.1:0-13669 GCA_036389475.1 Solirubrobacteraceae bacterium
CGCTCCGCGGCCGGAGCGTAGGCACCGCGGGCGTACAGGCGCTCGTACATCTCGACGAGGTCGGGACGGTAGGACCGCAGCCAGTCAAAGAACAGGTCCTTCACCGGCCCGCGCAGGTGTAGCGCGATCCCACCGATCCCAGTCGCGCCGGCCTCCGCAGCGGCCTCCAGCAACGGCTCCACCTGCTCGGGCGCGTCGTTGATGCCCGGCATGAGCGGTGCGACGAGGACGCCCGTCGGGATCCCGGCTTGGTTGAGCTTCGCCACCGCCTCTAGCCGCGCCCTCGGGTGTGGCGTGTGTGGCTCCGTCGCACGCCAGGCCTTCGCGTCGAGCGTCGGGATCGACAGGTTCGCATGGATCTGCGTCACCGCCGCGATCTCCTTCATGAGCTCGAGGTCGCGCAGCAGCAGCGGCGACTTGGTCAGAATCGAGCACGGGTTGCGAGCATCGCGCATCGCCTCCCAGATCCCCGGCATGAGCTTGTAGCGCGACTCGACCCACTGGTACGGATCGGTGTTCGTCCCCATCGCGATGTGCTCGCCCTGCCACGACGGCCGCATGAGCTCCATCCGAACGACCTCGGGGGCGTTGACCTTCACGACGATCTCGCGCTCGAAGTCCCGGCCGGCGTTGAAGTCGAGGTACGCGTGCGTCGGGCGCGCGAAGCAGTACATGCACGCGTGGCTGCAACCGCGGTACGGGTTGATCGTCCACCGAAACGGCATCTGCGAGGCCTTCGGCACCTTGTTCAGAACCGACTTCGCATGCACCTCGTAGAAGCGCATGTCGAGCGCCTCGGGAGCGTCAAAGCGCCGCACTGTCGCGGGATCGCGATACCCCGGAAGCCGCGTGCCCGCGTCCTCTTCGATCGTCAGATTGTCCCAACGCACGAACGCATGTTCGCAGATCGGGCGGATGTCATGAATAGCACGCGACCGCTATGCCGTCGGCCTCCCCCACCTCGCCTTCGCGGCCGACTCCCGCGCGAGCGTCGACCAGCGCGCGGCCTGGCTGCGCGAGCAGGGGCAACGATCGAGAGCAGTCCGCAGGAGTACCGCTACACCCGGCTACTACGCCGTCTTCTTCTTCGGTCCGAGGCCATCAAGCTCGACATCGTGCACAAGCCGTAGAACTGGCAGTCAACGCGCGGCCGCTCGCGCCACGAGCAACGCTTCGCCGGCGAGCGTTTGGCTCGTGGCGGCGCGGATCTGCACGGGGACGATCTCTCCCGGCTGCGCCCGTCCTGTGAAGTTGACGGTCTTGTTGTGGCGCGAGCGGCCCCGCATCTTCGATGGATCGGTCCGCGACGCTCCCTCGACGAGCACCGCGAGCTCGCGCCCGACGAAGCGTTGCGCGCGCTCATGGGCGCGGCGCTGCACGACCTCCACCAGCCGCTGCATCCGCTCGACCTTCACCTCGTGTGCGACGAGGCCTTCGCTGATCGCGCCTGCCTCGGTGCCGCGCCGCGGCGAGAAGACGAACGTGAACGCCGCGTCGTAGCCGACCTGCTCGCAGACCTCGAGGGTCTCGGCGAAGTCGGCCTCAGTTTCGCCTGGAAAGCCGACGATGACGTCGGTCGTGATCGCGGCGTCGGGAACGTGCTCGCGGATCAGCGCTACGCGGCCCAGGTAGCGCTCGCGCGTATAGGTCCGGCGCATGGCCTTGAGGATCTGCGACGAGCCGGATTGCAGCGGCAGGTGAATGTGCTCGCAGACCGAGGCCAGCTCGGCATGGGCGCGGATGACGTCCTCGCGCATGTCCTTTGGGTGCGGGCTTGTGTAGCGGATCCGCTCGATGCCGTCGATCGCGTCGAGCTCGTGCAGCAGTTCGGCGAAGCTGACGCGGTTTGGCCGCAGGTCACGGCCGTAGGAGTTGACGTTCTGACCCAGCAGCGTCACCTCGCGCACACCCTCCGCGGCGAGTGCCTTCACCTCGTCGACGAGCTCCGCCGCCGGACGGCTGACCTCGCGCCCGCGTGTCGAGGGCACGATGCAATACGAGCAGCGGCAGTTGCACCCGACCGATATCTGCACCCAGGCCTGAAACTCGCGGGCGCGCTTGCCGGGTAGGTGGCCCGTGAACCCTTCGAACTCGAAGAACCCTTGCGCCGTCAGCGAGTCCGAGGTGAGGAACTCGGCCAGCTTGTGCACCTGCCCCGGACCGAACGCGACATCGACGAACGGGAAGCGCGAGAAGACCTCCTCCTTGACCGACTGCGCCCAGCAGCCGCCTACGCCGACGATCCGCTCAGGATGGCGCGCCTTCAGCCCCTTCGCCTGCTGCAGACGTGCGATGAAGCGGCTGTCGGCCTTCTCGCGGATCGAGCACGTGTTGAAGAGGATGACGTCGGCCTCCTCGGCAGCGGGCGCCTCAGCGTAGCCGAGCGATTCGAGCATCCCCTTCATCCGCTCGGAGTCGTGCTCGTTCATCTGGCAGCCGAAGGTCGTCACGTGGTAGCGCTTCATCGGTTGTCAACGGTAGCGTCGGGACGCGCCGCTATTTCGCGAACTCGACGGCGCGCGACTCGCGGATGACCGTCACCTTGATCTGGCCCGGGTACTCGAGCTCGCGCTCGATCTCACGGGCGATCTCGCGCGAGAGCAGCATCGCGGCGTCGTCGTCGACGGCCGTCGGCGAGACGATCACGCGGATCTCGCGCCCGGCCTGCATCGCATAGACCTTCTCGACGCCGTGGTGGCGGTCGGCGATGTGCTCGAGCTCGCGCAGTCGCTTGACGTAGGACTCCAGCGACTCACCGCGTGCGCCGGGTCGCGCGCCCGAGAGTGCGTCGGCGGCCTGGACGATCACGGCCTCGATCGTCTGCGGCTCGACCTCGTTGTGGTGGGCCTCCATGGCATGAGCGACGGCCTCGGATTCGCCGTGCCGGCGCGCGAGGTCGCCGCCGACGAGCGCATGCGGCCCCTCGACCTCGTGCGAAACGGCCTTGCCGATGTCGTGCAGCAGCGCGGCACGGGCCGCCATCTTCGGGCTCGCGCCCAGCTCCTCGGCCATCATCGAAGCGAGCTGCGCACACTCGACTGAGTGCGAGAGGACGTTCTGGCCGTAGCTCGTGCGGAACTTCAGGCGCCCGAGCGTCTTGATGATCTCGCCGTCGAGCCCCTGCACGCCGGACTCGAACGCGGCATCCTCCCCCGCCTGCACGAGATGGGACTCAAGCTCGGACTTGGCCTGGTAGTACGCCTCCTCGATGCGCGCCGGGTGGATGCGGCCATCGGCGAGCAGCTTCTCGAGCGTCATCCGCGCAATCTCCCGGCGCACGCCGTCAAACGCCGATAGGACCACCGCGCTCGGCGTGTCATCGATGATGACATCGACGCCGGTGATGTTCTCCAGTGCCCGGATGTTGCGGCCCTCGCGACCGATGATGCGGCCCTTCATGTCGTCGGACGGCAACTGCACCACGGAGACCGTCGTCTCCGCGGCATGGCTCGCGGCGAGACGCTGCATCGCGACTGAGAGGATCGAGCGCACGCGCCGCTCGGCGTCGCGCTTGGTCTCCTCCTCGATCTCGCGGATGTGGCGCGCGCTCTCGTGTCGGACCTGGTCGGTGATCTCGGTCATCAGCCGCTCCTTGGCCTGCCCGGCGCTGAGCCCCGAGATCTGCTCCAGCGCCTGCTCATGCTCGCGCCGGCGGCGCGTGAGCTGCTCGCGCTCGGCCTCCAGCGCCCGCGTCTGGTCGTCGAGCTCTCGGGCGCGGCGGTCGAGCTCCTCGGCGCGGACGTTGACGCGCTCCTCCGCGCGCGCGAGCTCCTCGCGCGTGCTGGGTGAACTACCGGAAGCGGACGGTTGGCGCTGATGGCGGCCGAACGCGAACGCGAACGCGCCCGCGAAGATCGCAGCCGCCACGATCAGTTCCATGTGCCAGTCCTCTCCTCGTGCATCCCAGGCTGGCATCGCCGGGGTCGCACGGTTGCGGTCGTTGTCAGGGTCGGACCGGGCTTGCGGTGGGTAGCCGCAGGCGGCGCTTCGCGCCGTATTTCAGAAGAACGGATGAACTGGGGTTGAAGGAGTGTGATGTGGGCGGATCGTCGCCAGGTGCTCGTGCCTCTCGATGCCGTCGTCGAAGCTGCCTGGGTGTTCAGGAATACGTGGTTGCGATGTTGGATACCCTCGCGGGCTCGGTCTGACCCCACGATGATAGGACCGCCGCGCGGGCGGCACAACCGGCCGGTATCCGGTGCAACAGGCTCACGGCGCGTTCGCGCCCTCGAATGTCCGCACGGCGTCGTAGGCGAGCTCGAGGTCGTAGCCCTTGCGTACCAGCAGCCCGAGCGCGCGCTCGCGCTCCCGGTCGCTCGCCGGCAGCTCGCGGTAGCGCCGGCGCAGGAGCGCCACCGCCGCGTGGAGCTCGCCGGCGCCGTCGCGCGCGCCGAGGGCGGCCGCAACGAGCTCGCCATCGACGCCCGCCGCCAGCAACTTGCGCTCGATGCGCTCAGAACCCCACCCGTCCAGCGAGCGCCGATCCTCGACGAAGACGCGGGCGTAGCGCGCGTCGTCGAGATAGCCCTGGCGCACCAGCTCCTGCACGGCCGCGTCGATCGTCGCCTCCGGCACCTCACGCGCCACCAGGTGCCGGCGCAGCTGCGCTGTGGTGCGGTCGCGTCTACCGAGGTGGCGATAGCCGATCTCCAGCGCTCGCTCGAGGGCGCCCTGGAACTCCTTGGCGTCGGTCACGGTCCTGCGTCTACGCGACCTCGGCCACGCCAGGCATCACCGGCACCGGCGACACCTCGTCCTCGCGGTCGATCGGCACCGCGAGGTCATCGCCGATGCCGAGCGCCGCGTAGACCTTGGCCTCGATCTCCTTGGCAATCTCCTGGTGCGCGTCCAGGAACCCCTTGGCGTTGTTGCGCCCCTGACCCAGGCGCTCGCCGGCGTAGGAGAAGAACGACCCCGACTTTTCGACGACGTTGTGCTCGAGGCCGAGGTCGAGCAGGCAGCCCGATGTCGAGATCCCCTTGCCGAATTCGATATCGAACTCAGCCTGTTTGAACGGCGCCGCGACCTTGTTCTTGACGACCTTGACGCGCACCCGGTTGCCGACCGCCTCGGTCCCGTCCTTAAGCGTCTCGATGCGGCGGATGTCCAGGCGCTGAGAGGCATAGAACTTCAGCGCGCGACCGCCGGGCTGCGTCTCCGGCGAGTTGTGAACGACGACATGGTCGACAAGGTAGGTGTGGTTCCCCTCGACCTGGAGGTCGTAGCGGTGAGTCTGCGAGGGGCGTCGGTGCTGCTCCGGCGGGATGGGTTTGCGGTACTTGCGCATCACCTTCATCGCGGCAGGTCGCAGCGAGATCCTGCTCGCGAGGTCGGTGCGAAGATCGCCGGACGGCGGAGCGTCCCAGGCAAAGCGACCGCGCACGCTTGGGTGGAGCTTGTAGTCCATCGACGGATGGACATAGGGCGCGATCTTCTCGTGGAACATGCGCGCCCGCTCGCCGCTGAAGAGGAGGCTGTGACCTGACAGGGTCGGCCGGCCCATGCCAAGCGCCTCGCATCGTGCCGCAAGGCGCTCCTTGTCGGTATCGCACAAGCCGGCACAGGCGATGGACGGCGTGCCGTGACCCCAGCGCGCATAGCTACCACCGAAGGTGCCGTCGTCCTGATACCAGGCAGCGATGGCTCGCACGTCGAGCTCTTCGATGAGAGCATCGCTGACCTTCCGTCCGCCGGTCGTCGCGTAGACAGCGTCGTGCAGCCAGGCAAGCTGGCGCATGGGAATCGTGTCGAAGCCGACGCCGTTGCCCGTCCGATCGATCTTGTGCGCAAACGGAGCGAGCATCGAGTGCTTCCACTCGCAGTAGTCGCGCTGACGCTCGCCATGCCCAACTCGAAAGGCCGCATTGTGCTGCGATGCGTAGCGCTGCGAGCCATCGCCGAGCAGGCTGCCGAGAATGAGCTTGAGCTGGTCGTCGCTCAGGGCGTACTGCTTGACGGCCGCGAGAACCTCATCGCCCTCGTCGATCTCCCATGCCTGCCGCTCCCCGTCGGGCGTGAAGATCAGATGGTTCGGCGTACATGCGAACTTGCGCTTGCCCGAACCGCCGCCAGCCTCGACCTCAAACTGCAGCCACTCGTCCGTCGGGCCGTTGTCGTAGTACTCGACGATCCGCTTGGGGGTGATCTCACCCGTATGCGGATCCATCGACATGACCTCGACCGGCATCCGCTGATTGACGATCTTGCCGATCTTCTCGGTGCTGCCGTCGCCCAGCACGACGCGAGAGTCGTAGTGAAAGCAACCGAACATCACGCCGACCTTCTCGCGGATCTGGTTCGTGAACAGGCACAGCGTCTGGGTGCGGTTGAGGTTGCCGGCGAGCTTGCGCATCGCCTGGCTCATCATCCGCGCCTGCAGGCCGACGGTTGTGTCGCCCATCTGACCTTCGAGCTCGGACCGCGGCGTGAGCGCGGCGACGGAGTCGATCGCGACGAGGTCGACGGCGCCGGAGCGCACGAGCATGTCGCAGACCTCGAGTGCCTGCTCACCGTAGTCGGGCTGGGAGACGAGCAACTCGTCGATGTCGACGCCGATCTCGCGCGCGTACAGCGGGTCCATAGCGTGCTCGGCGTCGATGAAGGCGCAGACGCCGCCGAGCTTCTGGGTCTCGGCGAGGACGTGGTAGACGAGCGTGGTCTTGCCCGAGGACTCCGGGCCGAAGATCTCGACGATGCGTCCTCGCGGCATGCCGCCTATCCCGAGCGCGAGATCGAGCGACAGGGCGCCGGTCGGGATCGCATTGACCTTCACCTGCGCGCCCTCGTCGCCCATGCGCATGATCGTGCCCTTGCCGAACTCGCGCTCGATCTGCGTCAGCGCACCCTTGAGGGCGTCGTTGCGGGCCTTGGCGGCCTTCTCGGTATCGGTGAGAGCCATGGGTACGGAAGCCTTTCTGCACTGGGAAGAACAGCGCACGGTACGAGCGGGATCGGACGGAACCCCAGGCTCGGCCTGCGGTCCACCGGAGGCTAGGCAGGCCGCCTGCAACGGCGCTACGCCGCTTCGCCAAGAATCTACGCAGCGTTTGCGCAAAACTTGTGGAGCCCGCGCCGGAGGGGACCGCGCTGCGCACGACAGCCCAAATGTATTAGGGTCGCCTAACCATGAGTTCGGGCTCCCTAACGCAGCCGCGCACGCGCGCCCTCGCGCTCGGCCTGGTCCTGGCCGCCGCGCTGACGATAACCGCCTGCCTTGGCAACGACCACCACGAAGGCGCCAAGCGCACCCGCACGTTCTACATCGCCGCCGACGAGGTCTCCTGGGACTACGCGCCGCAACACCGCAACCGCATCACGGGACACGCCTTCGGCGCGCGGGAGAACGTGTTCGTCAAGCGCGGCGTGGACCGGATCGGCTCGGTCTACCGCAAGTCCGTCTACCGCCAGTACACGGACGCGACGTTCACGAAGCGCGTGCCGCGCGGGCGCAAGTGGGCGCATCTCGGCTTCCTCGGACCGACGATCCACGCTGAGGTCGGCGACACGATCCGCGTCGTCTTCAAGAACAACACGCGCTATGCCGCGAGCATCCATCCGCACGGCGTCTTCTACGACAAGTCGGCGGAAGGCGCGCCCTACGCCGATGGCACGAGCGGCCGCGACAAGGCCGACGACTCGGTTCGCAGCGGCAGAACTCACGTCTACGTATGGAAGGTGCCGGAGCGCGCCGGCCCCGCCGGTCACGACGAGAGCTCCGTCGCCTGGATGTACCACGGCCACGTCAACGAGGTGGCCGACACGTACAGCGGGCTCATGGGCACGATCATCGTCACCCGCGCGGGCGAGGCGCGACCCGACGGGACGCCGAAGGACGTCGACCGCGAGTTCGTCGCGACGTACTGGGTCGTGGACGAGAACCAGAGCCGCTACCTCGCTCGCAACGTGCGCCGCTACGCCCGCCGGCCGCGGTCGGTGAACGTGGACGACGAAGCCTTCGCCGAGAGTAACCTCATGCACAGCATCAACGGCTACGTCTACGGCGACGGGCCCGGCTTTCGGATGCGCACGGGCGAGCGCGTGCGCTGGTACGTGATGGGGATGGGCTCAGAGGTCGACCTGCACACGCCGCACTGGCACGGCAACACGGTCACGGCACCGATGCGCACCGACGTAGTCTCGGTCCTGCCCGCGACGATGGTGACCGCGGACATGCAGCCCGACGACCCCGGCACGTGGCTCTTTCATTGCCATGTCGCAGACCACATCACGGCGGGAATGCAGTCGCTCTACACGGTCAAGGCGGACCGCGGCGTGTAAGACCCGGTGCTCGGGTCGGCGTCATGAGCGACAAGCTGATCTTGGGCCGCGGTAGCGACGGCGCTCGCGCGCGTCCCCGCGGGCCTCGCGTCGGCGCCTCGTAACTCGTCAGCTCGGCTCGACGTCGAGCGCCGCCCGCGCCAGCGCCTCGTAGCGCGCGCCGGCCGGCCCGGTATGCGAGCGGTAGAGCGTGAGCGCCCGAGCCGGGAAAGCAAGCGCCGGAGGCTGGAGCGGGTCGCGCGTACGCACCGCGGTCCCGCGGCGCACGCGGCCGACCGTGATGTGCGGCGCAAAGGCGCGGCGCTCCGGCTCGAATCCGATCGCATCAGCAAGCGCCACCGACAGATCGCGTTGCAGCTCGGCAAGCGCAGCTTCGTGCTCCAGCGCAATCGCCAGCACGCCGGGCCTGCGCGGAGGCAGCCACAACGCTCCAGCCGTCCGCAGTGCGCCGACGGGTCGCGCGACGTCGTCCAGCACAGCGCCGGCGCCAGCGCCATCCGCCGCTGTGCACATCCCGAGGAACGCCAGCGTGACGTGCAGGTTCTGCGCCGGCACGCGCCGCACCTCGACCGGCGCGGCCTC
Organism: Solirubrobacteraceae bacterium; assembly: GCA_036389475.1. Lineage (GTDB taxonomy): Bacteria > Actinomycetota > Thermoleophilia > Solirubrobacterales > Solirubrobacteraceae > CADCVQ01. Next base: position 8,860 of record DASVPU010000200.1, read on the forward strand.
GTCGGTCCAGGTCGTCAGCGCCGACCGCGCCGCTGCGGGCACGTCGACGGCGACGAACAGCCGCAGGCGCTCGCTCACCGTCGCGGTGACGCGTTCATCGCGCGCTTGACGTCAACAGCCGACGCACCAGGTGCATGGCCACCGTCGTCGAGCGGTCGCGCACGTCGGCTCGCCCGCCCGGCAGCTTCACCGATCGCATCAGGCGGCGCCCGTCGCGGTGGCTCACAGACAGCCACACCAACCCCACCGGCTTCTCGTCCGAGCCGCCGCCGGGGCCGGCGATTCCCGTCACGCCAACGCCGACATCGGCCTCCAGCCGGCAGCGCGCGCCGTCGGCCAGCGCCACCGCCACCTCCTCCGATACCGCACCATGCGCTGCGATCAGCGCCGGATCGACGCCCGCCAGCGCGACCTTCGACTCGTCGGAGTACACGACCAGGCCGCCCCGCACGACCTGCGATGCCCCCGCTCGCTCGGTCAGCCGCGCGGCGAGTAGCCCGCCGGTGCAGGACTCCGCCACCGCGATCGTCTCGCGCGCCCGCGACAGCAGCCCGAAGACCTGGTCGTCGACGGTCGTCCCGTCATCGGAGAACAGCGTCTTGGCGTGGCGATCGCGTACAAACGCCGCGAGCTCCTCGTACACGTCCGCATCGCCGGGCTCGTAGCGCACGACGACTTCGACCTCGCCGCGGCGCAGGCAGGTCGTGATCTCCAGGCGCTCGAGCTCGATCTCCTCCTGCGCCGCCGCCCGCAGCGTCGCGGCGATCTCCGACTCGGGGATGCCGAACAGTCGCAGCATCGAGCGCCGGTACTCCACTGCGCCGCGCAGCGCGGCTCGCAACGCGGGGCTCTGCGCGAGCGCGGTCTGCCACATCGGCTGCAGCTCGCGTGGCGGCCCCGGCAGCACCACGACCGTCGGCCCATCGCTGCCATTCGCCGGCGCCACGACGAGCCCGGGCGCCGTCCCAACCGGCTCGAGGATCTCGGCGCCCTCGGGGATCACGGCCTGCTTGCGGTTGGAGACGAGGAGCGCCTCGGGATCGAGATCGGGCCAGCGCGACATCAGCGGGCGGAGGATCTCCCGGATGCGTCCCTCCAGCGCTTCGTCCAACACCATCCTGCGGCCCTGAAAGCGCCCGACGACCGCCGCCGTGAGGTCGTCCGCCGTTGGCCCCAGACCGCCGCTCGTCACGACGAGCGCGACGCCCTCGGACGCCAGAAAGCGCAGCGCCGTCAGGATGTCTTGCGGCCGGTCGCCGACCACCGCGATCGCGACGACGTCGACGCCGAGCTCGAGCAGCTCGTCCGACAGCCACGGGCCGTTGCGGTCCGAGACGCGCCCGGTCAGCACTTCTGTACCGGTGACGACGATGCCCGCGCGGACGCTCATGGCAGGTTGTCAGGGGTCGAACCGACCCTCGCCGAACACGGATGCGCCGTCACCGGCAGAGTGGCCGCTTGCTCGCCGACAGCGGCTGACGGCCGCGCCTGGGTGTGATCTCGACGCCGATCGGGTTCGGCGACGGCGCGAGCGACTTCGTCTTGCCGTTGATGCGCAGCTTCAGCGCGTTGTTGCCGACGGTCAGCCGGAAGCGCTTGGAGCTGTACTCGGCCGTGGGTTCGCCCGGCTGCAGCTCGGCGCCGTTGATGAGCGTCCGGTCGCCGGCCTTCAGGCAGACGTACACGGGTGCGGTGGCCTCGATGCGCAGCTTGACCTTCTGGGGGCGCTTGCGCACGGGAGTCGCAGACGTAACCGAGGGCGTCGTCGCCGGCCGTGTGACCGTCGCGGGGTTCGGCGCGGCCTGCTGCGCGGAGTCATTCGCGTTCGGATCGAGCAGGTACAGCGCGAACAGGAGCCCGGCGATGATGAGCCCGATGACGACGCCGCGCGGGACGACCGGCCCCTGACGGCGGCGCTCGCGCCCGGGTGCGGCGACGTTGATCGGCTGCAGCTCGACCTCGCTCAGCCGCTCGTGGCGCAGCTTGTACTCGTCGACGAGCAGCTTGGCGTCGAGGTCCAACGCCTCGGCATACGTGCGCAGGAAGCTCTTGACGTACGTCGGGCCGGGAAGGAGATCCCACTCCTCGTTCTCCAACGCGCGCAGGTACTTCGCACGGATCTTCGTCTGCGCCTCGATCTCCGAGACGTCGATCCTTGCGCGCATCCGTGCATCACGCAGGGCTGCCCCGATGTCCGGCATGGGCCAGAGGCTACTCGCGCACCGGTGCGGGTTCGGCTGACTCCAGCTCGAGCTCGGCCGCCGGAGCGGGTGCGATCGTCTCTCCACGCTCGCGGAGGTTGGCGATGAAGCGCTCCACGTCGGCGGGCGCGATCAGCACCTGGCGCGGCTTGGAGCCCTCGTAGCCGGAGATGACGCTGCGCCGCTCAAGCATGTCGATCAGCCGCCCGGCGCGGGTGTAGCCGAGCCGCAGCCGGCGCTGGAGCATCGAGGTCGACGCCGTCCCCATCTCGACGACCAGGCGGATTGCGTCCTCCAGCAGCGGATCCTCGTCGGGGCTGAAAGCGTCGTCGGCTTCCCCTGCATCCGCGTCGTTATCGCTTTGCACCTCGTCGAGCAGATCCTCGCGCAGCTCGGGCTCGCCCTGGCGCCGCCAGAAGGTCGTCAGCGTCTCGATCTGCGGCTCGTCGATGTAGGCGCCCTGGATGCGCTGCAGCCGCGAGGAGCCGACCGGCGAGAAGAGCATGTCGCCCTGGCCGAGCAGCGACTCCGCGCCGTTTTGGTCGAGGATCACCCGGGAGTCGGTCTGCGAGGACACCGAGAACGCGATCCGCGACGGGACGTTGGCCTTGATCATGCCCGTGATGACGTCCACGCGCGGCGATTGCGTGGCGAGCACGAGGTGGATGCCGACCGCACGCGCTTTCTGGGCGAGGCGGATGATCGAGTCCTCGACATCGGCCGGCGCGACCATCATCAGGTCGGCAAGCTCGTCGATGACGCACAGGACGTAGGGCAGCGGCGCCTCGCCGCGCTTGGCTCGGGCGCGGTTGAGCTCGATCAGCGAGCGCGTCTTGGCGAGCGACATGATCGAGTAGCGCTGCTCCATCTCCCGGACGAGGTTCTGCAGCGCGTTGGCGGCCATCCGCGGGCTCGTGATGACCGGCGTGAGCAGGTGCGGGATCGACTCGTAGTGGTTGAGCTCGACCTGCTTGGGATCGATCAGTACGAGCCGTAGCTCGTGCGGCGTCGCGCGCAGCAGGACGCTTGAGAGCATCGCGTTGATCGCGCCCGACTTGCCTGCGCCCGTGGTGCCGGCGACCAGCAGGTGGGGCATCTTCGTGAGGTCGGCGCCGATCGCCTTGCCGGCGACATCCTTGCCGAGCCAGACCGTCAGCGGCGACCAGCCGGCCGGCGCGTCTTGAAAGACGCCGCCGAGCTGCACGATGCGGCGCAGCAGGTTGGGAACCTCGACGCCGACCGCCGTCTTGCCGGGAATCGGCGCCAGTATGCGGATGTCGGTTGCGGCCAGCGCGTAGGCGAGATCGTCCTTGAGCTGGGCGATCTTGCTCATCTTGATGCCCGGAGCGAGGCGCAGCTCAAAGCGCGTGATGTGCGGCCCGGCGACAGTGCCGACGACCTTCGACTCGACACCGAAGTGTCCGAGCGCCTCGATCAGGCGCGCCGCGGTCTTCTCCTGCCCGGCGGTGTCGGGCCGCGACTGCTCGGCGGTCGAGCGCCTCAGCAGGTCGCGTGGGGGCAGGAGCCACTCAAAGCCGGGATCGTCGGTGACCGAGCCGCGCAGGCGTCCCTGCGGCGTGAGGTCGGCCGCGGCCGGCGCGGGCGGCTCGCGTCTGAGGGTCTGCGTGGCGGCGGGTTGCTCCTGCGGCTCGTCGTCCAGATCGAGTGGATCGGCGCCTGGCGGGACCTGCGGCTCGGACTCCGCCACGGGCTCGCCGTAGAGGTCGGGGTAGCGCGTTGCGCCGTCAAGCGACGGCGCCTCGACGTGGGTGGCGCGCACGACCACCTCGCTGTCCCGTGGCTCGGGCGGATGTAGCGGGCGCTCAGGCGACGGCGGGGGCGGCGCGGGCGATGGGGGCGCCGCGGCCGGGGAATCCACGCACTCCACCTCATCGGGCGCCGGCGCAGCCGCGGCGCGGCGCGCGGGTACGGCACGGCCGATCGCGCGCGTCGTGTCGGCGAGGCCCGAGCCGGTCGCGCGCAGAACGCCCGCCACGGACGCCCCGGTCAGCAGCAGGACCGCCGCGACGAAGAGGAACACGGCAAGGATGTGCGCGCCGATCGTGGAGACGGCGGTCGCGGTGGCGTACAGCAGGGCGTCGCCGACGATCCCGCCGCGCGCTTCGAAGAAGGGCACGTTCCAGTACCCGCTTCTGGCACCCGGCGGACCGAGCCCGAACGTGCCGGCGGCGAGCGCGAGCGTCAGCGCCATGAACAGGCACAGGGCGCCGGATCGGAAAGGGCGGACCGCCGGCAGGACCGGGCGCAGCACGAGGATCGCGCCGGCCGCGACGATCGAGATCGGCACGGCGTACGCGACCTGCCCGACGGCGTAGGCGAGTCCGTGCGTCGCCGCGCCGCCGGCCGCCCCACCTTCCCAGCCGAGGTACACGGGGAAGGCCAGAAACACGCCGACCGCGACGAGCCCCAATCCGATGATGTCGAGGTGGCGCTGCTCGAGCAGCGGCAAGCGCATCGCCCCCGCGGGCAGCCGCCGCGCACGTGCGCGCGGCTTGGGCTTGAGCGGCTTGGAGCTCTTGGTCGCCGGTTTGCGGCTGGTTGCGGGCTTGCGGGCAGGGGCCATGATGCGCGCCTCCCATTTCGACGGT
>DASVPU010000201.1:0-21050 GCA_036389475.1 Solirubrobacteraceae bacterium
CGACAGCGGCCGCGTGCTGTCGGTCCATGTCGAGATGCACAATCCGGCTCGGGCGCTCTACGAGCGCCTCGGCTTCCATCCGGCGGGAGAGCATGGGGTCTACCTGCTCATGGAGCTTGGGCCGCGCGCTGCTCAGGCGAACACGGCCTCGTAGCGCGCGCCGCTGGCGTCACAGCAGATCGGGACGATGAAGATCTCGAGCGCGCCGAGCTCCTCATGCTCGAGGCGGTAGATCCGCTGGGGCAGCAGCGGCCGCTGCGGGCCGCGGAAGACGAGGCTGAATGGCCGGCGGCCCGCGCTGGGGGGCTCGATGCCGAGGCTGACCTGCTCGAGCGACAGGTTCAGCGCGGACGGCTGCGTGAGCGCGAACGGCTCGCCGATGCGGCCGGCAAACGTCTCGTGGGTCAGTTCCTGCAGGCCCATCGCGGGCGAGTGTAGAACCCGCGCGTAACGTGGGCGCGCGCGCGAGGACTGGCGGCTCATGGATGTTCCGAGCTTCTCCGGGCTGCTGATCGTCGTGGCCGTCGCCTTCGCCGTCCCGTTCACGCTCGGCCTCCTGCCGCGCGTCAAGCTGCCGTCCGTCGTGCTCGAGCTCGTCCTCGGGATCGTCATCGGACCGGCCGTGCTGGGCCTCGTCGAGATCGACGCGACGATCTCGGTCATCGCGCTGATCGGGCTCGTCTTCCTGCTCTTCCTCGCCGGCCTGGAGATCGAGTTCGAGCACCTCCGCGGGCGGGTGCTGAAGCTCGCCGGCGGTGGCTGGCTGCTGTCGTTCGCGATCGCGCTGGCGGTCGGCTTCGCCCTGAAGGCCGGTGGCCTCGTGCAGACGCCGCTGCTCGTGGCGGTGATCCTGTCGGCGACGTCGCTCGGCGTGATCATCCCCGTGCTCAAGGACGTGGGCGAGATCTCGACGCCGTTCGGCCAGCTCGTCGTCGCCGCCGGCACGATCGCCGACTTCGGCGCGATCATCCTGCTGTCGATCCTGTTCACGGGCGAGGGCAACACGGCGTCGACGCTGCTGCTGATCGCAGCGCTGCTCGGGATGGCGGTCGCGCTCTTCCTCGTCGTGACCGCCGCCGAGCGATCGCCGCGGGTGATGGACGACCTGCAGCGCCTGCAGGACACGACCGCCCAGATCCGCGTGCGCGGCGCGATCGTCGTCCTCGTCGCGTTTGCGGCGGCCGCGGAGAAGCTCGGCCTGGAGGTCATCCTGGGGGCGTTCGCGGCGGGCGCCATCCTGACGCTCGTCGACCGCGACCGCTTTATGACCCATCCACTGTTCCGGCTCAAGCTCGAGGCGATCGGCTTTGGCCTGTTCATCCCGGTGTTCTTCGTCGCAAGCGGCGTGCGCTTCGACCTCGACGCGCTGCTGTCCAGCGGCGACGCGCTCGTCAAGGTGCCGGTCTTCCTCGTCGCGCTGCTGCTCATCCGCGGGCTGCCCGCGCTCGCCTACCGTCGCCTGATCGGCGGTCGCCGAACCGCCGTCGCCGCGCTCTTTCAGGCGACGTCGCTGCCGTTCATCGTCGCCGCGACCGCGATCGGCCAGGAGCTTGGCATGATCGGCAGCGTCGAGGCGGCCGCGCTCGTCGCGGCGGGGCTGCTCTCGCTGCTGATCTTCCCAGTGGCCGGGCTGACGCTGCTGCGCCGAAACGGTCAGCCGCTCGCGGCCGCGTCGACGTCGCGTTCGGCGACCGCCACGTGACGGTCCGGTCCGACGGTCAGCGACCGGCGACCGTCGAGCAGCTCGATCAGCTCGTTGCCGACCACCTCGCGCCGCCAGCCCTGCAGCGTGCGCACGTCCGGGGGCGACCTGCCGTCGCGCATCGCCAGCACGATCGCCTGCAGGTCCGCGCGGGCGGCGATGAGCTCGTAGGCAAGCTCGCACTCCAGCGCGCGCGTGCGCACGAGCGCTTCGGCGAGCGCGATCACCGGCGCGTCGAGCGCGCTGGGCTGCGCCGGGCGATCGCCCTCGACGGGGATCGGCGGGCGCTCGCGGCCGCGCTCGACGGCGGCGAGGATGGCCTTGCCGCGGCGGCGCAGCGTGGGCTCGTTGATGCCGCGAATCTGCTCGAGCTGGCTGAGCGCGCTCGGGCGCCGCTTGGCGATCTCGATCAGCGCGGTGTCCGACAACACGGCCGGAATCGGCCGGTCCTGCGTGCGGGCCGTCTCCTCGCGCCATTGCACGAGCTCGCGCGCCACGGCGCGCAACTTCGGATCCAGCGAGTTGACCCGCGGGAGGCGGGCGAAGATCAGGTCTGGATCGCGCTCGTCGGTGGCCGCGGCGATCGCGAGGCACTCCTCGCGCGCCCAGTCGAGGCGCTCGCGCGCCGCCAGGCGCTGCTGCAGCGCCGTGGTCGCCTGCAGCAGGTGGCGCACGTCGTCGCGCGCGTAGTCGATCTGCTCGGCGCTCAGCGGGCGCGCGTCCCAGCGCGTGAAGCTCGCGCTCTTGCTGAGCCGGACGCCGAGCAGCTCGTGCAGCAGCGCCTCGTAGCCGAGCTGCGCGCGCATCCCGGCGAAGCCGGCCGCGAGCTGCGTGTCGAACAGGTTCGTGACGTTCGTCGCCCACACACGGCGCAGCAGCGCGACGTCCTGACGCCCCGCATGCATGACGATCTCGATCGAGGGGTCGGCGATCGTGTCCGCCAGCGGCGTTGGATCGATAGCCTCGTCGAGCGGGTCGACCACGTCGATGCGCACGCCGTCCTGCGTCTCGACGGCCACCTGCACGAGGCACAGCAGCGTGCGATAGCGCCCTTCGCCCATGAACTCCGTGTCGATGCCCAGTCGACCGCTCGCGCGGGCGAGCTCCGCCAGCTGGGCGATGTCGGTGCTGCTCGCCAGGTCGCTCAACTACTACTCACGCCACTGCACTACTCGTCGCCCCGGCGGTTGACCTCGTTGAGGTACAGGACGCGGATGAGCCACAGCGAGCAGGCTCCGACGACGACGAGGAAGGCGTAGCCGACCCCGCTGAGGCTCGGGTTCAGCGCGATCACGACGATCACGAACAGGATCGTGAGGCCAATGCCGATGCGCTCGGGCAGATCGCCGATCATGGCGCCAGCACTGTCGGCTCGCGCGGCAGGCCGGCAGGATCGAAGCGTTCGAGCAGCTGCGCCATCGAGGGCATCTCGCCCGGCGCGGCCAGCCCGACGGTGGCGGCGAGCCGCGAGCGCACCTGCAGCGGCGACTCGCCGGCGGCGGCGCGGTCGGCAAGCGTGACGGCACCATGGCGCTTGGCCAGGCGCGTGCCGTCGGGCCCGAGCACGAGCGGCACGTGGGCGTGCCGCGGAGCGGGCAGGCCGAGCAGCGCGGCGACGTGCAACTGGCGCGCCGTCGTGTGCAGCAGGTCGGCGCCGCGCACGATTTCTCCGACCCCCTGAGCGTTGTCGTCGACGACCACGGCGAGATTGTATGCCGGGGCGCCGTCGTTGCGGCGCACGACCAGATCGTCGACCACCCCCGAATGCTCTCCCAGCAGCCGATCGGAGAACGAAACGACGGCTGCGCCGGCTCGCAGTCGCAGCGCCGGCGGCCGTCCGCCGCGTTCGCGCCCGGCGCGCTCGACGCTGCTGAGATCGCGGCAAGTTCCTGGGTAGGCGCCCTCCGGCAGCGCTCCGTGTGGCGCCGACACCGCCTCGCGGATCTCCCGGCGCGTGCAGTAGCACGGGTACAGGAGCTTGTCGCCATCGAGCTGCGCGAGCGCCTGCGCGTAGAGCTCCAGGCGCTCGGACTGGCGTATGACCGGTCCGTCCCAGTCCAACCCGAGTGCCGCCAGGTCGGCAAGCTGCTGCTCGTCCAGGCCCGGCCGCACGCGGCCGCTGTCGAGGTCGTCGAGGCGCATGAAAAAGCGTGCCTCCTGGGAGCGCGCGAACAGCCACGCCAGCAGGGCGGTGCGCAGATTGCCGAGGTGCAGCGAGCCCGTCGGCGAGGGGGCGTAGCGGCCGCTGGCGTCGATCGCGCCGAGCGTACTACCGCGCCTGCATGCGCGCGCGGGGCGTGATGGCCGTCTCGTCGCCGATCGGCGCGACGCTGACCACCGGGTGCTCGCCGGTGCGAACCTCGACGACGACGCCGCCGGTGATCGAGAGCTGCTCGCCGACGCGGCGACTCGTGATCGCACGGTCGGCGGGCGAAACGCCGGCGGCCTCGAGGAAGCCGTCGAGATTGGGACCTTCGATGTCGAGCACGTCGAGCTTGAGCTGCTCGATCCGCGCTGCCGGCGCCGACGCGCCGGGAGCAGCATGCAGCACGACGGCTGCCAGATCGTCGGGGACGCGATCGGCACGCTGGACCACGAGCTCGAGCAGCGCCTTGGCGCTCGCCTCCGGCCCGAGCTGGGCCAGCCACGCCGCGAGCCGATCGGACCCCAGCGGCTTGCCGGCGACACGGGCCTCCAGCAGGCCGTCGGAGTAGATGGCGACCGTCGCGCCCTCGGGCATCGGCAGCACCGTCTGGCGCTGGCCCGTCGGGAACCCGGCGCCGATCGGCGGAGCGGAGGACGCCGTGACCGCCTTGTGCGCCGAGGGGCCGAGGACGAGCGGCGGCGGATGCCCCGCGCTCGCGTACGTCAGGGTGCCCCGGACCGGGTCGTGGATCGCGGCGATGACCGTCGCGAAGTCGTCTGACAGGCGGCCGTCGAGCGAGCGCCCGGAGATCGCGAGCGCCTCGCGCGGGGAGAGGCCGGCTTCCAGGTGCGCACGGATCGTGAAGCGCACGAGCGCGGTCTTGGCCAGGGCCTGGCGACCGTGGCCGGAGACGTCGCCGAGCAGCAGGCCAACGCGGCCGTCGGGCAGCGCGAACGCATCGTAGAAGTCGCCGCCGGCGGCAGGGCCGTCGGCCGGGCGGTAGGCCACCGTGGTCTGCAGCGCCCCGAGGCGCAACGGCACAGCGGGCAGCAGCGCGGCCTGGAGCAGGCCGATGTCCTCCATGAGCCTCCCGCGCTGGCGGCGCAGGCGGCGCGTGCGGGCGGCGGTGACGAGCGCGTGGGCGCCCAGCAGCACGACGAGCGCGCCGAGGACGACGAGCGCGATCTTCGCCGCCGGCTTGATGACTGTGGTGATGACCCCGTTGCTTGGCGCTGCTGGCGTCGGCTGTGTGAGCGGCGGAACCCATGAGGGGCTCTCGCTTGGCGGGGAGGAGGCGATGCCGAGGTTCCCGCGCACGCGGTCGCGCGTGATCGCCTCGGTCGCCGGCGGATTGAGCGGTTCGGCGATGGCGTTGATGGGAATCGCAGGGTCGCGAGCGGTCCCGGTATGCGCGCCCGGCGCTCCGGGCGCGCGCGGTGTCGCGTTTGCGCGCATGCTTCCGACACCCTGCCGGGTGCCGGCGCTTACGCTCGGGTCCGCACTCGGGGTCGCGTCGCCGCCGCGTTCGGCGGTCTGCGAGTTGGCGAGCGGCGGCGGCGAGCCGGCAGCGCCTCCGATCGGGGCGGTCTGGGCCGCAGCGGCCGCGCCTGTCGGTGCGCCCGCTGGCTGGATCGTCTCGGGCTGAGCGTCCCCCGGCGCTTCGACCACGCTCGCGCCGCGGCTCATGGCCGGCCGCGCCGCGGCGTCGCTCGGCGCCAATGCTCGCGGCGCCGCCTGCTGCTCGGGTGCGGGCGCGGGCGTGGGAACGGGTGGCGTCGGCGCGCTGGCCCCCGAGTCCGCCTCTGGCGCGGACGCGGCGGGTTCGACGGGCTGGTGCGGCGGCGGATCCGGTGCCGGAGCTGTGACCGGCGGAGCAGGCGGAGGACTGGCTGCGGGCGGCGGCGGCGTTGACATCGATGTCGCCCCGGGGTCCAGCGGCGCCGAATCGGCCGGCGCGGTCGGCGCGGGCACCGTCGGCGCCGTCTGCGCCGCACGGACGCGGACCGACCGGCCGCCGGTCTTGCGCTTCGACGTCGCCTTGGAGGAGGAGCCGGCGCCGTGGCTCGCCGCGGCCACGGCGATCTTCGCGGCGTCCTTCTCGCCAAGCGCAGGCTGACCAGCGAGCGCCGTGACGAGCATGACGCACACCAGCATCTCCAGGAGCGATCGCCGCCTCGAAGTCTTGTTCATGAGGCTCTTGTCTGACGCACGCCGCGACGACCTCCCGTTGGCGTCCTTACCTTCCGGCATGTCTGCATTGTGCCGATGGGCCAGCCGTGAGTCCAGCCAAGAAACGGTGCTTCGTGCAGGTGTTCGATTCGGATCAGTGCACTCCTGGTTGCGGGATCTCGCACCTGCGGGCGGCCCGGCGCTCAGGTCACTGCTAGCGTGCCACGGCAGATGGCGCAAGACGACGATTCGCAACCGGGCGGCTCGGTTGCATGTGCGCCCTGCCGGGGCACCGGCGCGGTGATCTCCAACCTCGGGGGCAAGGCGTCGCAGGTGCGCTGCCCCTGGTGTGAGGGCGGGAAAACGCAGATTCCAGGGCACGACGCGCAGGCTCGCGGCCCCGCTGTCGCGCCGGGCTAGCGCCAGGCGATCCCGCGGACGCGCCGGACGCTCAGGCGTCTGGGTCATGCGTCCAAAACGCACGTCCTCGCTGGGTGGCATGCGTGCTGCGGCCGATGACCGACCCGTGCACAGCCTCACCGGCGCGGACTGTCGTGGCGCGGGCCCGCACTCATTGTCAAAACGGATCCAGGAGGGATCATCAATGCTGCAGAACCTGCGCAACCGCGCACAGGGCGAGGAGGGCTTCACGCTCATCGAGCTCCTCGTCGTCATCTTGATCATCGGCATTCTCGCCGCGATTGCCCTGCCCACGTTCCTCGGTCAGCGCGCGAAGAGCCAGGACGCAGCGTCGAAGTCCGACGCTCGTAACGCCGTCTCGCAGATGGAGTCGTGCTTCACCGACAACGAGACGTACGTCGGCTGCAGCTCCCCCGGCGCGGGCAACCCGTCGACCGTGGCGAACCAGACGATCGACTCATACGACGTGACGGCGACCTCGAAGTCGGGCAACACGTTCAAGATCAGCCGCCTCTCCAACGGCACGTACACGCGCTCGTGCACGGCTACCAAGACGGGCGCCGGTTGTCCGACGTCCCTGACCTGGTAATCAGCAAGATCCAAGCACTGACCAGGGGCGGGCCTTCGGGCCCGCCCTTCGTCGTTCTTCATCATGCGTCCAGAGCAGTGTTCGCCGCGCGTCCAGCGGCCGATCACCAAGCGGTGCAACAAGCCACCGTCATCACCAGCTCGAACTCATCGCGACGCGGGCCTGCACTCATGGTCAACCGGATCCCGGAAGGATCATCAATGCTGCAGAACCTGCGTCAGCGCGCACAGGACGAAGAGGGGTTCACGCTGATCGAGCTCCTCGTCGTCATCCTGGTCATCGGCATCCTCGCCGCGATCGCTCTGCCGACGTTCCTCGGTCAGCGCGCGAAAGGCCAGGACGCCGCGGCGAAGTCCGACGTGCGCAATGCCGTCTCTCACATCGAGTCCTGCTTCACCGACGGAGAGACGTACGTCGGCTGCACCTCCCCCGGCGCCGGCAACCCCGCGGTCATCAGCGGTCAAGCCGTTGACGGGTACATCGTCACCGCGACATCGAACTCGGGCAACCAGTTCATGGTCCAGCGCCTCGCTACGGGGAGCTACAGCCGTAGCTGCCTCGCCAATACGGTCGGCGCCGGCTGCCCGACGACCCTCAGCTGGTAATCGGCCTCGCATCTGGCAGCGATTCAGACGGGGGTGGGCCTGCGGCCCACCCTCGCCGTTTGACCAGATCCTCATCCGTCCAGAGAACGAGCCGCATGGTCGGTTATTCCCGCAAACGGGCCGATGACCCGCGCATATGCCTACTCCAGCGCCTCGGTGCGGGGCTGTACATCCCACGGATCCAGGAGGATCACCAATGCCGCAGAACGTGCGCACCGGCGCTCGAAGCGAGGAGGGATTCACGCTGATCGAGCTCCTCGTCGTCATCCTGGTCATCGGCATCCTTGCGGCGATCGCTCTGCCGAGCTTCCTCGGCCAGCGCTCAAAGGCCCAGGACTCCGCGGCCAAGTCCGACGCTCGTAACGCGCTCTCCCAGATGGAGTCCTGCTTTACGGAGAACGAGTCCTACATCGCTTGCACGTCCAGCGGCCCCGGCAACGCGGCGGTCATCAGCGGCCAGTCCATCGACCAGTACACCGTCACCGCCACCTCGAAGTCGGGCAACAGGTTCTTCATCTACCACAACTCCTCCGGCACGAACACGCGGCAGTGCTCGGTCCTCGGCGGCAAGACGGGCGCCGGCTGCCCGACGGTGGGCGCCGCCACGCTGGGGACCTGGTAGGCGCGGCAGCCGACCGAGGAACGTGTCATGCCTCTCGTACTCCTGCCGGCGGCCGCCTTCGGCCTCATCATCGGGTCGTTTTTGAACGTCGTCGCCTATCGCCTTCCCAAGGGCGAATCGCTGGCGACGCCCGGCTCTCGCTGCCCGTCCTGCGATGTGCCGATCAAGGCGCTGGACAACATCCCGGTGCTCTCGTGGCTGCTGCTGCGCGGGCGCTGCCGTGGATGCTCGACACCGATCGCTCGACGCTACCCGCTCGTCGAGGCGCTGACGGCCGCGCTGTTCGCCGCCGTCGTCGCAGTCCACCACGACAGCACGGCGATGCTCGTCCTCGGGATCGTGCTCGTCGCCTTCCTCGTCCCGATCGCGCTCATCGACGCCGAGCTGCGGATCATCCCCAACAAGCTCACGCTGCCGGCGGCGATCCTCGCCGTCGTGCTCGGCAGCGCGCTGGATCCGGGCGGCGAGCTCGAGCGGATCATCGCCGGCGTCGCCGCCGGAGCACTGCTCGGGCTCCCGTCGCTCGTCAACCCGCGCGGCATGGGGATGGGCGACGCCAAGCTGATCGCGGTCCTCGGCCTGTTCCTCGGCCGCGCCGTCGCCCCCGCCTTCTTCGTGGCGTTCATCGTCGGTACCGCCGTCGGCATCGGCGTGATCATGCGCAAGGGGATGATGGACGGGCGCAAGACCGCGATCCCGTTCGGGCCGTTCCTGGCGCTCGGCGGCGTCGTCGCGATCCTCGCCGGCGGCGAGCTCGTCCAGCTCTACCTCGACACGTTCTAGGCAGGTGATCCCGCGGATGCAGGGAGGCCGGTCAAACGCTGAACGACGGCGACGCTCGTACAGGAGCCTGGATCTGCCGATGTGCAGCGCGATGCTTGGATTCAGGCGAAACCGGCTGCTCGGCGACGAGCGCGGCTCCTTCCTCATCGAGGTCATGGTCACCGCGGGGATCGTCCTCGTCGCCGGACTCGGGGTCTTGACGATGGTCGACCGTACGACCGAGCTCAGCGGCCAGCAGCGCACGCAGGCGGTCGCCGGCAACATCGCACAGGTCGAGCTCGACAGGGTCAAGGCGCTCCCGCTCAGCCAGCTGTCCAATCTGCGCAGCACGTCGTCGCGCACCGTCGGCGGCGTCGCCTACGCGATCACGACGCGCGCCGACTGGTTCAACGACACCACCATGGCACCGAGTTGCTCAACGCCCGGAGCGACCGCCGACTACCTCCGCGTTCACACGGCAGTGACCTATCCCGGCATCCGCGCGCGCCGTCCGGCGCTGCTCGACACGATCATCTCGCCGGGGGTCCGCGCGTTCGACGGCAACCAAGGATCGCTCGCGATCCTCGTCACCGACAGCGCGGGCAACCCCGTCTCCGGCCTCCCGATCGCTCTCAGCGGCCCCGCGACGAACCTCACCGAACCGACCAACTCCTCCGGCTGCGTTCTGTGGGGCTACCTCAGCGCCGGCAGCGGCTACAGCGTCGCCTTCGCCCAGACGAACTGGGTCACCCCCAGCGGCGCGAGCGCCGGCGGCGGTCCGGTGAGCGTCGTAGGGGACGAGACGATCAACGCCGGCTACCAGTTCGACCACGGCGGCGCGATCCGCGCGAACTTCACCACGAAGCGTGCCGGGGTGCCGGTGCCGACGAAGCCGACGATCGTCCGCGTCGAGAACAGCACGGGCGCCGGCTTCCTGAAGGACTACAACGTCGGAGCCTCGAGTCTGGATACGACTGCGTCCGGGCGGCTGTTCCCGTTCGCAAACCCATACGCGGTCTACGCCGACAACTGCCCCTCAGCCAAGCCGCCGACGGCGACGTCGGTCGCGCTCACGCCCGGCAGCACCGTGCAGGCGGCCGACGTCCAGCTTCCGGCGCTGAACATCACGGTCACGAACAACAACGCCATCGTCGACAACGCCACCGTCAGCGTCACCACGCCATGCGGCACCACCTACACGCGTCACACCGATAGCGCAGGCCTGATCGACGATCCCGGATTTCCTTACGCGTCCGCCGGGATGACGATCTGCGCCACCAAGGATGGTCGCAAGCGCGTGCTCAACGACCAGGCGAACACGAACTTCGACGGAACCAACGTCTTGCTGAACATCGGCAGCCCCGGCAGCACCGGGACCTGCTCATGACCGCACGACTGTCAGACGAGCGCGGGATGACCCTCGTGGAGCTGATGGCCGCGATGGTCGTCGGCATGATCGTGCTGTTCGCGCTCTTCGCGATCGTCGACAACGCCGTCCACCAGCAGGCCCGCGCCGTCGACCGCGTCGAAGCCAACGCCGGCGGGCGACTCGGCATGGACCGCATCTCCCAGCAGCTCGGCTCGCGGGTGTGCCTCAGCCGCACGCAGGGCTCGCTCGTCTCCGCCGACGACAACCAGGTGGAGTTCTTCGCAAGCCTCGGACTGACCGCCGAGAGCACGACCGCCAGCCAGCGCCTGGTCCTGCAGCGGCGGCGGCTGACCTACCGGCCGGCCAGCAATGACGTGCTGGAGGAGGTGTGGGTCGGAACCCAGCCGGCGCCCGCGCTGCCGCCGGGGCCTCATGACCTGCCGCTCCCGGCGCCGGCGACGACGAAGCGCATGGTCGTCTCCGGTGTGCAGCCCGTCGGCACAACCCCGATCTTCAGCTACTACGCGATGGCGGGCAATCCGCCGCAGCCCACGCAGCTGCTCGCGACGCCGCTGCTGGGCGCCGATCTGGCCAAGGCGGCGCGGATCAACGTGAGCTTCGTCGCGCGAGGCAAGATCGCCGGCGTCAGCAGCGAGTTGCACAACCAGATCCTCGATCGGAGCCCGGCATGCTACTTCGGGTGAGGCGCGACGAGCGCGGGTTCACGATGATCACGGTGATCGGCGCCCTGCTCGCCGTCACGATGCTGTGTATCGCGGCGCTCGCCTACGCCCAGGGCGATCTCAAGCCCGGAGCGCACGACCGCGACCGCAAGATCGCCTACGCGGCGGCCGAGGCCGGCATCCAGAACTACGCGTACTACCTCTCCCAGGATCCCGGCTTCTGGGCGAAGTGCGCACTGTCGTCTGCGCACATCAGCCAGCGATGGGACGGCAGCGGCCCGGACCCGCGCACGTGGACCGCAGTGTCGGGCGCCAACGCGTCGTACGCCATCGAGCTGCTGCCGGCCAACGGCCACAGCGCGTGCGACGTCAACAACGCCGAGGCCACCATGATCGACACGACCACGGGCACGTTCCGGATCCGCGCGACGGGACGTGCCCTGGTGGGCGGGGTGAAGCGCTCGGTCGTCACGAACTTCAAGCGCCAGAGCTTGCTGGACTTCATCTACTTCACCGACAAGGAGACGCGCAGCCCGCTCCTGTACGACGTGGACAGAGGCAACATCCCCACGCAAAGCCTCAGCGGCAGCGGCCAGACCCTCACCGAGTGGGCGATGGCCAACTGCGACCGCTACTACGGCAACGACACAGACGGCCAGCGCCAGAACCAGAAGTACAACGGCGAGGAGTACGACGCGGCGGCGGGCGAGTGGACGGAGATGGAGGAGATCCACTGCAGCGAGATCGACTTCGTCGACCCCGACGTCACGCTCGGGCCGTTTCACTCCAACGACGACTTCAGCTGCACCGGCTCACCGGACTTCGGAGAGAGCAGCCAGGATCTCGTCGAGACCTCCAGCTCGGGACAGACAGCGATCCCCGCGATCGGCTTCCGCAGTCCGCTGAGCAGCACCTCGGGGACGTGCACGCCGAACTTCATCGGCAACCACATCCGCAACGCCCCGAAGCTCGAGATCCCGCCGACGAACCTGTCGTTGCGCCGCGACACGGCCCCCAACTACCGCTTCGTGGGGAGGACGCAGATCAAGCTCGCCGGCACCAACATGATCGTCACCGGAAAGCGCGAGAACGGCACCCAGCTCACCAATCAGACGGTTCCCCTTCCCGCTGACGGCGTCATCTTCGTGTCGAACTCCAAGCCCGGCCTCCCGCCCGGATCGCCGGGCTACCAGTGCCCGCGCTACAGCGTCACGAACCCGTACCAGCCGGTGGCCGACGACGCGTGCGGCAACCTCGAGGTGTCTGGCAACTACAGCGTGAACCTGACGCTGACGGCCGAGAACGACATCATCGTCACGGAGGACCTCGTCCGGCCCGCGGGCGATCCGCCCAACCCCGACGTCCTGCTGGGCCTGATCTCCAACAACTTCATCCGCGTCTACCACCCGATCCTCGGCTGCGACGTCACGCGCGGATGCGACTACACCACCAGCAGCTGCCCGAACGACGTGGGGCCGGGCGACATCCAGATCGATGCCGCGATCCTGTCGCTCAACCAGTCGTTCCTTGCCGACAACTGGTTCTGCGGCGCCGCCCTCGGCAACCTGACGGTGCGCGGCGCGATCGTCCAGAAGTTCCGTGGCCCGGTCGGCAAGACCTCGCCGGCGCCGGCACGTGGCTACGTCAAGAACTACACCTATGACCGCCGATTGCGCTACCGCTCGCCGCCGAAGTTCCTGGACCCCGTTCAGGCCGCCTGGCGCGTCCAGACATACAGCGAGCAGGTTCCCGCGCGCTGACCTGCGGTTGCGCGGCACGGCGGGCGCGCGATGCGTCACCGCGGTCATCTAGCCTCACCCCGCCAGATGGCTCACGCGATCGTCGTCGCCGCCCTCGGCGGTCTTCTCATCGGCTCGTTCCTCAACGTCGTGGCCTACCGGCTGCCGCGCGGGGAGTCGCTCGTGACGCCCGGATCGCGCTGCCCGAGCTGTGGCAATCCCGTGCGCTCGTACGACAACGTGCCGGTGCTCTCGTGGCTGCTGCTGCACGGGCGCTGCCGCGACTGCGGCGAGCCGATCTCCGGCCGCTACGCGATCGTGGAGGCGACGACGGCTGCGCTCTTCGTCGCGGTCGTCGCGGTGCGCTACGAGCAGACGCCGCAGCTCGTCCTCGGACTCGTCCTCGTCGCGCTGCTCGTGCCGCTCGCGCTGATCGACCTCGACACGCGCCTGCTGCCAAACGCGCTCACGCTGCCGGCAGCGATCCTCGCCGTCGTCCTCGGTGTCGGGATCGACCCCGGCGGGCAGGTGGAGCGCGTGGTCGCCGGCGCGGCGGCCGGCGGCTTCTTCTTGATCGCAGCATTGCTGGCACCGCGCGGGATGGGGATCGGCGACGTCAAGCTCGCCGCGGTTCTCGGGCTCTTCCTCGGCCGCGAGGTGGCGGTCGCCGTGCTCGTCGCCCTCCTCGCCGGCGTGGCCGTCGGCGTCGCCATCGTCGCCCGCAAGGGATCTGCCGCGGGGCGCAAGACCGCGATCCCCTTCGGGCCGTTTCTGGCCCTCGGCGGGGTCGTCGGGGTGCTTGCCGGCGACGTGCTCGTCGACGCCTACCACTCGACGCTCTCCTAACCGGCTCGTCGGGCTCGTCAGGTGGCTGGACAGATGGCGGGTCCGCTCAGCGATGCGTACAGGCCCCCGCGCCCGCCGCCGATGAAGCCCTCGACCACAGCATGGGACTTTCAAAGAGCAAATCATCTCGCGCCCGTTCGATCGTCGGACTCGACATCGAGCCGGGCCGCATCTCCGCAGCGGAGGTCTCGGTCAACGGGACCATCGAGCTGACCCGCGCAGCAACCATCGACCTCCCGCTCGGCGTCGTCCGCGACGGCGAAGTCGTGGATGTCCAAGCGGTCACCACGGCGCTCAAAGAGCTCTGGAGCGAGCACAAGGGGCTCGGCAAGGACGTCCGCATCGGCGTCGCAAACGCGAAGATCGTCGTCCGCATGGTGGATGTCCCACCGGTCATCAACCCGGCCGACATCGATGCCGTCGTGCGCCAGGTCGCGGCCGACGAGCTGCCGATGCCGATGGAGTCGGCCCTGCTGGACTTCGAGCCGCTCGGGATCGTCGAGACGCCGCAGGGCCCGCGCCAGCGCGTCGTCCTCATCGCTGCCCGGCGGGAGATGGTCGAGGCCGTCCTGGCCGCGGTCGTCGGTGCCGGCCTCAAGCCCCGCGGCGTCGACCTGTCGGCCTTCGCGATGATCCGCGCCCTCGGCGCCGGCCGCCCGGATTCGGCCCTGTACCTGTCGATCGGCGGCGTCGCGAACCTGGCCGTCGTCGTCGACGGAGTCTGCATCTTCACGCGCGTCACCGGCGCCGGCATCGAGGGCATGAGCATTGAGCTCGCCGAACGGCGCGGCTTGACTCTCGAGCACGCCCGCGATTGGCTGCGCCACGTCGGACTGGAGCGTCCGATCGAGGAGATCGAGGGTGACGAGGAGATCGTCGCCGACAGCCGCACGATCCTCAACGACGGAACCCGCAGGCTCGCCGCCGAGGTGCGCGCGTCGCTGGAGTTCCATGCGACCCAGACGCCGGCCGGGGCCGAGCAGGACCGAGCCGTCCTCACCGGCGCCGCGGTGGACCTGCCCGGCTTCCCGGAGGCGTTCTCGCGCGAGCTCGGGATGCCGGTGGAGACGCGCAGCATCGCCGCCGCCGCCGACGTCGCCGATGCCAGCGAGCTTGCCGGCCTGACGATCGCGGCCGGACTGGCCGTCGAGGAGGTGTCGGCGTGAGAGCAGCCAACCTCATGCCGGGCGAGGACCGGGCGTCGCGCGCGGCCAATGCCGTCGACACCGGCGGCGTGCTCTACGTCCTGCTTGGCGGACTCGCCGCGTTCGTCGCGCTCGCCGCCGTCTGGGCAACGACGAACAAGCAGGTCGGCGAGAGCCGCGCGAAGTTCGATCGCGTCAGCGTCGAGGCGCAGGTCGCCGAGGCCCGCATCGCGAGGGCCGCGCCGTACCAGGCGTTCGCCGCGCTGGCACGTGACCGCGTCGCCACCGTCACCTCGCTGTCGGCGACCCGCTTCGACTGGGCCCACGGCCTGCGTGAGGTCAGCCGCGTCCTGCCCGACGACGTCTGGCTGACGTCGTTGAGTGGCAAGTCAGGGGCCACGAGCGAAGCCCCGTCGCCGACGAAGAGCGTCGCTCCGGCACCGAACTTCGAGCTCATCGGCTGTACCGGCAACCAGGCCAAGGTCGCTCGTCTGATGGCGCGGCTGCGCGCCGTCGACGGCGTTCGCGACGTCGACCTGCGCAGCTCGTCCAAGCCGGACGGTTCAGGCAGCGCCGGCACCGGCGACTGCCCGGCCGGCAAGATCAGCAACCCGCGCTTCACGATCGCGATCGCGTTCGCCGTCCCGGGTTCAGCCAAGGCCGCCGTCGACGAGACAGGCAGCGTCACGGACGGCTCGGCCGCCGTCTCCTCGGCGCCTGCCGGCAGCCCAGCCGCGACACCCGCCCCGACTGCTCCGTCCACCGCGTCTGACTTGAGCTCCCCATGAAACAGCGTGATCGGCTCGTCCTGAGCATCCTCGCCGTTGCCGGGGTGGTGGGCGCAGTGTGGTTCCTCGCCCTGGCGCCCAAGCGCGAGGCGGCGAAGGCCGTCACGGCCAAGGTCACCGCGGCCGAGCAGCGCCGCGACGCCGCAAACCAGCAGGCCACCGTGGCCGAGCAGGCGAAGGCGACCTACCGCCGCGACTACGCGACCGTGGCCCGTCTGGGCAAGGCCGTGCCGGCGAAGGCCGACGTGCCCTCGCTCGTGTACCAGCTGGAGAGCGCCGCCCGCGCTGCGAAGGTCGACTTCCGGGCGATCACCGTGGAGACCTCGCCCGCGAGCGCTCCGCCGGCGCCCGCGGCCCCGGCGGCCCCGGCGGCGCCCGCCGCTCCGGCGACCTCGGGCGCTCCGGCTAGCCCCGGCGCGGCGTCGAGCGCCGGCATCGAGCAGAAGGGGTTCCAGTTCACGTTCGAGGGCAAGTTCCTCTCGTTGCGCCGGCTCCTGAGCGAGATCGAGCGGTTCTCGCGCGTCAACGGCTCGAAGGTATCCGTGAGCGGCCGCCTGCTTACGATCGACACCGTCGCGCTGAACCCGGCGGCGAAGGGATTCCCCGACATCCGGGCTGAGATCAAGGCCAGCGCCTACGTCGCTTCGGTCCCCTCGGCGCTGCCCGCCGCGTCATCGCCGCAGGTGAGCGGCGCGCCCGCTCCCACCACGACGACAGCCTCAGAGGTATCGCAATGACCTTCGCACGCGCGCTCGTTCGCGACCTCGTCGACAAGCGGCTGTGGCCGGTGGTGGTGCTGCTCGTCGCGGCTCTCGTCGCGGTACCGCTGCTGCTCGCCGGAGGTGGCAGCGCCGGCGCGGGCTCGCCGCTGCCGGCGGCGGCGGTCGGCGCGGACTCCTCCCCGCCGCCGGCACGCTCGGTCTCCGCCGTCGAGCTCGTCGGTCCGCCCTCGGTCCGGTCGCGTCCCGGCCCGGTGCGCGACCCATTCCGCCGGCCCAAGCCGAAGGCCGCGAAGGCCAGTGCTGCCACGCCGGCGCCGAGCGCGGCCGCGACCCCCGCCGATCCGGGCAGCCCGCAGTTGACGCCGGTCCTTCCGGCGACGCCGGTGCAGAAGCCGTTCGCCTACCGCACGCAGGTGCGCTTCGGCTCGACCGACGCGGACGCCGCCAAGGCTCATGGGATCTCCCGCCTGACGCCGCTCGGCGGACTGACCGAGCCCGCGCTGCTGTACCTCGGTGTGTCGCCCGACGGTGCGCACGCCACCTTCCTCCTCGGCCGCAACGCGCAGCAGAACGGCGAGGGCCGGTGCGTCGACGTCGCATGCCGTATCAAGGTCCTGAGGGCGGGGGAGTCGATGGTCGTCGATGTCACGCCGGCCGCGGGCGAACCGCGCCAGTACCTGCTCGAAGTCGTGTCGGTGAAGCGCGAGGAGCTGCCGAGCGAGCGCCTTGCCAAGCGGGCCCGCGCCCGTGTGCATCCGGATGGCTCCGACGTCCTGCTCGACCTCACCCACGACGGGGCGGCGGGAGGAGCGCTCGGCAAGATCGTCTACGACCGCAGCCGCGGCGTCCTGGCGAGCAAGATCGCTCCATAGACTGCAGCGCCGTCATGGCGCTTCGCTTCATCACGGCCGGCGAATCGCACGGCCCCGGCCTCACGTGCGTCGTCGAGGGCCTGCCGGCGGGATTGGAGCTCGACGAGGAGACACTCAATCGCGACATGGCCCGGCGCCAGCTGGGCCATGGCCGTGGAGGGCGCATGAAGATCGAGCGCGACCGCGCGGAGGTCACCGGCGGCGTGCGCCACGGCCGAACGCTGGGCGGGCCGATCGCGCTGCAGATCGCCAACCGCGACTACGCCAACTGGGAGGAGCGGATGAACCCGTGGCCGGTGCAGGCCGCGATCCCCGAGGTGCACCTTCCGCGGCCGGGCCACGCCGACCTGGTCGGCACCCAGAAGTACAACATGACTGACGTGCGCAACGTCCTGGAGCGCGCGAGCGCCCGCGAGACGGCCGCCAGGGTTGCGGGAGGCGCCGTCGCTCGCACGTTCCTGCGCGCGCTGGGCGTGGAGATCCGATCGCACGTCGTGCAGATCGGCTCCGTCGTCGCGCAGGAGCGCTGCGAGCCGCTGGCCGTCGCGGACTTCGAGGCCGTCGACGCCGATCCCGTGCGATGCCTGGATCCCGGCGCGAGCCGCGCGATGGTCGGCCACATCAACGTCCAGCGCAAGGCCAACGAGTCGCTCGGCGGCGTCTTCGAGGTCATCGCGTTCGGGCTCGTGCCGGGCCTCGGCTCGCACGTCTCGTGGGAGGAGCGACTGGACGGGCGCCTGGCCGGAGCGCTCTGCTCGATCCAGGCGATCAAGGGCGTTGGGCTGGGGGAGGGCTTCGAGCTGGCCGGCAAGCCGGGCTCGCAGGCCCACGACGAGATCTTCTGGTCTGAGCAGCGCGGCTTCTACCGCGAGACGAACCACGCCGGTGGGCTGGAGGGCGGGATGACGACCGGCGATCCGCTCGTCGCGCGCGCGGCCATGAAGCCGCTGCCGACGCTCACCAAGCCGCTGCGCTCGGTCGACATCGCCACGCACGAGCCCGCCGCGGCGCTGCGCGAACGCACCGACTCCTGCACGGTGCCGGCGGCGGGCGTGGTCGGCGAGGCGATGGTCGCGTTCGTGCTCGCCAACGCCTACCGCTCGAAGTTCGGCGGCGACCACATCGACGACGTCGCCGCCGCGGTGGACGCCTACCGCGAGCGAATCGGATGGCGCTCGTCTTCATAGGCTTTATGGGCTCCGGGAAGTCCTCGGCGCTCGACGACGTCCTCGACACCGACAGGCTCGTCGAGGACCAGCTGGGGATGAGCATCGCGGCGTTCTTCGCGGTGTACGGTGAGCGCAAGTTTCGCCAGCGCGAGGAGCCGGTCGTGCTGCGGGCGCTGCGCTCCGGCGCCCCGGCGATCGCCTTGGGCGGCGGCAGCGTCCTGTCGGAGACCGTGCGCGCCGCGCTGCGCGATCACACGGTCGTGTGGATGGACATCTCCGACAAGACGGCGTGGAGGCGCGCGGCGGGCGGCGCCCGGCCACTGGCCGCCGACCGCGAGGCGTTCGAGGCACTGCACGCCGAGCGCCGGCCGCTGTACGAGTCGATCGCCGATGCGTTCCTCCCCGAGGGCGACCGCCTGGTGCGCCGCGCGCTGCCGGCCCTGGAGGCGCTGAGCGAAGCGCCGTCCGGAACGAAGCTCGTCTGGGCGACCGCGGGCGGCACAGAGTACCCGGTCTACGTCGGGCGCGGGCTCATCGGCGGACTGCCGCGGCCGGGGCGGCGGGCGTTCGTCGTCACCGACGAGCACGTCGGTGCCCTCTACGGCGAGCGACTGCGCGACGCGCACCACACGATCACGATCCCCGCGGGCGAGGAGCACAAGACGCTGGCGGTCGCCGAGCGCGTGTGGCGCGAGCTCGCCACGCGCGGGATGGGTCGCGACGACCACCTCGTCGCCCTCGGCGGGGGCGTGGTCGGCGACCTCGCGGGCTTCTGCGCGGCGGCGTATCAGCGCGGGGTGCCGATCGTGCAGGTGCCGACGACGATCGTGGCGCAGGTCGACTCGGCCTACGGCGGCAAGACCGGCGTCGACCTGCCGGAGGCCAAGAACTACGTCGGCGCATACCACCAGCCGGCGGCCGTCATCACCGACGTGGACACGCTCGACACGTTACCCGCCGAGGAGCACGCGGCGGGCTATGCGGAGGTCGTGAAGACGGCGCTGATCGCGGGCGGCTCGCTGTGGGAGCGCGTGTCGTCGGGGGCCGCCGTGGACGAGCGGGTGGTGCTGGACTGCGCGCGCACGAAGATCGCGGTCGTCGCCGCGGACGAGCGCGACGGCGGCGTGCGCCAGCTGCTGAACCTCGGCCACACCGTCGGTCACGCGATCGAGACCGTGACCGGATACCGGCGTTACCGCCACGGCGAGGCGGTGGGGCTGGGGCTGCTCGCGGCGCTGCGACTCAGCGACCGGGACGAGCTGCGCGATCAGGTCGCCGAGCTGCTTGTGAACGCCGGGCTTCCGACGCGCCTGGACGCCGTCGACCCGGCCGCCGTCGTCGCTGCCACGCGGCTGGACAAAAAGCGCGTCGGCGACCGCGTGCCGTTCGTGCTCGTCCGCGCGCCCGGCGAGGTGCAGTTCGGCCGGCGCGTCGGCTCCGACGCCGTGCTCGCGGCCGTGAGAGAGTTGACGGCGTGAGCGCGATCGCCCGCAACCGCATCCAGATCATGCACGGTGTCAACCTCGACCAGCTGGGCCGCCGTGATCCCGAGCACTACGGCGCCATGACGTTCCTGCAGCTCGAGCAGGCGATCGACGCCTTGGCCGACGAGCTGGAGCTCGACGCGCGCTTCTTTCAAACCAACCACGAGGGTGAGTTCGTCGAGCATCTGCACCGCGCCGAGGACGTCGCGGACGGGCTGATCGTCAACGCCGGCGCCTGGTCGCACTACTCGCATGCGATCGGCGACGCCCTGGCGTTCGCGGGCGTGCCGGCGGTCGAGGTGCACCTCTCCGATGTCATGGCGCGCGAGCGATGGCGCCATGAGTCGGTGCTCGCCGAGCACTGCATCACCACGATCGCGGGCAAGGGCGTCGACGGCTACCGCGATGCGCTGGAGGCGTTGAAGTCGGAGCTGGCGTCGTGAGCGACGACCGCTACGACGCGCTCGCGGCCGCCGTGACCGAGCGCGAGCTCGACGCGCTGCTGGTCTCAAACCTCGTGAACGTGCGCTGGCTGACCGGCTTCACGGGCTCCAACGCGACCGCCGTCGTGGGAGCGTCTCAGCGCCGGTTCGTCACCGACTTTCGCTACCTCACGCAGGCCGCCGAGCAGCTCGACCCCGCATGGGAGCGCGAGATCGCGCCCGAGCTGCTCAAGCGCACGGTTGCCGGGCTGCCCGCGGGTCCGCTGAAGCTCGGCTTCGACGACGCGCACCTGAGCGTCAAGCAGCACGCGCAGCTCGCCGATCTCGTGGCGCAGGACGTCGAGCTCGTCGCCGCGGGCGGCATGGTCGAGGCGCTGCGCGCGGTGAAGGACGCCGCCGAGATCGACGCCATCCGGGCGGCTGCGCAGCTCGCCGACGACGCGTTCGAGGAGGTGCTGGCGGCCGGCATCGTCGGGCGCACGGAGAAGCAGGTCGCGCTGGATCTCGAGTTCGCCATGCGCCGGCGCGGCGCGGACAGCGTCGCGTTCCCGCCGATCGTCGCCGCCGGAGAGCACGGCGCGCTGCCGCACGCCCGGCCGCGCGACGTCCCGATCGCAGCGGGAACGCTGGTCGTGATCGACTGGGGTGCACAGCTGGACGGTTACGCCTCTGATTGCACTCGGACCGTCGCAACCGGCGAGCTGGACCCGCGCGATCGCGCGGTGTACGACCTCGTCCTGCGCGCTCAGGAGGAGGCTCTGGCGGCCGTGCGCCC
>DASVPU010000202.1:0-3751 GCA_036389475.1 Solirubrobacteraceae bacterium
AAACCCAGCCTGCCTCACCACGGGGGTCATGGCCACCGCTGAGTCAAGCTTCGCAGCATCGCGAAAGCGAAACAGACGCGGTTATGAGGCTGCGCTGGATCGTGGAGGCCACATGGCTGACAAGGACGACCGGCCCAGCAAGCGCTTCTTGCGTGTGGCTGCAAATGGCACAGATGGTGCTGGTGTGATCGCGCAACAGCAGCGCCGTGAGGACGAGCAGGCGTGTTTGGAGGCTGACCAGACGCTCTCAGACGCCGACCAGACTACGTCAGATCACGATCAGACGGCGTCTGATCGTGATGGCGCGCAAGCGGAGGTCGATCAGCAAGCCTCAGATCGCGACCAGGTAGCGGCTGATCGCGAGCGAGCCAACGACCCGCGCCTTGGGTTGATCGACGGCGTGTATGAGAACTCGCGAGCTGAGCGCTTGGAAGGCACCGTTGCGCGTGTCGAGGCGGCTCGCAAGCGTACGCGGGCCGCGACCGCGCGTCTGGTTCATGCCTCGCGCCGCGACGAGAATGCCTGTCGGCGTGATGCGGCTGCGGTAGAACGCGACTGGGCCGCTCAGCAGCGCGACCACTCCGCCGAGCAGCTTGAGCACAACCTCCTGTTTCCCGATGACGCCTCGCAGGCTGCGCGCACGTCGATGGCGGCCGTCCGTGAGCGCTCGGCGGGCGATCGTGCGCGGGCCGCCGTCGATCGTCAGCAGGCGGCGAATGATCGCCGGCGTGCCGGCGCCGATCGTGCGCGAGCCGCGAGCGATCGCGACCATGCGGCGGATGATCGCCGGCGTGCCGCGGCCGATCGTGACCGGGCAGCCCGCGAGCTGCGACGCGCGCAGGTTGATCAGCTCACCGGTGCGTTTGGGCGCGAGCTTGGGATGGCCGCACTGGAGCATGAGATCGACCGCGCTCGCCGCGCTGACGGGCGTCTGGTGCTCGCGTTCGTCGACGTCGACAAGCTCAAAGACGTCAACGATCGCGATGGCCATCCGGCCGGTGACGCGCTGCTGCGAGACGTCGTCGGCGCGATCCGCTCACATTTGCGCTCCTATGACCCGATCGTGCGCGTCGGAGGCGACGAGTTCATCTGTGTGCTGGCCGCCACCGAGCTCGACGAAGCCCGCCGCAGGTTTGACGCCATCCGACAGACGATCAAGGCCACGCAGCCCACGGCGTCGATCAGCGTCGGCTACGCCGCGCTGCGCCCCCAGGACACGCTCACGCAACTGATCGCGCGCGGCGACAGCGCCCTGTATGACGACAAGGACAAAAGGTAAAGCCCTCTCCTGCTCGGACTTCAGACCTCACGTGCGAATCAGCCTGGGAAGCCGCCCGCCGGGGCGCGTTGTCGCGCCTCGAGCTTGCGCTAACCCCAAGCGCCCGCACGTGTGCTCGCGACTACAGGGCAGCAGGTCGGACGCTCTCAATCCCGCGCCGGGCGCTGGGAAAGCATCGCAGCGGCTGATGCATCCAGACAACAGTCAGAGCGTACCTGTGGATGTCGACGGGGAGCGCTTGAAGCCGCGGACCTGAGGGTCCGCGGCTCGTTCTTCCGCGCTCTGTCGGGGATGGTTAGGGGTTGCACTCAGTCAGGGTGTCTTGGAAGGCCAGTTGCAGCAGCCCGGGTGTTTCGCAGGCGTCTGTGCCTGCGCCGCCGTTGACGGTATCTATGGCCAGGTCGTTCTGAGGGCCCTTCAGGGTGTCGTTTTGCTCGTTGCCGCTGAGGATGTCAACACCGGTGCCACCGTCGAGGTTGTCGTTGCCGGTATTGCCGTTGAGGGTGTCGTTGTCGGCGTCGCCCTTGAGGATGTCGTCGCCCTCGCTGCCGTTGAGCGTGTCGGCGCCGATCCCGCCGCTGAGCGTGTCGTTGCCGGCGCTGCCGGTCGCGGTGTCGTCGCCGCTACCACCGGTCAGGGTGTCGTTGCCGACGGCGCCGGTCATCGTGTCGTTACCGGTGCCGCCGTCGATCTTGTCGTCAAACGATGAGCCGGTGATGGTGTCGTTGCCGGCGACGCCAAGGATCGTCCTGGCGCCTGCCGCGTTGGCGCAGACGATCGTGTCATTGCCGGCGCTACCGGTCACAACCGCACCGGCCACCGGGACGCTGTTGACCGTGCAGGTGTCGGGTGCCGCGGTGGCCGACGCACTGGTGATACCCAGGGCGATAGCGGCGCTGCCGGCGAGTGCGCCGGCGATGAGCAGGCTGCGACGAGCCATCTTCGATGAGCGGGAGGGATGGGTCATAAAGCTCCTCTGGTGGTCTTGCTTGCGTGATCTGGCGGATGCCGATCAGCACGACCGCCCCTTGTGCAGGGCGTTGAGCAGCTTGTGGCCGTCGCGGTCAGCGCCGGCGTGGCGGGGCCATCACGCGACCGTGCGCCCCGGAGGGGTCACATGCGTCGTCGCGTGTTGGCTCTGTCAGTGGGATTCCAAAGCTCCCCACCCGCTTCCAGAGCAACATAGCATGAAACCAGGTTCCGGTCATGTTATGCTCTGATTTATGGCTGAGGGCCCCGTACCGGCGTGGACGTTCTTGACCAACCACGCCCAGGTGCTGGTCTGCATCGCCCGCGACCCCGGCATCCGCCTGCGCGACATCGGCGATCGCGTCGCGATCACCGAACGCGCCGCGCACCGCATCGTCACCGAGCTCGCGACGGCCGGCTACATCACGCGCACGCGCGCCGGGCGGCGCAACAACTACACGATCAACGCCGACACCCCACTGCCAGACCCGATCGCCCGCCAGCAGAACGTCGGCGAGCTGCTCACGCTGCTCAACCACTAGCGCTCGCCAACGCCAACCAGCTGATCGCCGCCGAGACGCAAACCGCGTTCGCCGCAGCCGCTTCAGCGGGGTCTCTTTCAGCCTCCAGGACCCGAAGATAAACGCTCGTGGAGCGCCGAGGCACAGCGTAGAACCTCGCCCGTGGTGAGCTGGTGCAGCGGGGCTCAGTGGTCGGAGTCGAGGAGCTTGAGCGCGTCGATCGCGTCTTGGCGGGTGGGGTCGGCTGTAGGCGCGGGTGGTTTCCAGGCGCGCGTGGCCCAGGAGCTCGGCGACGATGACGAGGTCGGTGCGCCCGCGCACGAGCCGCGTCGCGAACGTGTGGCGCAACATGTGCGCGGTGAGGTCGTGCTCCTGCAGGCCGGCGGCCGCGGCGACCTTGGTGCACCCGGAAGCAGACAATGACCAAGCACGAGCTTGCCAAGCAGGTCGCCGCCGACAGCGCCCTGAGCGGCGAGCAGGCCAAGCGCGTCGTCGACGCGGCGTTTGACGCGATCGCCGGCGAGCTCGCCGCGGGTCGCGACGTCGCGATCGCCGGCTTTGGCAAGTTCACCGTCAGCCAGCGCGCGGCGCGCGAAGGTCGCAACCCCGCGACCGGCGAAACGATCCAGATGGCCGCCAGGCGCGCCGCGAAGTTCTCCGCAGCCGCCGCCCTCAAGCCACAGCTCAACAACTGACCGCGGCCGAGCCAGGGGGCCCGGTGATTAGCGCGGTCGCGGTCCGCCGCCGATGACCGGCCGCTCGCGCGCCGGGCCGCGGCGTGGTGCGAGCATCAGCCGGCCGGCGGCGGTGATCTTCCACGCCCGCGTCGAGCCGGCCGCCTCGAGCACGAGGCCGTGGCGCTCAAGCAGCACGAGCGCCTGGGTCACGAGGTCCGGGCGCCCCTGCCACGGCGCGGGACACAGCGCCGCGATCTGACCCGCGCCGATGGCCTGACCGTCGTGCTCGTGCTGAGCATCACGCA
>DASVPU010000203.1:0-28657 GCA_036389475.1 Solirubrobacteraceae bacterium
GTGGTGATCTTCTGCGCGGCTTCGACCAAGGCCCAGCGCAGGGCGGGTGAGCCCTGGCGGGAGATGTGCCCGATGCGCGCCTTGCCGTCGGAGCTGCGGACGGTCGGCGCCAGTCCCGCCCAGGAGCACAAATGCCGCGCGGTCGGGAAGCGCGTGACGTCGCCGACCTCGGCGATGATCAGCATCGCGGTGTAGCGTCCGACGCCGCGGATCTGGGTGAGCACGTCGACGCGGTCATCAGCCTTGGCGCGCTCGTCGATCTCGCGGGTCGTCTGCTCGATCTCGCGGTCAAAGTCGCAGATCAACGCCATCAGGCTGTCCAGGCGCCGCCGCGGTGCGTCGCGCAACTGCAGGCCGGCGAGGAACTCGCGGCCGCCCTTGCCAAACAGGTCGGAGTGCTCACGCGCGATGCCGTGCTTGGCGAGGATCGCGTGCACACGGTTTTTGACGGCTGAGCGCATTCGCGTCAGCGTCGCGCGGTGGCGCAATAGCTCGCGCAGGTCACGCAGCTGTGGTGGCGCGATGTAGGCCTCGGGCAACAGCCCGGCGCGCAACAGATGCGCCAGCGTCTTGGCGTCGATCGCGTCGGTCTTCACGCGCGCGGAGGCGATCGCACGGGTCCGCAGCGGGTGCGCGAGGTGCAGGTCAAAGCCGGCTTCCTCGAGCAGCTCGGCGAGCCACTCCCAGCCGTAGGTCGCCTCCAGCGCCACGTGCGTCTCGCCGGCGCCGCCGAGCAGCTCCAAAAAAGCTTCACGGTCGTTGACGATCCGACGCGACGTCTTGAGCTCGCCGTGCTCGTCGATCACGGCGATGTGCGAGCGCCTGCGATGCAAATCGATGCCGACCCAACGCGTAGCGTTATCCACGGTCGGTCCTCCTCTCTGATGGTCCGGCCGCGCGGCCCAATCCGCGCGGTCTACAACATTCCGTTCGAGACGCAGGGCCGACCACCTTCAGCCCCGCGGCGCCGCCTCACGCGCCACCACGGCACCGGCCCTTCATGACATCAAGTCCCACGACTCCGTGCCCCTCGTCGATGCAGTTTCGGCGGGGGGCGGGGTGTTGGCGTCGGAGCGGTGCTCCCGGGGCGAGACGTCGGAGGAACCAAGGCGAGCCGACTGCGATGGTCAGCCTGATATGCGGGGACTTGGGCTACCCATGACCGGAGGATTCGCCGCGGAGCTGCACTCTAGGAACGGGCGCCAACGCCGGTTAGGTGTTCGATCGGCGCTGCCCATAGAACGGTCGCAGCTGCCGTCGAGGCGGCGCTCTGGGCCTCGCGTGAGTGACGTCTCGCCCCGGCAGCCACGCCGGGGCGGGGGGTGTGGTGTTAGCTCAGTTGATCGTGGCGGCCTCCCAGACGAAGCACGCCAGCTCGCGGGCGCATGCGATGTTGACGACGCCGGCGGGCTTGCGGCGTTCGTCACGCAGCTTGCGGTGGCGGTCATAGAGGCGCTGCTGACAGCGCCACGCGATCGCGACGACCCGTGGGTCAACGCCGCGCTGACGGCGCTTGAGTGTCTCGCCGACTCTCGGCGGGCGGCGGTAGTGCCAGGCGGCTTCGACGAGCAGTCGTCGTGCGTGGCTGGAGCCTGCCTTCGTGATCGAGCCCAGCCGGCGCTTGCTGTCGGTCGTGTACTCGGCCGGCACGATGCCAACGTACGCCGTCAGCTGACCGGGTTTGGCGAAGCGCGCAAAGTCGCCGATCTCCGCGCACAGCCCGAACGCGGTCAGCGTGTCGATCCCGCGGAAGGTCCGCAGCCGGTAGATCGTGTTGGCGTAGGGCGTCGTCGGGAGGACCTCGTCGAGGGTCTTCTCGAGCAGATCGCGGCGGGCCATCAGAACGCGGATCGCGTTGAGGTACTCCGCGCACGTCACCCGCGCGGACGGATCGTCGAAGGTCTGCTGGGCGATCCAGTGCAGGTGCTTCTGGGTCCAGGTGCCGCCCGCGGCGTAGCGCAGATCGCGGCGCAGCAAGAACTTGCTGAGGCGATGACGCGCTCGGCTGAGGTCCTGGCGCACGTCCTCGCGCGCGCGGACAAGGTCGCGCAGCGACTCCTCCTCGACGGTCAGGACGCGCACGAACGACAGGCCGCCGGCGGCGAGCTGACGGGCCAGGTGCTCGGCATCGCGAGCATCGGTCTTGATGCGATCGCTTGGCTTGCGCGGGATCAGCCCCACAGCGCAAACACGCATGTCGATCCCCAGCGCGCAGGCCTGCCGCGCGAGCGTCATGCCCGTCGGGCCGGCCTCATAGACAGCGATCACCCGGCCGTCATAGCCCGCGATGAAGTCCAGGACCATGCTCGGCGAGCCGCGCAGCTTCGCGCGATGCAGCTCACCGGATGCCTTGTCGATCACCGCGACCGTCGTCTGCGCCGCGTGCACGTCGAGCCCGACCCAGTGGATAGCGTCCTCCACGGTCAGCACCTCCCAGCTATGTGTCGGCCCACGCCGCCGTCACCAAGGCCGCGTGAGGCGTTCGCCCGGGCGTCGGGGTCCAGCCGCCGCTCGAGCCCACGCAGGTTGCGCGAGGTGCTGACCCTTACACGGCCAGCAGACAGAACAGCGTCAGCGGCGGGCCTCACCCGCCATACGGTCTAGTGGTCTTGTAGGGGTCCAGAACGACACACCCCCGCCGGCTCGTTGATCGCGGCCCGGGTCCGCTGCGAAGGGATCGACTGCGCGTCAACAGCCGCGACGGTTCCGTCCAGCCCGGTTTGTAGCGTCCCGCTCGTGCACCAGCAGCCTCCGCGCCTCCAGATCGATCCGTGCGCAGCCACCACGGTTCTCGCGCTTGAACGTGAGCTCGATGTCAGCCACGTGTTTGCGCAGGTTCTTGTCCGCCGCGGGCTGGGCGATCCCGATACGGCGCGGACGTTCCTCGAAGCCGCCGAGCGCCACCACCCGTCGGATTTCGCCGGGATCGACGAGGTGTGCGAGCTCACGCTCCGCCACGCCAGCACGGGAACTCGCATCACCGTTCACGGCGACTACGACGTCGACGGGGTCAGCGCGACCGCGATCCTCGTCGGGGTCCTGCGCGCCCTCGGCGCCGATGTCGACTGGTTCCTGCCCAGCCGCAGCGAGGACGGCTACGGCCTCTCGGCCGCAACCGTCGCGCGCCTGGCGCAGCGCGGGACCGGGCTGCTGATCACGGCCGACTGCGCGATCACCGCCGTCGACGAGGTGGCCGCTGCGCGCGCGGCGGGGCTCGACGTCATCGTCACCGACCACCACAGCCCGCGCGCCGACGGGCGCTTGCCTGACGCGCCCATCGTCCACCCCGCCGTCTGCGGTTACCCCTGCCCAGATCTCTGTGCCGCCGCAGTCGCCTACAAGCTCGCGGCCGCGCTGCTGGCCGCGGCCGGACGCGATCCCGGCGGCGCCGACGCCGATCTGGACCTCGTGGCGCTGGCCACGGTCGCCGACTGCGTCCCGCTGCGCGGAGAGAACCGACGGCTCGTCCGCGCGGGTCTGCGCGCGCTCGCCACCACCACTCGGCCCGGGCTGCGCGCGCTGATGCGGATCGCACGAGCCGACCCGTCGCGGATCGATGCCCGCGCCGTCGGGTTCCGCCTGGCGCCGCGCATCAATGCGGCCGGCCGGCTGGAGCGCGCCGATGCAGGGCTCGAGCTGCTGCTGACGACCGACGAGGCGCGTGCGGCGCAGATAGCCGGTGAGCTCGACCGACTCAACACCGAGCGCCGCCACGCCGAGACGCGGATCCTGTTCGAGGCCGAGGCGCAAGTCGCCCAGGCCGGCGACCGGCCGGCATACGTCCTCGCGGGTATCGGCTGGCACAAGGGTGTGATCGGGATCGTTGCCTCGCGGATCGCCGAGCGCCATCACCGCCCGACGGTGCTGATCGCGCTCGACGGCGATCGCGGGACCGGATCGGGCCGCTCGATCCCGGCATTCGACCTGCTCGCCGGCTTGGACGCCGCCTCGGAGCACCTGCTGCGCCACGGAGGTCATCGCGCGGCGGCAGGCTGTGAGGTGCAGTCCGACGAGATCGACGCCTTCCGCGTCGCGTTCGAAACCCATGCCGCGGCGACGCTGCGCCCCGAGGACCTCACGCCGGTGCGGCGAGTGGACGCGGTCGCGGCCGGCGACGAGCTCGGCGTGGGGCTCGCCGAGGAGCTCGCGCGTTTGGCGCCGTTCGGGATCGCCAACCCCGAGGTCTCGCTGCTCGTACCCGCCTCGCGCCTCAGCGATCCGCGGCCCATGGGAGAGGGCAAGCACGTGCGCTTCACCGTCGGGTCGGGCGGCGTCCGGGCTCGAGCCGTCGCCTTCGGCATGCCGAGCGTCGACTGCGAGCAACCCCTGGACGCAACGTTCTCACTTGAGCTCAACGAGTACAACGGCAGCGTCGAGCCGCGCCTCGTGCTGCGCGACGCCCGGCCGTGCAGGCCGCCGCCGATCGCGATCGTGGGGGAGCCGGAGAACTTCCTCGACGCTGTTCTCGAGGAGGTGGCGCGGCCCCTCGACGAGGTCGCTCCGGCGGCGTCCGCGGCATCGAGCTCCTCGGCAATCCGCGACCGCCGCGGCGGCGGCATCGCGGGCACCGTCGCCGCGCTCGTGGCCACGGGCGAGCCAGTGCTCGTCGTCGGCGCCGACGCGGCGTTGCGCGCGCGCCACCTCGCGCCGATCCTGGGCGGCTTCCAGCTGTGCTCGCACCACGCGCTGGAGCGCGACCCGTCCCTCGCGCGGCCGGACGCCCATGTCGTCCTGCTGGATCCGCCGGCCGGTCCCGTGCGCCTATACGGGCGCATGACCCACCTCGTCTGGGGACCGGACGAACTGCGGGTCGCTGAGCAGATCCACGAGCGCGACTTCGCGCTGCGCGGCGCGCTGACTGACGCCTACCGCGCGCTGCGCACAGCCGGCGGCGCAGCAGGCGGCGAGCTCGAGGCGCTGCTGCGCGGCGACGCCCGCACCCCGCGTCCGGCGAGCCTCGCCGGACGCGTGCTGCGCGTCCTTGCCGAGCTCGACCTCGTACGCGTCGATGCCGGCGCCCGCAGCGTCGTCGTTCCCCCCGCCGAGCGGACGGTGCTCGAACGCTCGGTCGCGTTTTGCCACTACGCGCGCAAGCACGAGCAGGGGCGCCCGTACCTCGCCGCCGCAGCCGCGCGCGCCGCATAACGGGGCTGCCGAAACCCGCCGAGCGACCCACCGGGGCTCAGGTACCCTTGGTCGCCCAGATCGGGCGACCGGAGGACCCACAGATTCCTGACCATAGCGACAGCAAGGGCGGCGTGAGGGCCCCCGCACGGCAGCGTCCGGGCACCCGGCGCGCGCCGGTCGACGAGGTCAGCTCCAACCGTCATCCTGCCGTCGATCGGGCCGATCTCACCGAGCTCGAGCGCAGCCTCGTATCGGACATCTTCGCGATCGTCGAGGAGCACGCCGACGCGTCGGCCGTGCAGGTGGACCGCCACAAGGTCGAGGCGGCGTTCGTCTTCGCCTGCGAGCACCACGCCGACCAGCGGCGCTTGTCCGGCGAGGACTTCATCGTCCATCCCGTCGGCGTCGCCAAGATCTGCGCGGGCATGCGCCTGGACACCGAGACGCTGTGCGCCGCGCTGCTGCACGACACCGTCGAGGACACGTCGGCGTCGCTGGCGGAGGTCCGGGTCAGCTTCGGCGACGAGATCGCCAACCTCGTCGACGGCGTCACCAAGCTCACGGGGATCGTCTTTCAGTCGCGCGACGAGGCGCAGGCCGAGAACTACCGCAAGATGATGGTGGCGATGGCCAACGACGTGCGGGTCATCCTCATCAAGCTGGCCGACCGCCTGCACAACATGCGCACGATCGGCGCGATGCCCAAGCAGAAGCAGATCGACAAGGCCAAGGAGACGCTGGAGATCTACGCGCCGATCGCGCATCGCCTCGGCATCCACGCAATCAAGTGGGAGCTCGAGGATCTCGCCTTCGCCGCGCTTCACCCGCGCAAGTACCAGGAGATCAAGGGCTTGGTCAACCAGCAGCGCGAGGAGCGCGAGCGGTACGTCGAGAAGGCAGGCGCGTACCTGCAACGCGAGCTGCAGGCGCTCGGCATCGAGGCGAACATCTCCGGCCGCGCCAAGCACTTCTACTCGATCTATTCGAAGATGACGAAGAAGGGGCGCGAGTTCAACGAGATCTACGACCTCACCGCGATGCGCGTGATCGTCGACTCGGTCAAGGACTGCTACGGCGCCGTGGGCGTCGTGCACTCGCTGTGGAAGCCGCTGCCGGGCCGCTTCAAGGACTTCATCGCGATGCCGAAGTTCAACATGTACCAGTCGCTGCACACGACGGTGATCGGGCCCGAGGGACTGCCGCTGGAGATCCAGATCCGGACCAAGCAGATGCAGGACATGGCGGAGTTCGGGGTCGCCGCGCACTGGATCTACAAGGTCGACGGCGACGGCAAGGCGGGCCCCGCCGCCGACGGTGACGCAAAGCTCAAGTGGCTGCGCTCGATGCTGGAATGGCAGCAGGAGACCTCCGATCCCAAGGAGTTCATGGACGCTCTGCGGATCGATCTGATCGAGGACGAGGTCTACGTCTTCACCCCCAAGGGCGAGGTCAAGAATCTCGCCGCCGGGGCGACGCCGCTGGACTTCGCCTACGAGGTCCACACCGATGTCGGTCACCGCTGCGTGGGCGCGAAGGTCAACGGCAAGATGGTGCCGCTGCACTACGAGCTGAACTCCGGCGACATCGTCGAGGTCATGACCTCCAACCGCGAGCGCGGCCCGTCGCGCGACTGGCTGGCGGTCGTGCGCACGACGCGCGCGCGCAACAAGATCAAGCAGTGGTTCAAGGCCGAATCGCGCGACGACACCGAGCACGCCGGACGCGACATCCTGCAGGAGCAGCTCAAGAAGCACGGCCTGCCGGCACAGAAGATCGTGTCCTCGCCGCTGCTGGCGGACGTCATCCGCGAGATGGGCTTCAGGAAGGCCGACGACTTCTACATCGCCCTGGGCGGGGCGAAGATCTCCGCGAAGGTCGTCGTCAACAAGATCATGCAGCGCCTCAAGCAGGGAGAGGCGGCCGAGCGCGACACGCGCACGATGGCCGACGACCTGCTGTCGACGCGCCGCCAGCGCCGCCAGCCGACAAGCACCTCGACGCAGTACGGCATCTCCGTCGAGGGCGTCGACGACGTCATGCTGCGCCTGGCCAAGTGCTGCCGCCCGGTGCCCGGCGACCCGATCGTCGGCTACATCTCGCTCGGCCGCGGGATCACGATCCATCGCGAGGACTGCCCGAACGCCGTCCAGCTGCGCAAGGACCCGGACCGCTTCACGCCGGTGCAGTGGGAGGGCGACCACGAGACGTCCTTCAAGGTCGAGTTGCAAGTCGACGCCTGGGACCGCCACCGCCTGCTGGAGGATCTCTCGCGCACGTTCGCCGAAGCCGGGATCAACATCGTCGAGGCGCGTTGCGTCGTCTCGCATCCGATGGTCCAGAACTGGTTCGTCGTCGAGGTCGCCGACCTGCAGGTCCTCAAGCACGCGATCAACCGGCTGCGCAACATCGATTCGGTCTTCGACGCCTATCGCGTCACGCCGGGCAGCGGCTGAGCGGCTGCCCGTTGGCAGTCGCTTACGGGAAAGCGCCCTCGGCGACTACACCTCAGACGTCAGGGCGGGTCAGGGCGCCGCGATCTGCCGATCGTGCTCGTCCTCGGCGGCGAGCGCGAGTGATCATCGCGTACCATGCCGCACATGACACAGCTGCTCGTGATTAATCAGACAGGCCGCAACCTCATCGCCACAGGCTTCAAAGGTGATGACGTGACGCTCAACGGGCCTTCCCCGCTCGTGCCTGCCGGGGGCGCCTTCAACGTCGCGACGTTCAACGCTGGAGGCGGCCGCTGGGACTGGGTGTACTTGCAGGACGCGACGACACAGCAGCAGTTTCAGATCTACATCGAGCAAACCCGCGGCGGGACTCATTACACCTTTTTTGGCTACTACAACAAGTCATCGAGCGAATCCGATTCGAACCCAAGCCCGTTTCCCTCCGGCTACGAAGATTGCTTGTGGTCGGGCGGGCCGATCGCGTACTACACGCTGATGAAGTCGCCACCGCCTCAGAAGAGCTGACTCGCGATCCGCCGCCGCCGGACGCGCCGAAATACGTCCCGAGGTTGGCCGGACTTCGGCCCGCCCTGATGCTCGAACGTCAAGTCGTTCTTCGGGCCGACGAACAGGAAGCCGGCCTTCGTCGTCTTGCCCGTAGCCCTCGTTCGCTACGCCACGACCGCCAGCGCGGCGGGTCGGATACCGAACACCGCCTCGGTGACGTCGCCGATGTGGTCGCCGTCGACGTGCAGCGGGATCGGGCGCCCGTCAGCGGAGATGCAGCGCAGCTCCGTGACGTCGCGGAAGTCGAAGATCCTGCGGTGGCCGACGACCGAGCGCTTGGAGGACAGCAGTCGCAGCGCCATCGTCGGGATGTCGGGGGGTGAGACCCCGCGCAGCGCCACGCCGGCGAGCGTCGCGCTGTCAAGCGTCGCTCCCTCGGCGACGTGCACCGGCTTGTCGTCCAGGTACGTATACGGGTCGCTGTTCTGGACGAGCGTCGTGATCGCGCGAGCGGTCTCGGCACCGACGTGCACATCCATCCGCGGCGGGTTGCGAACGTAGTGGCGCAGGACGGTCTCGACCGTCGCATAGACGAAGAAGTACTTGCGCAGCCGGTGGCGCTTGAGCTTCGGGCTCTCGTCGATGCGCTTGACGACGCCGGCATCCAGGCCGTAGCCGCTTGAGTAGGTGAAGGCGCGGCCGTTGGCGATCCCGAGGTCGATCCGGCGCGGGCGCCAGTCGTCGGCCATCGCCAGCAGGTGCTCGGTCGCGTCGACGATGTCGGCGGGAATGCCAAGCATCTTGCACAGGACGTTCGTCGCCCCGCCGGGCAGGCACGTCAGCGGCGTGTCACAGCCTGCGAGGCCGTTGGCGACCTCGTTGACCGTCCCGTCGCCGCCGAAGGACACCACGACGTCGTAGCCCACCTGCGCGGCCTCCCGGCACAGGTCGATGGCGTGGTTGGGGCTGCGGGTGTCGATCGCCTCGACCTCGTAGCGGCCGTGCAGAGCGGCGATGACGAGGTTGCGCAGGCGCGCTGAGACCGTCGTCGCATACGGGTTGACGATGACCAGCATGCGCTTGCGTCGGGCGGGCCCGCCCAGCGCGACCGCCTCGGCCAGCCG
This sequence comes from Solirubrobacteraceae bacterium, assembly GCA_036389475.1. GTDB lineage: Bacteria > Actinomycetota > Thermoleophilia > Solirubrobacterales > Solirubrobacteraceae > CADCVQ01. The sequence continues at coordinate 9,212 of DASVPU010000203.1, forward strand.
TTCGAGCGTCTCGAGTCCCACGCCTCAGAGCCAGCCGCGGCGGCGAAAGAACCAGAGCATCGCGACGAGCAGCACGACCATCGAAGCAACGAGGATCCAGAAGGCTCCGATCTGAGATTCGCCGGGCACCCGTACGTTCATGCCGAAGACGCTCGCGACGAGCGTCAGCGGCAGCACAACGACGCTGATCGCCGTCAGCGCCTTGAGGACGTCGTTGACGCGGTGCGAGAGGACCGACTCGTTCGTGGACTCCAGACCCTCGACGACCTCCTTGAAGTTCTCGAGCATGTCCCAGATCCGCTCGGATGCGTCGTTGATGTCATCGAAGTAGATGTCCAGGCCCTCGGGGATGTAGCGCTTCGTGCGCTCGAGGTCCTTCAGCGCGGCGCGCTGCGGGCGGACGATCTTGCGGAAGTTGATGATCTCCTGCTTGACGTTCGAGATGTCGCGCACGATCTCAGCCGAGCGACCCTCGAAGATCTCGTCCTCGAGCACCTCCAGCTTGTTGCCCATCTTGGCGAGCATCGGGAACGACGCGTCGACACAGTCGTCGACGATCTTGTAGAGCAGGTAGCCCGGGCCCTTTGCGAAGAGCGCCTCGCGGATGTCCTCACGGGTGCGGCAGCGCTCGAAGAGGTACTCCAACGGCTGGATCGGCTCGTTGGGCAGCGTGATGACGAAGTCCGGCCCGACGAAGATGTCGAGCTCGGCCGCGTTCAGGCGCCCGACGGACTTGTCGAAGCGGGGGAAGTGCAGGACGACGAACAGGTACTCGTCGTACTCGTCGACCTTCGGTCGCTGGTTGCGCGAGTAGACGTCCTCGTAGTCCAGCGGGTGGAAGGCGAAGTGCTCCTCCAGCCACGTGCGGTCGGCCGGACGTGGACGCTCGATGTGGATCCAGCGCAGCCCTTCGGTCTCGACGATCTCGATGTTCGGGGTCTCAGCTTCGACCTCGGGTGCGCCCACCCGGCGCCCGCGGCCACGCGCGGGGCGTCCGAATCGTGGCTTGGGGAGGTTGGGCATGGCTGATATTGTGCCTTTCCAGAGCTGGACACATCCAGAGGGGTGGAGGGACAGGCCCTGTGAAGCCCCGGCAACCAACCCGCTATTCGCGGGAAACGGTGCCAATTCCTGTCAGATGTGGCATGGGCCGTAGCGCCTTCGCCACAAGATCCAACGGCGGAGGGTTCATATGGCGGCAGAACGGCTCAAGTGCAGAGAGTGTGCGACGGAGTACCCATTGGAGGCACGGTACGTGTGCTCGCAATGCTTTGGCCCGCTGGAGGTCGGCTACGAGCACGAGCGTTCCGACGACGTCGGCGCGCTGCGCCGTCGTATTCAGGGTGGCCCGCAGAACATCTGGCGCTACCACGACTTCCTGCCGCTGGAGGGCCCGCAGCCGCGCACGCGCACGGGGCTGCCGGCGGGCTGCACGCCCCTGATTCGCGCCGACCGGCTCGCCGAGCGGCTGGGACTGGGGGAGGTGTGGGTCAAGAACGACGCCGCCAACCCGACCCATTCCTTCAAGGATCGGGTCGTCTCGGTTGCCGCCACGCGCGCGCGTGAGCTTGGCTTCGACACACTGGCCTGTGCCTCGACGGGCAACCTCGCCAACTCTGTCGCGGCCCATGGCGCCGCCCTCGGGATGGCCTCCTACGTGCTGATCCCGGCGGATCTCGAGGAGCAGAAGATCCTCGCCACCGGCGTCTACGGGACGAACCTCGTCAAGGTCCGCGGCAACTACGACGACGTCAACCGCCTCTGCACCGAGCTGTCGGGCGACCGCGAGAACTGGGCCTTCGTGAACATCAACATGCGCCCCTACTACGCCGAGGGCTCGAAGACCCTCGCCTTCGAGATCGCCGAGCAGCTCGGCTGGGAGCTGCCCGACCGCTGCGTCGTTCCGATCGCCTCGGGGTCGCTGTTCACGAAGATCGCGAAGGGCTTCGGGGAGTTCATCGACATCGGCTTGCTCGACGGCGAGCTGCCGACGATGAACGGCGCCCAGGCGACCGGCTGCTCGCCGGTTGCGACGGCCTTCGCCGCAGGCCGCGACTTCTGCCGGCCGGTCAAGCCGCAAACGATCGCCAAGTCGCTGGCGATCGGCAATCCGGCAGACGGGCCCTACGCGCTGGACCTCGCCCGCGCGACCGGAGGCTCGATCGACGCGGTCTCAGACCAGCAGATCCGCGACGGCATCCGGCTGCTCGCGGAGACGACCGGCGTCTTCACGGAGACCGCCGGCGGCGTGACCACCGCCGTGCTGCAACAGCTTGCCGAGCGCGGCGACATCGGCCCCGAGGAGCGCGTCGTGCTCGTCATCACGGGCGAGGGGCTGAAGACGCTCGACGCAGTCCGCGGCTCGTTCGAAGATTACGAGGTGGACCCGACGATCGACTCCTTCGAGGAAGCGTTCGCGGAGTCCGTGCACGTCTGATGGCGATCACGGTCAAGCTCCCGACGCAGTTGCGAGACGCCGCCGGCGGAGTCGCCTCGGTGCAGGCCGAAGGCGCCACGGTGGGCGAGGCCCTGGAATCGGTGTTCGCCCAGCACGGCGGGCTGCGCGATCGCCTGTACCAGGACGGCGGCCTGCGTCGCTTCGTCAACGTGTACCTCGGCGGGGAGGACATCCGCTTCCTCGACGGGCTCGAAACGGCGGTTCCGGCGGGCGGCGAGCTGACGATCCTGCCCGCCGTTGCCGGCGGCTGAAGCAGGAGGTGTAACTCAGCTCGGCACGTAGCTGCGGACGCCCTCGAAGCGCGCGAAATCGCGATCGAAGGAGACCACGGTCGCGTCATGCTCGAGCGCGATGGCGGCTAGGTGCGCGTCGCTGACGAGGTTGCCGGCCGTGCCGGTGCTTGTCAGCAGGCCGCGCAGGACGTACAGGTGGCGACGTGTGGGTTCCACGATCATCGTGGGAGGCACGCCAAGCCACCCTTCGAGCGTCTCGCCCGCCTGCTCTGAAGACAGCGGACGCGTGAAGATCGCCGGATGCGTGGCCAGCCGCAGAAATGCCAGCAGGACGATCCAGGCGAACGCCACCGGCTCGGTCCCGGCCAGGGCGCTATGCAGCCAGGCGCGCGCGGTTTCGTGCTCGCGCGCGCTGCGGTTGACGGCGTGCAGGAGCACGTTGGCGTCGACGAGCAACACCGTTCATTGACCGCGCGCCAGCCGGCGAGCGAGCTCCTGGTCCTCCAGCTCCCCGGCGAGACGCAGCGCCTTCGTGACGTCGACCAGCGGGTCCCCCATGTCGAACGTGGGAGACGGGGGGCTCGCGCTACGAGTACGCGGCGCGATGCCAGCGCGGATCGCGTCGTTGACGGCCTGCTTGAAGGTCAGCCCGCGCTCGCGCATGGCACGCTTGACGAGCGCCTCCACGTCGGGATCGAGCGTAACGGTGGTGCGCATCGTGTGCATCATAGCATCACAGTTATTGATGCTTTGATGCCCATATCGTCCGCTATCCGCGAGGTGCGCCACACTGTGCGGGTGGCTGCCAAGAAGGCCGATCGCTTGACCGAGTACCGCAGCAAGCGAGATCCGCAGCGCACACCTGAACCGGCGGGCGAGGATGGCGCCGGCGCCGGCGACAACCGATTCGTCGTCCAAGAGCATCACGCCACGCGCCTGCATTGGGATCTGCGCCTGGAGCGCGACGGGGTCGCAGCTTCGTGGGCGATCCCCAACGGCATCCCGGAGGATCCGAAGGAGAACCGCCTCGCCGTTCGCACCGAGGACCACCCGCTCGAGTACCTCGAGTTCGAGGGTGACATCCCCAAGGGCGAATACGGCGCGGGGAAGATGCGCATCTGGGACCGCGGCACGTACGAGCCGCACAAGTTCGACGACGAGAAGGTCGAAGTGACGTTCCACGGCGAGCGCCTGCGCGGCCGCTACGGGCTGTTTCCCCTCAAGCGCCGCAAGGGCGAGCCGCCCGGCAAGGACTGGATGATCCACCGCATGGATCCTCCCGAGGACCCCGACCGCGAGCCGATGCCCGAGCGGATCGCGCCGATGCTCGCCAAGCCGAGCAAGGACCTGCCGCCCGACGACGAGCACTGGGCCTACGAGATCAAGTGGGACGGCGTGCGCGCGATCGCCTACTCCGAGCCTGGGCGGATGCGCTTCGAGAGCCGCAACCGCAACGACATCAGCGCCTCCTATCCGGAGCTGCGCGCGCTCAACCGTGCGCTGAGCTCCCACCGCGCGATCCTCGACGGGGAGATCGTCGCCTTCGACGAGAACGGGCGACCGAGCTTCGGGCGGCTGCAGAGCCGCATGCACGTGAGCTCCGAGACCGCGGCGCGGCGGCGCGCCAAGGAGTGTCCGGTCGCCTACGTCGTCTTCGACCTGCTGTGGCTCGATGGGCACTCGCTCATGGAGCTCAAGTACGCCGAGCGACGCGAGCTTCTCGAGCAGCTCGAATTGCAGGGCCCGCACTGGCAGACGCCCGATTACGTCGTCGGCCACGGCGCCGCGGTGCTGGAGGCCAGTCGCGCGGGCGGTCTCGAAGGCGTCGTCGCCAAGCGGCTGGACAGCCCGTACCTGCCCGGCCGGCGCTCGCCGTGCTGGCTGAAGATCAAGAACGTGCTGCGCGAGGACGTCGTCGTCGGTGGCTGGCTGCCGGGCGAGGGCAAGCGCCGCGAGCGGATCGGGGCGCTGCTCGTCGGCATGCCCGACGGCGGGCGCCTTCGCTATGCCGGGCGCGTCGGCACGGGCTTCTCCGACGCCGAGCTCGATCGCCTTGCGGCGACGCTCCAAGAGCGCCCTGACTCGCCGTTCGGCGGCGAGCCGCGGCCGCCGCGCGGCGCCGTCTTCGTGCAGCCCTCGCGCGTCGCAGAGGTCGAGTTCACGGAGTGGACGTCGGACGGCATGCTGCGCCACCCGTCCTACAAGGGGCTGCGCGAGGAAGCGCCGACATCCGCGTTCCTGGACGCCGGCAAGCCGGTCCGCGACGGGATCGAGGTCCAGGTCGGCGGCCGCACGCTGAAGGTCACGAACCTGGACAAGGTCCTCTATCCGAAAGTCGGCTTCACCAAGCGCGATGTCGTCGAGTACTACGTCGGGATCGCTGCGGCGATCCTGCCGCACCTCGAGGGCCGGCCGCTGACGCGCGTTCGGTTCCCCGACGGCGTCGAGGACAAGAGCTTCTTCGAGAAGCAGTGCCCGAGCCACCGCCCCGAGTGGGTCGCTACCGCTCCGGTGCCCCTGTCGAAGAAGACCGTCGAGTTCTGCGTTGCAAACGACCTGCCGACGCTCGTGTGGCTCGCCAACCTCGCCGCGCTGGAGCTGCACACGTCGATGCACCGCGCCGAGGCTCTGGATTGCCCGACGATGATGGTCTTCGACCTCGATCCTGGGCCGCCGGCGACGATCGTCGAGTGCTGCCGCGTCGGGCTGTGGTTGCAGGGCATGTTCGAGAGCCTCGCGATTCAGGCGTTTGCGAAGACGTCGGGCTCCAAGGGACTGCAGGTCTACGTCCCGCTCAACGTCCCCGACGCGACCTACGCGCAGACGAAGGGCTTCAGCAAGGCCGTCGCGGAGCTGCTGGAGTCCTCCGAGCCCGATCTCGTCGTGTCGCGAATGACGAAGTCGGCCCGCACGGGAAAGGTCTTCGTGGATTGGAGCCAGAACGACGAGCACAAGACGACCGTCTGCGTCTATTCGCTGCGCGCGCGAGAGCGACCGACCGTCTCGACCCCGGTGACGTGGGATGAGGTGCGGGCATGCCTGGACAGCGCCGATGCGCAGCAGCTCGTCTTCGACGCGGCACAGGTGCTCGAACGGGTCACCGAGCACGGCGACCTGTTCGCGCCGGTGCTCTCGCTCGTGCAGGAGATACCCGCCCTCGGCTAACTAATGGTCCGTCCTGTAATTCCGCAACCGTTGGATCGGCCGCTGATCACCGCGACCGTCCAAACACGCACGGACTTACAGGACGGACCACGAGATTCGTCGCCAGCGCCGCGCCGTAGACTCGTAGGCCATCGCGCTTGCCGATGATGCTGAGCGGCTGGCTCACCGCATCTCCGTCGCCCTGACCTTCGGCACGCCGATCCTCGTCATCGTGCGCATCGTCCGACGCGACGGGCCTCGTAGGGTTTCGCCCCCGCGCGATCGGGCCTGCGCTATCCCCGCTATCGAGTAGCCGCTCGTGACACCGCTTCACGAACACACATGAGAGGAACGGACCATGGAGTACACACGTCTTGGCAGCTCGGGGTTGAAGGTCAGCCGGATCGCGCTCGGCTGTATGAGCTTCGGTGCGCCGTCAGAGCGCATGCCGTGGACGCTTGACGACGAGGGCGCAGAACCGATCTTCCGGCAGGCGATCGAGCTGGGCATCACCTTTTGGGACACCGCGAACGTCTACGGTGGCGGCACATCGGAGGAGATCGTCGGGCGCGCGATCAAGGTGTACACGCGCCGTGAGGAGATCGTTCTGGCGACCAAGGTCTTCTGGCCCATGCACCCCGGCCCGGGTGGCGGGGGCCTCTCCCGCAAGGCGATCCTGGAGCAGATCGACGCGTCGCTCACGCGTCTGGGCACCGACTTCGTCGACCTCTACCAGATCCACCGCTTTGACCCCGGCACGCCGGTCGAGGAGACCATGGAAGCGCTGCACGACGTGGTCAAGGCCGGCAAGGCGCGCTACATCGGCGCCTCGTCGATGTGGGCTTGGCGCTTCGCCAAGATGCAGCACGTCGCCGAGGCGAGCGGATGGACGAAGTTCGTCTCCATGCAGGACCAGTACAACCTGCTCCAGCGCGAGGAGGAGCGCGAGATGTTCGGCCTCCTAGCCGACCAGGGGGTCGGTAGCTTGCCGTGGAGCCCGCTCGCCGCCGGCAAGGTCACGCGGCCGTGGGGCCAGCAGGGGTCGGCGCGCTCGGAGAGCAACCCGTCGGTCGACATGTTCGGCCGTCCGCTGTTCTACGACAGCGACAAGGCGATCGTCGACGCCGTCCAGCAGGTCGCTGAAGCGCGCGGCGTGTCGATGGCAACGGTCGCGCTGGCCTGGGTGCTTCACAACCCGGTCGTCAGTGCCCCGATCGTGGGCGCCACCAAGCCGCACCACCTCGCCGACGCCGTAGCGGCACTCGACATCCAGCTCACCGACGGCGAGATCCGCTCGCTCGAAGAGCACTACACGCCGCGCGAGCCCACGTACTTCGACTAGTGGTCCGTCCTGTAAGTCCGCACCCGTTTGGACGGACTCACAGGACGAACCACTAGGAGCTCTTCCCCAAACGGACCAAGATGGTCATCGAATACGTGCACCATCGTCCCGCCCTTCCAGCATCCCCCACGGACGAGTCCGGCGCTGCCTTGTTACGGCAGGGCGTTGCCGAGAGCCCGCGCCAGCAGCCCTGCGGGCGTGTCCGGCGCGAGTTCTGTCCATCGCGCACCACTCCGCGAAGGCCAATGTTGCGGAGAGCCGCACGAAGCGTCCGCAGAGCGCGCAAAATGGCCAGTGCGGCACGTTACTACGACTAGGATGGACACTATGGGCGATCATCTCCGGCCGCCGCGGCTCATGGGGAGCGCGAGCTTCTCATCTCCGGGCGCGGTCGTCAGCGGATCGCCGGATCGACAGGTGACCACGGCGACATGACGAGCAAGGACCGCGCAAGCATCGGAATCGTTGTGACCGTTGCCGCGCTGGCGGTGACGGTCCCGCTCGTGGCAAAGGAGCCCGCGTCGAAGGCGGGTCCGACGCAGCCGGTGGTCACGGTCACGACGGCCGTGGTCAAGCCCCCTGCGCCGCAGCCGAAGGCGGCCGTCCCGCCCCAACCTTCCAAGGCGCTTGCGCGCGCCCGCGCCGAGCGGGCCGCCCAGGCGCGGAAAAAGAGGGAGCGCGCAGCTCGCGAGAGGCAGCGGGCAATCGCCGCGCGAGCGCAAACCCGCGCTCGCCGTGCTCGTTCGCATCGCCGGCACGTCGTCGTGGCGCCGCCGGCTGCACCGGTTTACCGCCCGCCGGTGATCCGGCGCCCGACGCCGCCGCCTCCTCCTCCGCCGCCGCCGCCGGTGTACCGTCCGCGCCCGGTTACACCGCCTCCGCCGCCCCCGCCCCCACCCCCGCCCAGCCAGTCCTTCGACGACTCCGGTTGAGTCGGGAGCCATCGGGACCGTCGGTGGCTCGGCGTCGGGAGCCGGCGGCGGGAGTCGCCCCAGCACCCCCATGGCCGCCTGTCCGTCGAGCAGCCTGACGTCCCTGCCGGGTGGTCCAGCCGGGCGCGGGTCGCGGGTCAGCCGGACGGGCAGCTAACCGGAATCAGCGTGAGGCCTGCCACGCAGCGATCGCGCCGCAGCGGCGTCTTGCGCAGTTGGATCTGGAAGCTCGTGTACTTGCCGGTCCGTCCGGCCTTGACGACGTACAACTGGAGCACGACGCCGGCGCGGAACGTGCGCTCGAAGCCGTTGACGTGGACCGTGCGCGTTCCCACGGCGCCCGACACAGCCGCGACTCGCTTTGCATACGGGCAGCGCCTCCTGCTCTTGGCGATGCACTTGCTGACGATCGTGGCACCGACGGGCGCTCGGACAGAAAGCCGCGTGATCTTGGCGCCCCGGCCGGTCGTTCGTCCAACGATGCGCACGAGCGGGGGCGGGCTGAGCTGCGGAAACGGACTCGGCAGCTGGTACTCCTGCCCGGCGGCCGTGCCCGCTACGAGCCCGAAGGTTGCGAGCGCTGTCAGGAGCGACATGCCGATCGGGCGGGCTGTGCCGTCTGTGCTGCTATCGCCTATGTCTAGTTGGGCTCGTTCCATGATCACTGCTCTAGGCGAACTTCCTGAACGCCGATAGGTTCTTGATCCTACTCGTCAGCGTGACATGCGCGGACCAATCGCGCCTCCCCCGATGGGCTAGAAAAGCGCACAACAAGTGCCGGCGGAGCCGGCCGGGCTTGAGGTTCCGATGAGCTTGACTTCGTCGCGGATGCGAGGAAAGCTGTTGTCTCGCGATGGGAGTGAACACGGTCTGGCCGGCCGTGGCGCGCCCAGAAAGGGGTTCCGCTGATCCCCGCAATACATGGTGTTGCGCGTACGTTTCCCGACCGGGGCTCGGCCGCGATTGACACCAAGACAGATGCCAGCATCGCCGTACGGCAATCGTCATCGATCCGGTACATCGAGTTACGAGCGTGTGATTACTCGTGCGTCGATCTTGACAGCCCCGACAAGGCTAAGCGCGCCGTATTTCAGACACACCGTAGGTGTGTCCTGGCCCCCACTCATCTGACCACGGCAGCGTGGGCAGTGCCGTGAGCGCGGGCGACCTCGTTGCGGATCCGGGCGCTGTCGATGACGATCAAGTGATGGCGGATCTCAAGGCAGGATCCGTCTCGGCGTTCGCTGTCCTGTATGACCGCTACTACGACCGCGCGTACCGCGTCGCCCAGGCGGTCTGCCGCGATGACGGTCGCGCCGAGGAGGCCGTCCAGGAGGCGTTCATCTCGATCTGGAAGACACGCACGAGCTATGAGATGCAGGCAGGTAAGGTCGCGCCGTGGGTGCTGACCGTGGCACGCTACCGCGCGATCGACGTCACACGCCGCAACGGCCTGCATGCTGGACACCGAGCCAGCGACGACAACCTCCACACCGTGCGTGCGGCAAGCGGTGTTGCTGAGCAGGTCGTGGCGCGTGCCGAGGCTCGCGAAGTGCGCAGCCTGCTCGCCCGGCTCCCCGAAGTTCAGCGAGAGGTGATCACGCTTGCCTTCTACGGCGAGCTGACGCACAGCGAGATCGCTGAGCACCTCGGGTTGCCTGCCGGGACCGTCAAGGGCCGCATGCGTTTGGGGCTGCAGCGCCTCCGCGGCGACATCGAGAGCGTCGTATAGATCTCAGGGCGTCGGTGCCCGGGTGCCGGGCCACCTGGAGGACGCGGTCGGCGGGCGAGAACCGCGGGCTGTGCCCGCCGTGAACTCGCCCGCTTGCGTCCGCGCCACAGCTCCAGCGGATCGCGCTGACTGACCGACGGAGAAACGCGCTACCGGCGCAGCAGGATCGCGCCGTGTCCCACCGGGCCCGAAGGCACGACCGGCGCAGCCGGTGCGGGGGCGGATGGGGCCGCCGCGGCCGCCGTCACATCGCGCCCGCGCAGTCGGATCGTTCCGTGTCCGACCGATGCCGCGGAAGCGGACGCGGGCGCGGGCGCCGCGGCGGCCGGCTGGTTGAATCCACGCATGCGGATCGTCCCGTGACCGACCTGGCTTGAGTTGGCGGTGAGTTCAGGCATGACTTCCCCTTCGCTGCGGTGCAGACGGATCTGCCGGTTGATGGCACGAGGTCGAGCAGTAACGCACTACACAAGAGAGGCCGATCCACTTCGCACACGCTCGCGACCCGTGCACGGATCAAATGCGGCCGACCGCAGGACAGTCCGCCTCGATGAAGTGCGCGCTGCACAACGGCTCCCACGCGTGAGCCTAGCGCCGGCCCAGCGCGCCGACAACCGAATTTGCGGGCGAGCGACGAACGTGCGCTCGGGCTCGGAAGCTCGCCCCAGCGGGAGGCGGGTCGCGCCGAACGGCAACCGACGGCGGCGTGCTGGGCTCACGCACGAAGCTGCGCGGCACCGTTGCCGTCGAACCAGGGTCATCCACCAACCAAGGAGGTCCTGAAGCGTTCTAAGAGTCGGACAGGACGACCAAGACCAGGACGGCCAGGAAGGCCACGTCGAATATCGGCACCCGCGATTGGAGTACCCATTGTTCCGCCGGCACGCTGCCCGTTCTCGAGCGAGAGACCCACTCTCTGCTCCTTCGAAGCTCATCATTCACTCAAAGCCTGATGGACATATTCACCTGGTCCAGCTGATCGGGGAGCTTGACATGGATACTGCCCAGGCATTCGAGGACGAGCTGAAGCGCGCGGAGGCCACTGCAGCACACGAGGTCGTGGTTGACCTCAGCGGCCTGGACTTCATCGCCGCCGACGGGCTGAAGGTTCTCATCCAGGCGAATGCTCGCTCGCGCGGCGGTGGCAAGCAGTTGGTGCTGGTGCGTGGTCCCCAACAGGTGCAGGCGACCTTCGAGATGACCGGACTGCTCTCGCAGTTGCCCTTCGTCGACTATGGCGAGCTGAGGTCCCTCCTGCACAGCCATCGTCCGCCGATTCCTTTGGCGGCGTGACTGTTCGGCTCTCCTTTCGAAGTTAAGTGCGCGGCAGGCTGCTCTCGCGTGTCAGCCAGACGAGTGTGAGCACAGGCAGTGCAAGCGGAAGGTAGGCGTAGCCCTCGCCGAAGTGCGACCACACGCTTTCATCGGTGAACGCGCTCGGTCGCAGCACCGTCGCGCAACCTACGGTGAGCACCCCGGCCAGCTCGGCCGCGCAGGCGACGAGCACGGTCTGGCGCCAGCGGCTCGACGGCGCGCGCAGCGCAACTGCGATCAGCAGGTAGATCGCGGCGGCGACCGCGGAGAGGCCGTACGCGAGCGGTGCTTCGTGCAGATGCGTGGTGATCTGCGTGAGGCTGCGCGCGCCGGCGGCCAGCGCGAGGATGCTGTAGGTGACGGCCAGCGTCCCGCCGGGCCCGGTCATCGCCAGGTCGCATTCATGCGAGCCACGACCACGACCGTGGCGGCGCTCGCGAGCGCCAGCGCGGCGGCGTCCCACGCGCTGGACGTAACCGGTGAACGGCCGTCGAGCACAGATGCGACTGAGCCGGCGACGAGCGGGAGTACAAGCACGCTGGCGATCGCGTAGCCGACCGCGACAGCGAGGTCCGGCGGCCGCGCGGAGCCGGCGAGGGTCGCTAAGCGCCCGAGCGCGTGTACGGTGAGCCCGGCCTGCAGCACGAGCGCGGCCGCGGCATGGCGAGGAGTCGGCGCGCGGCCGCGCATTGCGTAGCCGGCGCTGAACGCTGCGAGCGCTGCGGCGTAGACGCCGAGGGTGAGCAGCAACCCTTCGATCACGGCGTGCTCAGACGGCTGCCAGCGGCGCCTGTGCTCGACGCTTGCGCCGTCGTATCAGCCACGTGGTCATCCCGGTGATGGCGAGCAGCGGCGGAGCGAGCCCGAACAGCAGCCACGGCGTGCGCAGCGCTCCGTTGATGGCGGTGCCGGAATGGATCGGGAACTTCCACGACTCCCACAGGGTCTGGGAGATCGGTCGATCGACGGAGGGATCGCCGTTGGTGATCGTCGCGCGCCCGGAGTAGCTATCGACGCCGACCCGGACGTCGCCACGCCTGGACGCGTACTGGCGCGGGTCGGTTCCCTCCGAGAACGAGATCGAGTAGGCAGAGTCCTTCGTCTCTGGATCGGGCAGCGACACCGACGCCAACCGCCCCGTCGGGACCATCTTGCGTGCGATCTGCTCGGCTTGCCCGGGCGAGACCGACATGCCCTCGATCGGCTTTGATTTCAACTCCTCGCGCTCGGCCGGCTTGGAGCCGGGCAGGACCCCATACCAGGCGTCGTCGATCTGCTTGAACTGAAAGCTCATGCCGGTTATCGACCACATCAGCAAGAACGGGATCGCGGCCATTCCCGCGAGCTTGTGCAGGTCGTAGTTGACGGCATAGCGGCCCTTGTGGCGGCGCAGGACGAACGCGCGCGCCATCCGGCTGACTCCCGGCCACCACAGCATCAGCCCACTGAGCGCCAGGCCGAACAGCACGAGTCCGATCAGGCTGAGCAGCAGCGTGCCGACCGTCAACTCGTTGCCGAGGAGGTTGAGCTCGTAGGCCATCGCGCCCCAGTAGCCCGCGTACTTCTCGCACGTCAGGGCGCACATGTGCAGGTTCTTCAGCACGCCGAGGACCCCGCCGTTGGCGTTGCCGATGCCCAGCACATCTGCCGTTCCCGGATCGACGTGGACCTGGCGGTACGGTCCTTCGGCGTTGACCAGCTGACCGCGGACTTCCCATACCCCGCGGTTCTTGACGACGTTGTCGACCTTGAGGTCCGGGACCTCGAGCAGCGCGGCCGCCCGCGCCCTATCCGCCGAGATCGTCTGCGCGGCGGGCGCGGCGTCATACAGCGAGGGGTGCAGCAGCTTCTGGAGATCCGGCTCGTACAGCAGCGTGAAGCCGCTGAGCGTGACCGTCAGCAAGAGCACGCCGGTGACCATCGCCGCCCAGCGATGTCCGCGTACGACTACCCGACGCCACCGCCCTGCGCCAGCGAGACGTCGCCTCCTGCGCCGGCGGCGAGGCGCCGCCGGCTGCGGTCGTGTCGCGCGATCCTCGACCGGCACGTCGACGACGGAGGCCAAGCTCGCACCCGGCCTCGCTGCTCCTCCTCCCCCAGATTGCACCGCAGCTGCCCCTTTCGCACGACGAACGTAGAGTTAGGCGCACCTTATTAGGTGTGCCTAACGAGCGTCAACCGTGCCGCTGTCTCTCTGCGCTAGCGAAAAGCCCAGCGGCGCCTTCCTCAGCGGGTGACCGTGAGCGTGCCGCTCATCCCCTGGTGCAGGGAGCACACGTACGCGATCGTGCCGGATCTGGTGGCGCGGAAGCTGAACGTCTTGTCCTGGCCGAAATGTCCAAGTGGAACGTCGCGCCCGAGGTCGCGACGACGTTGTGCGGGACGCGATCCCCGCTGATCCAGGTCACGGTACGGCCGACCTTGACCGTCCCCGCGCGGGGCGAGAAGGCCACGTTCTTCATGGCGATCGCACCAGTCAGGGGTTCCGACCACAAGTCTGCGCGAGACAACGCTGATCGTTAGTCGCCGTCGTGTGCTGGTCGCGTGCGTGCCCAGGCTGTTCGCGGATCCAGCGGCACTCTGCCAGCTCTATGCGTCGGCTGCGCCCCCCGCGGGTGGTTCGTTACCGTCTCGGAATTGAGCTCGGGCATTGGTTTTGTCGAGGTGCGGCACGCGGTGGGCACCGAGACGTCGCCGCAGCCACAGGCGCAGCTCGGAAGCCGGCGTTCGGTCGCGGTGGCGGAAGGTTTCGCCGCGGTGGGCCTGCGGCGTGCACCGAAGTGGGGTTCCGCGCTCCAGTGCGCACAACAGCTCGCACAGGAGCAGCCCCGCGCCGTGGACTGAACGGCAGTACAGGTGCTCGTCGTGGTCGTGCGGATAGATCGTCGGGCGATGCACCGCGAAGAGGTCGCCGCCGTCGAGCTCGCTGCTGACGATGTGCAGCGACGCGCCGATGTGCGCGAAGTCGCCGCGTTCGTACGCGAAGTAGATCGCGTGGTTGCCGCGGTACCCGGGCAGCCAGCCCGCGTGGACGTTGATGGCGAGCGGGGCAGACGCGATGATCGCGTCGGCGACGATCGTCGTGCCGCACACGACGATGACGTCGGGTGCCCAACCAGTCACGGCCGCGTTCGAGCGCGCGTCGTTGATCCATTCGACAATGACCGTCGGGGTGCTCAACTCCTGGTTGGCGGCCAGTGCGTCGAAGTAGCTTGCCCGGTAGGCGGCGCGACCGCAGGCACGCTGGCGCAGCACCTGGTAGCGGCGCGCCCACCAGACGCCGCGACGCCGCGGCAGCCGCGCCTGCTGCGCCGCGCCAGGCTCGACCACGACACCCACGAGCTCAAGCGTCCGATCGAGCTCGCGCTCAAGCCACCGCTGGTGCGGGTCGTCAGAGCGCAGCAGCACCACTCGCAGGCGGGTCTGTGCATCCGCCGGGTTTCGCTCGAACGCGCTGTTGCCTCGCCGGATCGTCACGGTCAGGCGACGAGCGTAGGCCGCGCCGACCGCTTCTCGAGGAACCCGCGGCGCCGGCTGGGGTGATAGAGCACGTGCATCGGGTGGTGGGCGCCACGTAGCGCGCGGACGACGGCGGTGGCCACGGCGGGAGCTTGAGCGAACCCGCCCGTGTTATGGGCGCCGGTCACGATCGCTACGCCACCCTCGCGCGCCGGCAGCATCTCGAAGATGCCGAGACTCGACGATGTCCACGGCCGCACGCAGACCCGGCGGCTCGCCGCGAGCGTGCCATCGGCGACCGCGGCCGCGTGCGCGCGAGGGAACAGCCTGTACGCGGTGTCCTCGACCGCAGCGAAGAGCCCCTCCATCTCGTGCGCGTCGATATTCGCCGGGTCCAGCCCGACCCAGCCGTAGCCTGAGCCGAGGATGAGGACGGGGCGGCCGTCGCGATCGTTCCCGACCGTGATGTTCGAGTCCTCGGCCGTGTGGCCGCGACGCGAGACCTTCAGCGAGTGCTCAAGTCGCGGCTGGAGGTTGGGGACCGTCAGCCAGGCGCCGAGGACGCCTTGGATCTGGCCGTGCGAAGCGGTGCCCTCGAGCAGATCGTCGCCGTAGGCTCCGGCCGAGAGCACGTAGTTCTCCGCGTTGATCAATCCCGCGTCGGTGACGATGCCCTGCACCTCGTTCTCGCGCAGGCGCAGCTCGTGCACGCGCTCGTCGAAGCGCAGCTGCACGCCGCGACGCTCGAGCGCTCCGAGGATGCGGGCGACGAAGTCGTGCACGGCGACCGTAAAGCCGACGACCTCAATAGCGCCGACGAGCGCTGCCCCATGGATCGCCGCGCGCAGCGCCGGATGGCGTTCAACGAGTCCGCCGAGGTCCAGCGCGCGGTGCAGCGCGCCGACGCGCCGCTGGCGCTCGATCTGCGCGCGAAAGTGATCGGCATCGTTGTACAGGCGCACGATCCCGTCGCACAGTGCGACGTCTTGGAAGAGCTCGGGCTCCTCTCGGCGCAGCGCCGCCCACAGCTCGCATGCCTCGCTGTTGAAGGACAGGATGTCCTCGGTGTAGGCGTGAGCGAGCCACGGCGGGATATCGCGGTACTCGTCGACCCAGCAGTGCTCGGCGGGCAGCAGCGGCCGTCCGTCGACGATCCGCCAGCCGCAGGCCGATACGGGGCGATCCAGCAGCACATTGATGTCGCCCGAGGGCTCGTAGCGCTTGTCGTTGTAGTTGTCGGCCTCGGTGAGCGTGAACATGCGCGCGTTGTCGCCACCGCACGTGCAGCCGAAGAGGCCCGGGTCGGCGTTGCTGCGAGGATCGGGCGCGGCCTCGAAGATGGCGACCTCGAGCCCGTCACGCACCAGCGCCAGCGCGGTCATCAGGTTCACGATGCCGGCACCGACTAGCGCGATCCGGCCGATGGGCGCCGGCCTCCTCCTCGCCACCGACTCGCCGCACGTCACGAGCTTCGTCCAGGTCTGCTCGGCGAGCCGCAGCGCAGCAACCGCGAAGCCATCCTCGGCAGGCTGCGCCACCAGCGTTCGCACTGCGATCCCCAGCGCGGCCAAGGATGTCGCGTCCTCGGCATTCGAGGCCTCGCACACCGCCAGCAGCGGGACGTCCGGCATCGCCGCCCGCCAAGCGCGCGCGGCGTTGACGTCCAGCCCCGCGCGCATGATCAGGATCGACGGACGGTCAACGGCGAGCGCTCGCGCCAGCGCGCGCGCGCCCTTGCGAGCGAGATCCGGGCGGTAGTGCAGGTGCTCGTCGAGGATGGCGTCCTCGGATGCGGCGTCCATCGCGTGGGCGAGCAAGATCACGACGCACGCCCCGAGCGCGACCCGGCACGCGGCGATCGCCGCGTCTGACGACGTTGATACACGGTGTTCCCCCGGACACTCGCAGGACCAGCGATGGCGTAGCGCAACGTAATGTGTCCTTCGCGGGATAGCAACCGCTCACCGATGCTTAAATGTGACCGAATCACAGCTCCACGCACCGCATCCGATCCCGGCGTCTGGTCGGTGACGCGCGACGGCGGCGTCCCGTTTCGCTGGGACGGTTTCTACACCGGTCCGCTGACGCTCGACGACTCCACCCTTGCCGCGGCCGCTCAGCAGTTGCTGAACCTCTCGGTCGACGACGTGCCGGCGGCAGCGGAGCGGGTGTTGCGCCCCGCCGCCAGCGACCGCGGCGCGGAGGGTGCGCTCATCGTGCACTCCGCGACGCGCGGGCTGCGCAGCCTCGAAGCCGACCTTGGCGACGCCGAGAGCCGCCGCACGCCCGACGATGTCGCGACGTACGTCGAGACGCGCGCGGTCAGCCTCGCCCGCACCGGTGACGTCGTCGTCGGGCGGACCGCCCCGTGGCGCCTCGCGGCCGAACTGGCGGGCCTCGAGCGTGTCACGATCCCGGACCTCGACCACTACTACCTGTCGCACGCGATCATCAAACTCGCGCTCGACAGCGACGGACGCGCCCCGGAGCTCGCCTACTTGGCCGCCCTGCTGCAGGCCCGTCCAACCACGCTCGTGCGCCTCTACGCGCTCGACCGCGAGATGCAGATTGTGCTGCTGACGCTGGCGCGACTGGCCAACCTCGACGAGATCCGCACGGACGCCAACAGCCCGGCGGTCGCCGACCACTGGAACGCCAAGGCGCCGCTGCACCCGACCGTCGACGACGCCCTGACGCTGGACGTCCGCAGGCGCGATCCTCAAGAGCTGCTTCTGGCCGAGAGCGCGCTGACGGCGCTGCATCGCCGCCTCGGCGTCCAGACCCCGCTGCTGCCCGGATACACGATCGACGCGGCCGAGCGCGAGCCAGACGCCTTCACCGAGCGGCTTTTGAGCGCGGCGCGCCTGCTACGCGAGCGCTACGACCTACGCCTGGGCTGCCTCAAGCCATCCGAGGCCGGCGCCGGAGCGCGCATCGTGACGGCAATCGAGCTTAACGATCTCGCACGGCTGCGCGAGCTCGCAGGTCGAGCCTGGGGCAGCCGCGAGGCGTACGTGCTCGAGGCGCACATCGCGTACGAACGCGCGCACGTCGACGGCGACGACCTGCTAGTCGCTCCATCCGGCCACATCCGCGCGGGGCGCGTCGCCGAAGGCCTCACGCTCCAAATCACGAACGGCACCTCGTGGCAGGGCAACGTTTATCTCGACGAGCAGGGATGCCAAGCAATGGGGCTCTCCCGCGAGCACTATCGCGTGATCATCGACGCGATCGCCGAGCTGCGCGCCGCGTTCGCCACGCACGACCTCGGTCTCGCCACAGCGGGCTTCGACTTCGCTGTCGGTCGGATCGGCGGAACGTTCGGCGACAAGGTGCTCGTAGCGCTCCAAGATCCAAACCTCTCCTCACACGGCGCGGAATACCTGCGCCACTTCCTCGACAGCGTGTGGTCCGCGGGCGGACCTCCCTACGGCGCAACGAAAGTCATCTGTCCCGCGCCCGGGCAGACGCTCGACGCTCTGCGAACATTCGCAGACGAGGACAGCTTCACCGTCATGAGCTCGATTCCCGGCCGGTGGGGGATGATCGCCGCCGCCGCTGAAAGCCCGCAAGCTGCCGCGCGCGAGATCCTCAGTCGCGCGCGAGAACTTGAGCGGCGTGGCGCGATCCTGCGCGTCGCGCCGCGCTGAGAACGTCCGATCGCTCCGGGCACCCGGCCCGACCCGGCGCGACCTAGGCGCCGACATGCTCGCCGCCGCGTCGAGCGGCCGCTGCGTGCGTAGGAAGCGCGGCAGGACGTGCAGCTCGCTGACGGGAATGACTACCCCATCGCCGGCGTCGAAGCGTTTTCGACCCCACACGGCGCACGGCTCAGCACCGCCGTCGCCGTCGCGGCCCGAGCGCCGACGACGGCCGGCTTTCCAAGGGGAGTACGTCAAGTTCGTGCTGGCGACGAGCAGCGCGACGAGGAGGGCGCAGAAGCCGGCTTCGCTGCGATCGATCTCGACGGTAGGCCATGTCCGGATCGAGACGACGCGGCCTACAGCCTGCCGTCCAAGGCCGACCGCCAGGCCGCGATGGAACGCATGGACGTCGAGTTCTGATGGCCGGCTGGCTCAGCCCTGCCGAACGCCGCGCGCTCGACAGCTTCCCCGAGCAGATCGGCCCGGAGGACCTCGTCGAGCACTTCAAGCTCTCGCCCGCTGACCTGCGCTTCGCGCTCAAGCACCGCGGCGACAGCCGCCTCGGCGTCGCCGTGCAGCTGTGCGCGCTGCGCTGGCTGGGGTCCGTTCCCGACGACCTCGCCGCGATCCCGCAGCCGGCGCTGCTTGAGCTCTGCGACCAGCTCGAAGCGAACGCGGGCGATGTCGACGGCTACGGCGTCCGCGGCCAGACACGCACCGATCAGCTCGCCGCTGCACGCGCACACGCCGGCTTTCGGCTACTCATCGTGGAGCGGCCGTTGCGCCGCGACTGCTCAGACGAACGCTTATCGGTGAGCGGGTCGTCCAGCCGGCCACGCGCTCCGCTGATGGAGGTTGACACGCATGTGTGTGTGGTCTCACAGTCGTCGGTGATATCACTCAGGAGCGTAACGTCGGGCGTGACCGTCGACGGCGTCGTGGGGGACGCTGACCCGCTCCTCGCCGTGGCCGATGCGTGGGACCCGCGGTGCTTTGACGAGATCATCGTGGTGAGGCCGCCATCCGAGGTACCGCGTTGGCTGGCCCATGATCTGCCTCGCCCGACCAGCCTCTTACTGCAGCGCGTGTAACGCACGTCGTCGCCGCAGCCTGACCTGCGGACGCCCCCGGCGTCAACGTCCCTGTCGGCGATCCGATCGCGACCAGTCCGGCGTCGCTATTGCTTGA
>DASVPU010000204.1:0-28030 GCA_036389475.1 Solirubrobacteraceae bacterium
GCTTGTGGTTCCGCGGTGGCGGGTGGTTCCGCGGTGGTGTGTTCCGCGGTGGTGTGTGGTTCCGCGGTGGTGTGTGGTTCCGCGGTGGTGTGTGGTTCCGCGGTGGCGGGTGGTTCCGCGAGGGCCTGTGGTTCCGCGATGGCTGGTCCTACCGCGCCGGCCTGTGGCTCCGCAGCACCGGCGAGCGCAGCGGGCGCAGCCGGCTCGCCGTGCGAATGCTGCTCGATGAGCCCAGGGCTTCCGCCGGACGCGGGCTCGGCCAAGGGGGCCGCCGTCAGCGTGACCTTCGTCCCCCATCCGGCCGGCGCGAGCTCCACCGTGCCGCTGGCGCGGTCGCCCTCCCAGGCGACGGTGGTCTCCGGTTCGACGCGAGTGATGCGGATCTCCCCGAACTCGGCGAGGTGCCGAGCCAGCGAAGTCTCACTGCTGACTTGTGCCCAAAGCTCAGGCCGGGACTTGACCAACCGGCGCTGAGCCGTGGAATGCTCCATAGCTCCGAAATTTCGCCCACCCGTTCCGGAGTCCTTCCGAATAGTTCCTTAAATCACGCGCCTGGCTTCACCGTCATGATGAAGATCGCAACAATCACGAGCAGTAGCCAAACACTCCCAAAAATTGTCAATCGGCGGGCCTGCGCTTCATATTCCGGACTCGGACCGCTGGCGGACAGGCGATCACGCTCGGCGAGCAAGACCAGCTTCTTCTCGGTAGGGGTGAAGACGGCGCCGGCCAGCCCGAACAACACGATCAGGATCGCGAACGTCGCGCTGATCCACGGCTTGCCCAAGTCGTAGCGGTCGAGCGCGAGGTACAGCCCCGCCAGAAGCACGACGACCATCGCGGGCTGGATCAAGCGCTGCGACAGGACGACCTGGAAACGATGCAGCGTGACGAGATCGCCGGGGCTGGCCTTGCGCACGTATGCGTCCAGCAGCGGATACGCGAAGGTCACCCCGAAGGCCAGGACGACGGCCAGGATGTGCACCGACAGCACGATGTCGTAGACGAGAATCCCCTCAGTCAGCATGCCGGCAGAAGTCCCACTTGCGGCGGCGGTAGCCTACGCCCGCGGCCGGTACGCCCCGAAGACGTCCTTCATCGCGCCGCAGACCTCGCCCATCGAGCAGCGGTCCTTGAGCGCCTGGCGGATCGGGTGCATGAGGTTGTCCGTGCCGCGGGCCGCATCGCGCAGCTCGTCGAGGCGCTTGGCGACCAGCTCGTGGTCGCGGTCGCGCTTGAACGCCGCCAGGCGGTCGAGCTGCGCCTTCTCGGTGGCCGGATCGACGCGCAGGATGTCCTCGATCTCGATCTGGTCCTCTTCGTACTTGTTGACGCCGATGACGATGTCCTGCTTCTGGCGGTAGCGCTCCTGGTAGCCCCAGGCGGACTCGTCGATCTCGTTGGTGATGAACTCGATCGCGTGGACGGAGCCGCCGAGCTCGTCGACCTTCGCGATGAGCTCGTAGGCGCGCGACTCGATCTCGTCGGTCAGCGACTCGACGTAGTACGAGCCCGCGAACGGGTCGATCGTGTCGGTCGCTCCGGACTCGTGCGCGATGATCTGCTGCGTGCGCAGCGCGATCTTCGCCGCCCGCTCCGACGGCAGTGCCAGCGCCTCGTCGTAGCCGTTGGTGTGCAGCGACTGTGTGCCGCCGCAGACCGCCGCGAAGCCCTGCAGGGCGACGCGCACGACGTTGTTCTGCGGCTGCTGTGCCGTCAGCGTCACGCCGCCGGTCTGGGTGTGGAAGCGCAGCTTCAGCGACTTCTCGTCCTTGGCGCCGAAGCGGTCGCGCATGATGTGCGCCCACATCCGCCGGACGGCGCGGAACTTCGCAACCTCCTGGAAGACGTTGTTGTGGCCGTTGAAGAAGAACGCCAGGCGCGGGGCGAACTCGTCGACCTCCAACCCCGCATCGAGCGCGGCCTGCACGTAGGCGATCGCGCTGCAGAGCGTGAACGCGACCTCCTGGACGGCCGAGCAGCCCTTCTCGCGAAAGTGGTAGCCGGAGATCGAGATCGTGTTCCACTTCGGGACGAACTCCTTGCAGTACGCGAAGAGGTCCGTCGTCAGGCGCATCGTGCCCTCGGGCGGGTAGATGAAGTTCCCGCGCGCGATGTACTCCTTGAGGACGTCGTTCTGCGTCGTGCCGCGCAGCTCGCTCAGCGGCACGCCCTGTTCCTCGCCGACGAGCGTGTACAGGGCGAGCAGCACCGTGGCCGGCGCGTTGATCGTCATCGACGTCGAGATCGCGTTGAGCGGGATGCCGTCGAAGACCAGGCGCATGTCGTCGATCGTGTCGATCGAGACGCCTGTGCGCCCGACCTCGCCCAGGCAGCGTCCGTCGTCGGAGTCCAGGCCGAGCTGGGTCGGCAGGTCGAACGCCATCGACAGCCCGGTCGAGCCGTGGGCGAGCAGGTACTTGTAGCGCTCGTTGGACTCGGTGGAAGAGGCGTAGCCCGCGTACTGGCGCATCGTCCACGGGCGCTTGCGATACATCTCCTCGTGGACACCGCGCGTATACGGGAAGGATCCGGGCTCGCCGAGATCGAGGTCGGCCGGGAGGTCGTCCTCGCTGTAGAGCGGAGCGATCTCGATGCCCGAGTCGGTGAAGCGCCGCGGATCGTCCGGGCCGACGATCGGGGCAACGGTCAGACGCTCTTGAGTGGCCATGCGGGCAAGAGTACGTGCCAGCCGCCACCACCGGCTAAGGCATAGGAAAACTCTTAGGACTCAATGAATGCAGCCGACGCGATCTGCGTCGGTTGCGTAAGAGAACTCTTACGCGGGAATGAGGGACGCTTCAGCGACCTACCGTTGACTTGAGCGCCATGAGCACAGACCGCCGCCGTTCCAATTTCCTAGCTGCGCTGTTCGGCGCTCTCGTGGTTGCGCTGCCGCTGGGCGGCCTGGCGATCGGCGGCGCGTTCGAATCGACCAGCTCGACGGTTGAGGTCGCTCCGCCACGGGTGCAGAGCGATCCGGCCGCTCCCTCCGCGCCCGCACGCACTGCCACCGACGTCTCGTCGCTGTACGAACGTGTCAGCCCCGGGGTCGTGTCGGTCGATACGCGCTCCGGCAGAGGCGGCGGCTCGGGCTCGGGCTTCGTGCTCGACGGCAACGGTTACATCCTCACCAACGACCATGTCGTCGACGGCGCCGACACCGTGCGCGTGCGCTTCGAGAAGGGCGGGCCCATCGACGCCCGCGTCGTGGGCGCCGATCAGTCGACCGACCTCGCGCTGCTGAAGATCGATCCCTCGGGTCGAAAGCTGACGCCGCTCGCCCTCGGCTCCTCACGAGGGCTGAAGGTCGGCCAGCCCGCGATCGCGATCGGCAGCCCCTACCGCCTTGAGGGCACGCTGACGACAGGCGTCATCTCCGCCCTCGGGCGCACGATCCCCGCGCCGAACAGCTTCTCGATCGACAACGTCGTCCAGACCGACGCCGCGATCAACCCGGGCAACTCGGGCGGTCCGCTGCTCAACGCGCGAGGCCAAGTCGTCGGCATCAACGCGCAGATCGCGTCCAACAGCGGCTCCAACGACGGCGTCGGCTTCGCGATCCCGATCGACACGGCGAAGGACGTCGTGCCCCAACTGAAGACCGGCAAGGAGATCAAGCGGCCCTACCTCGGCGTCTCGACGAGCGATGTCGTCACCGGAGTCGGTGCCGTCGTCCACAGCGTGATGCCCGGCGGGCCCGCCGCCGACGCCGGCCTGCAGCCCGGCGACCGCATCCTGTCCGTCGGCGACCGCTCCGTCAAGCAGTCCGCCGACGTCGCGTCCGCGATCGTCGCTCAGCAGCCCGGTGACGAGGTGTCTCTGCGCATCCGCCGCGCCAGCGGCGAGCGAGCCGTCAAGGTCAGGCTCGGCACGCGGCCTTCGACTGCGCCGGGGTGAGCGGGTAGGCGGCGCGTCCCTCGAGTGCTGGCGCCGCCGTGCGGCGTGGGTGCAGTGCACGCGGGGGGGCGGCACGCCGGGACGACGCGCGCGCGAACAATGGCCCGTGGCCGGTCGGCGATGCGGTGCGGGTCCATGTGAGCGGAGCGCGTGCTCAGTGAAGCTTCCGCTTGTGTCGGCGTGTGAGGGCGCATCGGGGATGCTCGATCGACGCTTCGTTTGGCGTCGGCGTGTGAGGTGTCGGTTTGTGCATCGTGGGGTGCTTGAGTGACGCTTCGCTGGCCGCGGTGGCGTGGGGTCTGTGCATCGTGGGGGTGCTCAAGTGACACTTCGTGTGGCGCGATCGCGTGAGGTGTCGATTGTGCATCGTGCGGATGCTCGAGTGACGCTCCGGTGGGCGTGCTTTTCGCAGGAGGTCGCTTGTGCATCCTCGGTGCTCGCTGGACCGGTACTGATCATGGCTTCCGACGGCGGCGTGATCGCGCCGGCCGGCGTTGATGGTCGCGACGTCCCGCTCGCTCGCGGTCGTTTGGCGGGCTCGTCAACAACGACGAAGGTCGCTCATCGCGCAACCACCGTCACATGAAACGGCGTGCGGTGCTCCTCGACGATCTGAAAGCCGCTGAGCTTCAGCATCGTGCGCAACGCCGAGGGCGCGATGCCCCAGTACCACGGCCCGTAGCCCGCGTTGGGCCCGCGGGCCGGCTCGGCGTTGGGGTGCTCCTCGGGACCCGGAGCGATGACGATCGTTCCGCGACGACCGGGGGTCTCGGCGACGGTCTCGGTTGCCAGCAGCAGCGTCCCGCCGGTCAGCTCGCGCAGGCGCTCGAGCGTCAGCAGCGGATGTGGGGCGTGGTAGAGGACGCCCGAGCACCAGACGACATCGTGCCGACCGATCTCGGCAACCGTCGCCGGGTCGTGGACATCGCCCTGGACGAAGCGCACCTTCGAAGCGCGGCGGCGCTTCTCGGCGGTGAACTCCTCGCTTGCCCCCATGACGTCGACGCCGGTGACCCGCGACGCGCCCGCGTCCTCGGCGCCGAAGCACAGCGCGCCGTGGATCGTCCACATGCATCCGACGTCGACGAACGAGCGGCCCTTCACATGGCGCGCGATGAGCTCCTCGCGCGGCGGCGCGGCAGAGCCGACGCGCGCGCGCAGACGCGCAGCGGCGGTGAGAGAGCCGAGCACGGTCCCCCGAGTATGCCCTCACATACGGGCGGGATGGGTTAGATCCCGCCGCCGGCAACCGGCGGCGCGGTCGGATCCGGACCTTTGTCGGCCGGCGCCTCGCGGGCGAGGTACTCCTCGGCGAGCAGCGGGTTGTCCTTAGCGCGCTGGACGACCTTGAGCAGGTCGGACATCGACGCGACCTCTTCGATCTGCTCCTTGATGAACCACTGCATGAACTGCTCGCTCGTGAAGTCGCGCTCGTCGCGGGCGATCCCCGCCAGCGCGTTGATCTGGTCGGTGACGCGGCGCTCCTGCTCGAGCGCGAGCGCAACCGGCTCGACGACGTCGCCGAACTCGTTGATCGGCTCCGCGACACCGGGGATCGGCGCGCGCTCGCCCGCGTCGAGCAGGTACTGGACCATCATCAGCGCGTGGTTGCGCTCCTCGAGCGCTTGGGCGTAGAAGAAGGCGGCCAAGCGGGGCAGCGTCTCGTCGTCGTAGTAGATGGCGATCGCGAGGTACTGCGCGGACGCGGCGAACTCATGGCCGATCTGCTCATTGAGACTGTCGACGAAGGCTTTGGCGGTCATGGTTGGCACTGTACTCGTTGAGCGCGACGCGTTAGGCTGGCCTAATGGCGAGCCTCATCAAGCCCAAGAAGGGCTGCTGCAAGAGCAACCCGCGCTGCAAGCGCTGCCCCGTCGTGTGCAAGCGGCTGGTCAAGCAGGGGCTTGCCGAGCAGCGCTCCGACGGCATCGTCGTGCTCTTCGCGGGCGTTCGCAAGAAGCAGATCAAGCTCGCCCGCAAGCGCTGACCGCGCATCGCCGACCCCGCAGGGGATAGAGTCGCTGGATGGCCACCTGCTTGGTAACCGGTGGCGCGGGGTTCTTGGGGTCTCATCTGTGTGACGAACTGCTGCGTCGCGGGCATCACGTCGTGTGCGTGGACAACCTAGAAACCGGTTCGCTGACGAACATCGAGCACATCCGCGTGCCCGAGTTCGACTTCCGCCTGGTCGACATCGCCCAGCCCTACTTCGTCGAGCGACCGATCGACGTCGTCTACCACCTCGCGTCGCCGGCCTCGCCGATCGATTACCTGCGCCTGCCGCTACACACGCTCAAGGTCGGCTCGCACGGCACGCACCACACGCTCGGCCTCGCCAAGAAGCACCGCGCGCGCTTCATGCTGGCCTCGACGAGCGAGGTCTACGGCGACCCGCAGGTGCATCCCCAGAAGGAGAGCTACTGGGGCCACGTCAACCCGATCGGCCCGCGCGGCGTCTACGACGAGGCCAAGCGCTATGCCGAGGCGCTGACGATGGCCTACCACCGCCAGCAGGGCGTGGACACGTCGATCATCAGGATCTTCAACTCCGTGCTCGCCGACGAGCAGGTGCTCTACGACGACGGAACCGAGTTGCGCAGGGAGACCGTTGCAAAGCTCGCGGAACGGCTCGCGACGCGCGTGATCGCGGTGGGCTATGTGCCTGCTCCGACACGCGGCGGGCTGGCCGTCGCCGAACCGTCGGCGGCGCTTGAGTACCCCCTCGACGGCTACCGCGTGCCGGCCTTCGACGACGAGGGACGGATCGTCGCCGCGCAGGCTTCGTCCCTGATCGCGCATCCGACCGACGAGCGCTGCTTCGAGGTGACAACGTGGTACGGGCGCTCGATCCGCGTAACCGGCCATCACTCGATCTTCGTTGAGGGCGCGCACGGCGCACCCGAGGCGCGGCCGGTCGCGCAGCTCCAACTCGGCGACCGAGTGGCGATCGCCCGCCGGATCGACGTCCCGCAGCGCGACGTGACCGAGGTCGACATGCTCGACGCCTGGCGCCGCGCCGAGGGCGATCCGTGGAAGCTCTTCGTGCAGGCCCCCGGACTCGGAGCACGGGTCTGGGAGCAGCGCCGCGATCTCCTCGGGCTGCTCGTATCCGAGCGCCGGAGCGCCGGCCCCAGCCGGCGTAGCGGCGCGTGGACCAGGCTCATCCGCATGCGCGACAGCGACCGCGTGCCGCTGCCCGTGCTGCGGCGGATCGTGGACGAGCTGCCGGGAAACGCTCTCGTCCGCACGGCCGGACGAAGCGTCCCGATGCCGGTCCGCATCAGCGTGAGCGAAGAACTGCTGTGGTTCCTCGGACTGTGGGTCGGCGCGGGCTCATGGCACGAGAGCCGGGGCAGCGCGTTTTTAAGGCTGAGCTGCGACGAAGAGCTGCTCGCTCGTGCGACCTCGGTCATAGGGGCGCAACTCGGACTGCGCGCCGTTCATGCCCGCGCGGGCAGCGCGCGCTCGGCGTCGATCTGCGTGCACTCGATGCTGCTGCTGCGCCTCATGGAGCGCCTTGGGTTCGGCGGCGATTGCAAACGGATTCCGGGCTGGATACTCGGCCTGCCGCTCAGCCGGCTGAAGTGGTTCCTCGACGGCTACCGGGCCGGCGACGGCAGGCCCCCGGCAGAGGAACTTGCCTTCCTCACGCTCTCGCAGGAGCTGAAGGACGATCTCATCGTCGCGTTCGCTCGCTTTGGCCTGGTCGCCGCGGTCGAGCAGTACGCGACCCAATGGCGCCTGACGCTCAGCGACGTCGCACCCTGCGATCCCCTGCAGTGGGACCGGGGCGTCCAGCAGAGGCTCGCCGCACGCACCACCGGCGACCTCGTGTGGGCGCCGGTGACACAGATCCGGGAGATCGCTGCGACGCCGCTCGTCTATGACTTCTCGGTGCCGGGGCTGGAGAACTTCTGGGCCGGGAGCGGGGTGATGGCGCACAACACCTACGGCAGCCGGATGCGCCCGCACGACGGCCGCGCAATCCCGACCTTCTTGCGTCAGGCGCTGCAGGATCGCCCGATCACGGTCTTCGGCGACGGCAGCCAGACGCGCTCGTTCTGCTACGTCGACGACCTCATCCGCGGCATGATCGCGCTCACGGAATCCGGTCATCCGGGACCGGTCAACGTGGGCAACCCGAACGAGTTCACGCTGCTCGCCCTCGCGGAGACGGTCATCGACGTGACGAGCTCGCGCTCGGAGATCGTCTTCGAGGCGCTGCCGGCCGACGACCCGCAGGTGCGTCAGCCGGACATCACGCTGGCGCGTCAGGTACTCGGCTGGGAGCCCGAGGTCGACCTGCGCGAGGGGCTGCGGCGGACGATAGAGAAATCTGGCACGGAAACGCTTGTCGGAACGGGGGGAATATGACGGGAGAGCAGGAGCAGCAGATCAACGGCCGAAGGTCCAGCACGTCGCGTGCGAAGCCGGAACATCTGCGACAGTGATGCGTTAGAGCAACGGATATGCCAACAGCAGCACAGCAGCCACGGGAGGCGAGAGAGCAGGCACAGGACGTCGAACCGGCGTCTGAGTTCGCGTTGTCCGATCGCGACGTGAGGCGCAAGCGCCCCCCGCTCCTGGCCTTCCTGCTCAAGCTCGACACGCTGCGCAAGGTCGTCCGCGTCCTGACCTTGCTCACGATCGACTTCTTCGGCGTCTACATGGCGATCATCACGGCGCTGTGGCTGAAGGCCGGCATCATCTCGGCGGACTGGCGCGTGAGCATCCAGGCGCAGTCCACCCGGGAGCTGTTCGACTTCGCCTTCCTGCTGACGGTCCTGCTCTTCGCGCGCTCCGGGCTGTACTCGATGCGCGGCGAGCGGCCCGGCCTGTCGCGGATCGTCTCGTCGCTGTTCCAGGTCGCGCTCGTCGCGCTCGTCTTCGCGATGGCCAGCGGCCACACGTTCTCGTCGTACTACATCTTCTACGGCTCGCTGTTCTTCGCCGTGATCTACATCTCGCTGCTGCGGCTGAGCTACGAGAAGGTCACGGGGGCGCTGCTGCGCATGGCGGGCTATCAGCGTCGCGCCGTGCTCGTGGGCAGCGGCGAGCACATCGAGGCCGTCGGCCACGCGTTGCGCGACGCGGCGCATCCGACGGTGTACGTCGTCGGCTTCATCTCGCTCACGCCGCGTCCGAACAACGGGCTGCTGTCGCTCGGCACGCTCGAGGAGCTCGCGCCGATCATCGACCGCCACCGCATCGACGAAGTGATCATCGCCGATCCCGACTTCCCGCAGACACAGGCGGTCGAGCTCGTCGACGTCTGTCACGGCCACGGCGTCCGCGTGCGGGTCGCGCCGTCGACGATGGAGATCCTCGTTCACCGCGCGGAGTTCGTGCCCGGCGAGGCGGTGCCGCTGTTCGAGCTCAAGCCGCCCGTCTTCGAGGGGATCGACTACGTCGTCAAGCGCACGTTCGACATCGTCGGATCGACGATGCTCCTGATGGTGCTCAGCCCGGTGCTGGCCGCGAGCACGCTCGCGATCAGGCTCAGCTCGCGCGGTCCGATCCTCTACCGCTCGATGCGCCCGGGCATCGGCGGCAAGCCGTTCGCATGCTGGAAGTTCCGCACGATGTATCGCGACGCCGACCAGCGCCAGGCCGACCTCGAATCGTTGAACGAGGCCACTGGGGCGCTGTTCAAGATGCGCGAGGATCCGCGGATGACGCCGGTCGGGCGCTTCCTTCGCCGCCATTCGATCGATGAGCTACCGCAGCTGCTCAACGTCCTGCGCGGGCAGATGTCGCTCGTCGGGCCGCGGCCGCTGCCCGAGCGCGACTTCGAGCGCCTCGAGGAGTGGCACAAGAAGCGCTATCTCGTCACGCCGGGGATCACCGGGCTGTGGCAGGTGTCCGGGCGCTCGGAGCTGGACTTCGACGACCTCGTGCGGCTGGACTTCCTCTACCTCGAGCGCTGGTCGGTCTTCCTCGACCTGAGCATCCTCGTCAAGACGGTTCCGGCGGTCATCAGCCGGCGCGGCGCTTTTTGACGCTTCGCCGGGTTGCGATCGGCGGCGTCTTCTTCGCCGCCGTGCTCATCGCTGCGGCGCTGGCGCGCCAGGGTCGCGATGCCCAGCCACTGCCGGGGCCGCCGCTGCGCGCGCTCGCCGCCCAGCGCGGGATCGCCATCGGCACCGCGGTCCGTGGGATCCAGCAGCGCGACAACCGTGCGTACCGCGAGCTGATCGCCACGCAGTTCTCCTCGGTGACGCCCGAGAACGAGATGAAGTGGTACTCGCTGGAGCCCGACCAGGGCAACTTCAACTACGTCTACGCCGACCTGGTCGTGGACAGCGCGCGGAAGGCGGGCCAGCAGGTGCGCGGGCACGCGCTCGTGTGGTTCGACCAGCTGCCGCGCTGGGTCGGCGGCCTCGGCCGCGACGAGCTGCGCGCCGCGATGGAGAACCACGTCCGCCAGGTCATGGGCCACTTCGCCGGGCGGGTCGGTGTCTGGGACGTCGTCAACGAGGCGATCCTCGATGATGGCGGGCTGCGCCCATCGCCGTTCTTGGACAAGCTCGGCCCGGGCTACATCGAGGAGGCGTTCAAGGCCGCCCGCGCTGCCGATGCGCAGGCGAAGCTGTTCATCAACGAGATCGGCGCCGAGGGCATCGACGCGAAGTCCAACCGCCTCTACGCGATCGTCCGAGAGCTGAAGGCCGCCGGCGCTCCGATCGACGGCGTCGGCTTCCAGGTGCACGCCAACCTGCGCGGCGTACCGCCGACGTTCCTCGACAACATGCGCCGCTTCGAGGCGCTCGGTCTGGAGATCCACATCACCGAGGCGGACGTGGCTCTGCGGCTCCCGGTGACCGAGGGGAAGCTGCGCGGGCAGGCCGGCGTCTACAAGCGGATCGTCGGCGACTGCCTGGCGGTGAAGGCGTGTAAGTCGCTGACGTTCTGGGGCTTCAGCGATGGTCGCTCGTGGATCCCGGAGACGCAGGCGGGGATCGGCGCAGCGACGCTGCTGGACGATCAACTCAAGCCGAAGCCGGCGTTCTTCTCGGTCCAGCGGGCGCTGGCAGGCTGAGCGCCCGCCCTGTTGACGGCTGACGAACGCGCATCACGCGCAGCGGCTCGTCGCCAGCCGGGGTATCTTCCACCGCCGACCCAACAACGTTGGACGGCGGCTGATCCTTGCGCTGTCAGCTCCTGGTCTTCAGAACAGGATCAGCGGGCGACCGTTGGCGGGCTGGAGGGGACGTACGTTGCCGTCGACGACGTCGTCGAGCGCGTCCAGCTGAGACTCGACACCGTGATCGGGCACGAGCACGAGCCAGCGAATCGGCTCGCTGCTCGGCGCAGTTGTACGTGGAGCCGAAGTACGGTAGGCGCGGCGCGAGGCCGGCAGCAGATCCTCGGGATCGACCGGGTCCTCCAACGCGCAGGTCCATGCCGGGCGTGTGGGGCAGCGAGCCAAGCGGGCGCCCGAACGCCGCGTTCCTGCGGCCGACGTGGACGAGCACGCCGTGCACCACCCGCTCGCTCGCCGTACGCGGCTTGGTGGACGAAGTGAATCTCATACGCCGCACGGTGCGCCGTCGATGAGTACTCGGTGTCGATGAGGGGCGCGGGCGCCGGGTCGCGTCGGCCCAGGTCGATCGGCGCCTGGTTCCTTCGCTGCCGACGGCGAAGGCGGGTGACAGGCTGGCCCGGTGCTCGGGACCCGTGGTGCCCTCATAGCTCCACTGGGCGGGGGGTCCTGGGCGATCGCGGGGATGGCGAGCGCGATGCCCGCGACGAGTGGGGTGAGGAGGCTGCGCCGGACCATTCGACTCGGTCTCGCGAGGCTCGCAGACCGTTACGACGATAATCGCTGCCGTGGCGTATCGGTACCTCTTCGAGCAGATGGTGCGCCGCGAGCTGCGCCAGAAGTACCGCGGCTCGGCCCTCGGGGTGCTCTGGTACGTCGTCAACCCGCTCGTGTTGATGGGCGCCTACTACCTCATGTTCGGCGTCATCTTCAAGGGGGCCGCGTCGGAGCGAGACTATCCCCTGTTCCTGCTCGTCGGCCTCATCGTGTGGGTCTTCTTCAGCCAGGCTGTGCTGAGCGCGGCGCCGTCGCTGCTGGAGCACGGCGCGCTCGTGCGCAAGGCGCGCTTTCCGCGCGAGACGATCCCGGCGTCGGTCGTGACGGTGCACCTCGTGACGTTCCTCGCGCTGCTGGCGCTGATCGCGCCGGTGACGATCGCGATCCGCGGAACGGTCGACGTCGCGCTGCTGATGCTGCCGCTGATCCTCGCCTGCCTGTTCGCGTTCGTGCTCGGCTTCGCGCTGGCGGTCAGCATCCTGCATGCCTACTTTCGCGACGTGGCGCCGATCCTGTCGGCGGCACTGCTGCCGTGGTTCTTCGTCTCGCCGATCTTCTTTCGGCCCGAGCGGATCGCCCATCAGCCTGCGGCGCGGTTCGTGCTGGAGTGGGTCAACCCGGTCGCTCCGTTCATCGGGGCGGTGCGCGACGTGCTCTACTGGGGCATCGTTCCAGGACCGGCGCAGCTGGCGTATGTCGTCGTGGTGGCGGCTCTCGCGCTGTTGGTCGGGCACCGGCTGTTCCGGCGCTTGCAGGGCGAGCTCGCGGTGGTCGTGTGAAGCCGGCCGCGACGTTCATCGACGGCCTACAGCCCGGGGAGATCGTGCTCGAGCATGCGTCGCGCGCGTTCAGCGTGCGCGCCGACCGGGGGCGGACGCTGAAGGAGCTGCTGATCGGGCGCACGCGGGCAGGCGGCCCGCCGCCCGTGCAGGCGCTGCGCGACGTCTCGCTGCACGTGCAGCCGGGCGAGACCGTCGGCATGGTCGGGCGCAACGGTGCCGGCAAGTCCTCGACTCTGCGGGTGCTCGCCGGGATCGTGCCGCTGAACTCCGGGCGGGTCGGCTGCGGCGGGCAGATCGTGTCGCAGCTCGAGCTCGGGGCCGGGTTCGGGCGCGACTTCTCCGGCCGGGAGAACATCTTCCTCAACGGCGCGTTGCACGGTCTGAACAAGGAGCAGATCGAAGAGCGACTGGACGCGATCATCGAGTTCTCTGAGCTCGGCGACTTCATCGATGCGCCGGTGGCGACGTACTCCTCGGGCATGTTCCTTCGTCTCGGCTTCTCGATCGCTGCCCATCTCGATGCCGACGTGCTGCTCATCGACGAGGTGCTCGCCGTCGGCGACGAGGCCTTTCAGCGCAAGTGCGAGGCGCGGATCGCCGAGCAGATCGCGGGCGGCGCGACGCTCGTGCTCGTGTCCCACGACGCCGCGCTGATCGAGCGCACGTGCGAGCGAGTGGTCGTGCTCGACGGTGGCGAGAAGGTCTTCGACGGGCCGGTGCAGGAGGGCATGCCCTTCTATCACCGGCTGATGGGGACGGTCGACGCGGTGCCGTCGCCATGAGGCCGGAGGATGCTCTGGACGCCGCGCGTGCGGCCGCGGCGCAACGCTCAGACACGCTGCCGGAGGGGCTGCGGATCGAGCCGACCGAGCGGGTGTCGATCGAGCAGCTCATGGAGTGGGCGACGATCGAGCCCGACGCGGATCTGATGCGCTCCACGCGCAGGCTCGGCGCCCCGATCACGTGGGCCAAGCGCCAGCTCGTGCACGTCCTGCGCCAGTACCTGCGCGAGCTGCAGTCCCAGCAGACGCGCTTCAACCTCAACGTGCTCGTCCGCCTGGCGGAGCTGGAGGACCGCGTCGCGCGGCTGGAAGAGCATGTGAAGTGAACGTCCATCAGGTCCTCAGCGGCGCCGGCCCGCACGACGCCGTGACGGCGCAGGCTCTGGCGTTCCGCGCCCTGTTTCGCGCCTGGGGCTGGGGCGGGCGCGACGTGGCGGCCGAGATAGACCCGCGCGTCGGCAACGCGGTCGCGCCGCTGCGGGCGCTGGCGCCGCTGCAACACGACGTGCTGCTGATCCACTACTCGGCCTACGCGCCGAAGCTGCGCGGCGTCCTGGACATGCCCCAGCGCAAGCTCCTGATCTCCCACAACATCACGCCGGCGCGCTGGTTCTGGGACCACGACCCGCAGGCCGGCGTGGTCTGCGCGCTGGGGCGCAAGCAGCTCCCGGAGTTCGCGGCGGCGGTCGACCTCGCGGCCGGCGTCTCGCTCTACAACGCGCGTGAGTTCGGCTCCGACCTCGTGATCCCGATCCTGTTCGACCCGGCTCGGCTGGGCGCAGCGCGGGACGGCGTGCCCGCCCCGCCGCCGATGATCCTGTTCGTCGGACGTCTGGCCCCGCACAAGCGCCAGGACGCCGTCGTGCGCGCATTCGAGCTGTTCCGGCGCCGGCACGCGCCCGACGCGCGGCTCGTGCTCGTCGGCGCGCCGATCAACATGCGTTACGAGCAGGCGATGCGCGCGCTCGTCGCGGAGCTGTCGCCGGGGCACGTCACGATCGAGTCAGGCTTGTCGCGCGAGCAGCTCGCTGACCGCTACGGCTCGGCACATGCGTTTCTGTGCCTATCCGAGCACGAGGGGTTCTGCATCCCGCTGCTGGAGGCGTTTCACTTCGGCTTGCCCGTGATCGCGCGGCCTGTGGGCGGCGTGCCGGAGGTCGCGGGCGACGCCGCGCTGCTGCTGGGCGAGGACGACGGCGAGGATGTCGCGGCCGAGCTGCTGGCGCTGGCGGTCTGGGACGGGGAGCTGCGTGGCGTGCTGCGAGAGCGCGCCGCGGCACGGGTCGCCGCATACGCGCCGGAGCCGACCGCGTGCAAGCTGCGCGAGGCGCTCCAGTCGCTGGGCGCATGATCGCGCGCTTTAGCTCGCAACGTCGGCGCCTCATGTCCGACGGCGTAGACACGCGGTGGATGCGATGCAGCCGCCCGCCGCGGACGCGGACATGCACCCACGAACGGTTCAGCCCCATCGACACCAGCTGGCGCAGGTCGACGATCCCGTCCTGCTCGGCGGCGAGGCGAGCGACGCGCTGATCGGGGGGTGTTCCGGCTTTGTCGTCGTGAGAGCGACTAACCCGGAACACTCCTGGCCGCGGCGCGTCCGTGGCTGCCAGCATCCCGCGCGACGTGGTAGGAACCACCACGCACACGCAACAATTGAGCGCATTAGCGGCTACATCTCGGGCGCGACGACGCTCGAGCATCGCCCGCTCTAGCGCGGCTGCGCGAGCGCGTGGACCGGGCCGGCGTCGATAACTGCTTCCGGTCCGTCGAGGTTCGTCAGCACGTAGCCGAACTGGTCCATGAGCGCCACGAACGCCTCGTTGGTGTCGTGCAGCTCACAGACGATCGCCGGCCGGTGGCGCTCCAGGACCCCGCGCATCCCCTCGATCGCCTGCAGCTCGGCCCCCTCGATGTCGATCTTCACGACGTCCGGCGCAGGGATCGTCCCGTTCGCGACGAGCTCGTCGATCGACACGACCGTCACCTCGATCTCGTCGCGCACGTCCGCATGGCGGCCCGTGGACTCCAGATGCGACCAGCTCGCCTCGCCGACGACGAGCAACCGCGCCCGGCCACCTGCGGCGCCGACCGCTTCCTCCCGGATCTCGGCATGATCGAAGCCGTTGAGCTCGATGTTGCGTGTGACGGCCCGCGCACACGACGGCACCGGCTCGAACGCGACGACGCGTCCGCCCGGTCCGACGAGCCGGGCGCCGAGGATGGTGAAGAAGCCGATGTTCGCGCCGACGTCGTAGAAGACGTGGCTTGGAGCCAGCAGCCGGCGCAGCGCCTCCTGCACGGGCGGCTCGAGGGTTCCGCGCACGATCAGGCCGGCGTGTGCGTGGTCCAGCGGCAGGTCGGCGGTGGACACGTACAGCAGGTGACCGAGACCGCCGGCGATCGGCACCGGCGCCCGCCCGTACCAGCTCGAAGCCCTGCGCAGCAGCGCGCGCGAGGCGGGGCCGGCGTGCGCGCGCTTGGCGAGTACTGCGCGGCGTTCCTCCGGCATGGCGGTGATGACGTGCGTCGCGCCGTTGCGTAGGCGTCCGGTCAGCTCATGGCGCAGCTGGCGAAGCGGGCCCGGCATCGGAGCGCATGATCGCACCCCCGCGGGAGGGGCGGGTTAGCCCCGCCGGTACGGGTCGACGTAGACGTCGTCGATCGAGAAGCGCCCGCCCTGCGGCGTGAAGCGGAAGGCCACCTGCATCGCGTTGGCGCGTGCGGCCGCGAGCCGGTTGACGACCAGGGGGAGGATCGGGCTCGGGGCCCAAGCCTGACTGGAGCTGATCCGGCCGATGCGCTGGGAGCTCGCCTTGCCGGCGGCGTTGGAGTAGAGGATCTCGACGTTCAACGAGGCCTTGGGCGCCGCGGCCGTGCGCTTGACGAAGAAGCGCATCGTCTTGTGCTCGACGCCGATGCACATCTGAGCGGTCGTCGCCGAGCTGCCTGCGGGCAGGGAGAGCGATCTGTGATCGGCGGCCCCGCCGATCTTGAAGGGTTCATTACCGTCGCCGACGGCGGCGCCGCGGGCGAGCGACCAGCTGGAGGCCGGCTTCTCAAAGCCTCCGTCGGGGGCGAGCACATACGCGGCGGTGTCGCCCCAGGGCGCGAAGGGCGTGGTCATCGTGGTGGCGGGACAGCCGGTGGGGGCGGCGGCCTCGGCGGTGGCTGGAACGGTCGCTGCGGCGGCGGCGGCGGCGACGGCGATGGTGGCGAGTCGCGAGTGGGGGGCAGAGCGCATAGGCAGACGTCCTTTCTGAACGGGGATCTGGCGGCCCGACGCCGCCCTCATCGGTGCGTTTGCTCACCGAACCCAACGAATGTCGCCTGCTCTGGACGCTTCGGCCACGAGCCCCTGCGCTTCTTATTCATAGGAACGTCCACGCCCTCGTCTCGAACGGACGTCCACGCGTGCCACACGCTGCAGATAAGTCTTGGCCATATCGGCTAAGGCGATTGGCGCGTCGCGCCGATAGAAGCCGCGTGAGCAAGTCCGCGGTCGGAGAAACCGAACAACTGCGAGTCCGCCGTCCTCAGCGCATGAAGCCGCGCGAGCTCACGGTGGGCGCCATTGGCGCCGCGCTCGTCCTCGCTGCCGCCGGAGCGCTCTTCGCGCTCGGTCATCGCGGCTCGATCGACGTCGTCGACCTCTCGCTGCTCGTCCTGGCCACCGCCGTGCTCGGACGGCTGGAGTTCGAGGTCAGCAACGGGTTCACCGTTCCGACGCAGCTTGCCTTCGTGCCGATGCTGTTCGTCCTGCCGCCGGCCATCGTGCCGCTCGCCGTCATCGCAGCGACCGTGCTCGATCGCCTCCCGGACCTGCTGCACGGGCGCTGGCACCCACAACGCCTGCTGCTGAGCGTCGGAGACGCATGGTTCGCCGTCGGTCCGGCGCTCGTCTTCGTCCTCGCCGGGATCACCGAACCTTCGCTGGCGGACTGGCCGATCTTCGCGATCGCGCTCACCGCTCAACTCGCGGGCAACGTCATCGCCGCGACGATCAGCGAGTGGATGGCCCTTGGCGTCGCTCTTCGACCGGCTCTGAAGGTCGTCGGGCGCGTGTGGCTCGTCGACGTGATGCTCTCGCCGATCGGCCTGGTCGCCGCGTACGCCACGATGATCGAGCCACAGGCCTACCTGCTCGTGCTGCCGCTCGCAGGCGTGATTCCCGCGTTCGCACGCGAACGCAGGGAGCGGATCGGCCAGGCGATCGAGCTC
Organism: Solirubrobacteraceae bacterium; assembly: GCA_036389475.1. Classification (GTDB taxonomy): domain Bacteria; phylum Actinomycetota; class Thermoleophilia; order Solirubrobacterales; family Solirubrobacteraceae; genus CADCVQ01. Next base: position 17,505 of record DASVPU010000204.1, read on the forward strand.
AGCGCTGCGTACCGCGGCACCGCCAACCTGCTCGGCGAGGTCCTGACAGCGGACGACGAGTACACCGGCGTTCACAGTCAAGACGTCGTCGTGTTCGCGCTGGCGATCGCTGACGAGCTGCGCGTCGATGCCGACGAGCGCCGCCTCGTGGAGTTCGGCGCGATGCTGCACGACATCGGCAAGATCAACACACCGCCCGAGATCCTCAACAAGCCCGGCCCTCTCACCGACGCGGAGTGGAAGATCATGCGCCAGCACACGATCGTCGGGCAGGCAATGCTCGACCGCGTCGGCGGCACGCTGCACGAAGTCGGGCGCGTCGTACGCGCCTCCCACGAGCGCTTCGACGGCGGCGGGTACCCGGATGGGCTCGCCAGCTTCGAGATCCCGCTCGCGGCACGGATCGTCGCGGTCGCGGACGCATACGACGCGATGACGACGCACCGTCCATACCGGGCGCCGCTGTCGCAGGACTTCGCGCTCTCGGAGCTTCGCGACGGCGAGGGCTCCCAGTTCGACCCGTTCGTGGTGTACGCGGCGGTCGCGGCGCTGCCGCGTCTCTCGCCGGTTGGCGCTGGCAGCACCGATCCGCACCACGCTGACCGACCCCCGTTCACGAACGCGCTGTCGCCGCACGCCGTGCCGGCATCCCGCTGACCTGAAGATCCTCGATGGCTTGGCGCGCGGGCGCGTATCCTGGCGCTGAGATGACTGAATCAGCGCCCGCGGGCGCGCTCTCCAACGCCCGCTTCGACGCGGCTCTGTTCGACCTCGACGGCGTCCTGACGAGCACCGCGGCGCTGCACACGGCGTGCTGGAAGCGCGTGTTCGACGAGTTTCTTGGGCAATGGGGCAAGCGGACCGGAGTTCTGCAGCCGCCCTTCGATCCCATCGACGACTACCTGCGCTTCGTCGACGGCAAGCCGCGGGCCGCCGGCGTGCGTGACTTCCTCGCCTCGCGCGGCATCGCGCTGCCCGAGCAGGAGCACGATGCCGCGCCCGGCGACGGCAGCATCCAGGCGGTCGCCAACTCCAAGCAGGCACTCGTGTCGCGCGAGCTCGAGGAGGGCAACGTCGAGGCCTTCCCGGGCTCGGTCGCCTGGGTCACGGAGCTGCTTGACGGCGGCATGCGAACCGCGGTCGTCTCCTCGAGCGAGAACTGCCACGCGGTGCTCGAGGCCGCCGGCATCGCCGGCCTGTTCGAGACCGTGGTCGACGGCACGGTCGCGCGCGAGCAAGGGCTGCCGGGCAAGCCGGCGCCGGACACGTTCCTGGAGGCGGCGCGCCGCCTGCAGGTCGATCCGCAGCGCGCGATCGTCGTCGAGGACGCGCTCGCCGGCGTGGCCGCCGGGCGCGCCGGCGGCTTCGGCCTCGTCGTCGGCGTCGCGCGCACCGCCGACCCGGAGGATCTGCACGAGCACGGGGCCGACATCGTCGTCGCGGACCTCGAGGAGCTGATGACCAGCAACGGCGGGCAGTCGTGAGCCTCCGGGACACCCGCCTGGCAGAGCTTTCGCGGATTCGCGAGAGCCGCCAGATGCCGGGTGTTCGGGCGGCATTGCCGCTCGATCCGTGGCGCCTGATCTCCCGCCGCTTCGGGCTGGAGAGCGTCACCGAGGCCGAAACGCTGTTTGCGACCGCCAACGGCTACATGGGCATTCGCGGCACGCACGACGAGGGGCTGCCGGCCAACGATCCGGCCTTCTTCCTCAACGGCTTCCACGAGACGTGGCCGATCCCCTACGGCGAGGCCGCGTTCGGCTTCGCGACGACGGGGCAGACGATCGTCTCGGCCCCCGACGGCTCGGTGATCCGCCTCTACGTTGACGAGGAGCCGCTGGTGCTGGCGGAGTCCAAGGTGCTCGACTACGAGCGCATGCTGGACCTGCGCGCGGGCATCCTCGAGCGCGCGGTGACGTTCAGGACGGCGCGCGGCGCGGTCGTGGCACTGCGCTCCAAGCGCCTGGTGTCGCTGCAATGGCGCCACCTGGCCGCGATCTCCTACGAGGTCACGCTGCTGTCGGGCGCCGCCGAGCTTGCGATCGCGTCGGAGCTGGTCACGCACCTGCCGCGGCCGAAGGGCATTGACGACCCGCGCGTCGGATTTCGCATGGACGAGTCCGCGCTGGAGCCGACCGGGCAGTCCTGCGACTCCACCCGCGTCTGGCTGCAGCTGCGCACCCGTTCGAGCGGGATCGGGCTGGCCTGCGGCATGGAGCACTTGATCGAGACCGAGCTGCGCCACAGCATCGAGTCCAGCGTAGAGCGGGACGAGGGCCGGGTCGTGTTCTTCCTCGACGCCGTGCCGGGCGTTCCGGCGCGCGTGACGAAGCTCCTGGGCTACCACCACTCCGACCACGCCCCGCCCGGGGACCTCGTCCGGCGCGTCAACCGCACCCTGGACCGCGCCGTGAAGGACGGCTTCGACCGCATCGCAGAGGTGCAGCGCGAGCGCCTCGACGTCTTCTGGGAGCACAGCGACATCGTCATCGAGGGGCCGGCCGACATCCAGCAGGCCGTGCGCTTCAGCCTCTTTCAGATTCGTCAAGCATCCGCCCGCGTCGAGGGGCATGGCATCGGAGCGAAGGGCCTGACCGGTCGCGGATATGAGGGCCAGTACTTCTGGGACACCGAGATCTACGTTCTGCCGGTGCTGACCTACACCCAGCCGCATGTCGCGCGGCGGCTGCTGCACTTCCGCTACGAGATGCTCGCCGCGGCGCGCCGGCGCGCCGCGCAGCTCGGCCACCGCGGCGCCCTGTTTCCATGGCGGACGATCAGTGGAGAGGAGGCATCGGCCTACTACGCCGCCGGCACGGCCCAGTACCACATCAACGCGGCGATCTCCTACGCGGTGCGCCAGTTCTGGCGCGTCACGGGCGACGAGGAGTTCCTCGCCCGCGAGGGCGTCGAGATCCTTGTCGAGACGGCGCGGCTGTGGGCCGATCTGGGCTTCTTCTCGGCGCGCCGCGACGGGCAGTTCTGCATCCAGGGCGTGACCGGGCCCGACGAGTACTCGGCGGTCGTCGACAACAACGCCTACACGAACCTCATGGCGCGCGAGAACCTCGCCGCCGCCGTCGAGAGCCTCGAGCTGCTGCGCGAGACCGATCCCGATGCCTATGACCGACTCGTCGCGCGTCTGAAGATCGCAGAGCACGAGCCCGACGAATGGTCGCGCGCCGCGGAGCGGATGTTCGTCCCGCACGACGACCGCTCGGGGGTGCTGCTGCAGGACGAGCACTTCCTCAACCGCAAGCCGTGGGACTTCGAGCACACGCCGATCGACAACTATCCGCTGCTGTTGCACTATCACCCGCTCAACATCTATCGCCATCAGGTCATCAAGCAGACCGACGTCGTGCTCGCGACGTTCCTGGCTGGGGATCGCTTTTCGCTGGAGGAGAAGCGCCGGGTCTTCGAGTACTACGACCCGCTGACGACCGGCGACTCGTCGCTGTCCTCGTGCGTGCAGAGCGTGATGGCGGCCGAGGTCGGCGACCTGCAGGCCGCCTACGACTACTTCCTGCTCAGCGCGGGGGTGGACCTCGCCAACCTCTCCGGCAACGTCGGCGACGGGATCCACGTCGCGTCGTGCGGCGGCGTCTGGATGGCGCTCGTCAACGGCTTCGCAGGGCTGCGCGACGTCGACGGCCACGATCTGCGCTTCGTCCCGCGCCTGCCGCCGGACTGGGACCGCATGCGCTTCCGGCTGATCGTGCGGGGTAGCCGGCTGGAGGTCGAGATGCGCCCCGAGGAGACGAGCTTTCGACTGCTTCAGGGCGAGCCGCTGTCGCTGATCTGCGACGGCGAGAGCTTCATCGTCTCGACGGATGAGGCGGTGACGGTGCCGGTCCTGCTCGCGGCGCGCTGAGGACGGCCGGCGCGGGCGCGCCCGCCGCTTCCCCGGTCGCCAGGACGGGCAGCCGCAACCGGAACACGGCACCGCCCCCAGGCGCCTCGTCGACGGCGATCGTGCCGCCGTGGGTTTCGGCGACCTGGCGCACGATCGCCAGGCCGAGACCGGATCCGGGCCGGTCGCGCGCGCCCGAGCCGCGATAGAAGCGGTCGAAGACATGCGGCCGGTCGCCGGCCGGGATGCCCGGGCCGTGGTCGCGCACCGTCAGCTCGCCGCCGCGCAGGCCGATCTCGACGACCGCGCCGTCGGGGCTGTACTTCGCGGCGTTGTCGAGCAGGTTGTCCACGGCGCGGCCCAGGCGCTCGGGCAGGCCCTCGACGACGGTCGCTTCGAGGTCCGTCTCGAACGTCGCGTCCGGGCGGCGGCGCCGGGCGCGCACGACGGCCTCCGCGACGATCGCCTCCAGCTGGACCTCCTCGACGTTCGTGGGCGGCTCGTCACCGCGGGCGAGCTCGATCACGTCGGTGATGAGCGCGCTGAGCTCCTCGGTCTCCGCGCGCACGTCCTCGAGCACGCGCTGACGGTCGCCGGCCGTCAGCTCCCCGGCGCCCTCGAGCAGGACCTCGACGTTCGTGCGCAGCGCCGTCACGGGCGTGCGCAGCTCGTGGGATGCGTCGGCGACGAGCTGGCGCTGAGCGTCGACCGACTCGTCGAGCGCGCGCCGTGAGCCTTCCAGCGTGTCGAGCATCGTGTTGAAGCGCTGTGCCATCCGCCCGACCTCGTCGTCGCCGGGAACCTCGATGCGCCGCCCGAGGTCCTCGGTCTGGGTGATGTGCTCGGCGGCCGCCGTCAGCTCGCTCACGGGATGGATGACCTGGCGGCCGAAGATCCGCCCGAGCGCCGCCGCCAGCAGCGTCCCGGCCGCGCACAGCAGCACGAATACGAGCCGCAGCCGGGTCAGCGTCGTGTCGACCTCGCGCAGGCTGCGCCCGAGCTGCACCGCTCCGACGCCGCGGACCGGAACGGTCAGCACCCGCAGGTGAACCCCGGGGGCGTGGATGTCGCGCAGGACGGGCCCGCTGTCGCCGCGGGCGACCGCGAGGTCCTCGTCGTCGACCGGCATCCGCAGCTGGCTCGTGGCGGTGGCGAGGAGGCCGCCCCCGGGGCCGATGACCTGCACCGGGCCGGTCGCCTCGCCCGCGCGCGGCGGGGGAGCGAAGAAATCCACGCCCGGTCGTTCGTAGATCGGCCCCGGCCGGCGTTGCAGGGCGACGTACTGCTGGCGCAGCGCGTCGTCGACCTGCCTGCGCAGCTCGCTGCGCAGCACGAGGTACGCGACGACGCAGACGAGCACGACCGCGACGCAGACCGTGCCGGCCGTCAGCAGCGTCAGGCGATGGCGCAGGGCCATCATCGCGAGGAACCGCCTTTCGGTTCGACGGCCGCGACAGTTGAGCAATGGCGCACAGTCATGGCTCGCGCAGGACGTAGCCGACGCCGCGCACCGTGTGCAGCAGCCGCCGCTCGCCGCCGGCCTCGGTCTTGCGCCGCAGGTAGCCCATGTAGACGCCGAGCGCGTTGGACGTCGCTCCGAAGTCGTAGCCCCAGACGCGCTCGAACAGCGTCGAGCGCGTGAGCACCTGGCGCGGGTGCTCCAAAAACAGCTCCAGCAGCGAGAACTCGGTCTTGGAGAGATCGATCGGCCGGCTGCCGCGGCGCACCTCGTGCGCGGAGCGGTCGAGCACGAGGTCGGCGAACGCGAGCGTCGGCCCGCCCGTATCGACGCGGCGCAGCAGCGCGCGCAGGCGCGCGTTGAGCTCGCGCAGCGCGAAGGGCTTGACGAGGTAGTCGTCGGCCCCGGCGTCCAGCCCGTCGACGCGGTCGTCGATCGCGTCGCGCGCGGTGAGCATGAGCACCGGCGTGCGGTCGCCCGCCGCGCGCAGGCGCCGGCAGACCTCCAGGCCGTCGATGCGCGGCATCATGACATCGAGCACGACGGCGTCGACCGCGCTCTCGGCGAGGGCGTCCAGCGCCTGCTGGCCGTCCTCGGCGAGCTGCACCTCATGGCGCTCGAGCGCCAGCGCGCGCTGCAGCGCCGACCGCACGCCCGGCTCGTCATCGACCACGAGAACCTTCACTTAGCCGTTCCTGTCAGTCACACAGCACAGCATGGCCGCGTAAGAGCCTACGAAGTGCGCGCTACTGCGAAACGGCCTTTCCGCCCGAATGGAGCTTCGTCACGGTCAGGACCATCGTGCGCGAGCAGCGGTCGCCGCCGGGCAGGCCGCGACGCAGGTGAAAGAGCTGATAGCGCTCGAGATCCATGACCGGCGGCCCGACGGCATCGAACGGCTTGCGCCAGTCCTTGTCTACGAGCACGTAGTCCGCTGCTCGCGAGACCGGCACGTGCGGGTAGCTCGTCTCCATCAGCGGGCGCTGCGAGCACAGCGGCTGGCCCGACAGGAGAATCCCGGCCCACAGCATCCGGCCGTCCGCGGGTATGTCCAGACGCACCGAGGCGCCCGGCGGCAGGCGGGCATCGACCTGCTTGAGCGCCAGCAGGCTCTTCGGGAGCTGATCGAACGTGACGCCGATCTGGCTTGCGGCGCCGTTGCGGGTGACGCCGATGACGAACAGCAGCGCGAGAACGCTGACCCACGCCCATTTCAACCGCGCCAGTCCGACCGCGCCGGCCGCGACGACGATCGGAGCGACGAACGCCAGTGCCTTGAAGTGGAAGTACCAGCCGTACTCGCGCGGGCGAAAGAACAGCGCCGCCAGGACGCCGAAGGCGACGATGACGCCAAGGCCCCAGCGCACGTCGCGCGGCGCGCGGCGCAGCGCGAGCACGAGCCCGATCAGCAGCAGGAGGATCGCGATGGCCCCGGGTCCGGGATCGCCGACGCCGAAGAAGAAGCGCTCCGGAAAGAAGCCGGTCAAGTCGCCCCCCCAGTTGGCGAGCGAATAGCCGGGCATCAGCACGCGCGTGGATGACGCGGTCTTCTCCAGCACGCCCTGCAGCGGCAGCAGCAGGACGAAGAACAGCGGCACGATCCACAGCAGCTGACGGCGGCTGCGCAGCCGCGGGAGTCGCAGCAGCGATCGTCCGCTGCGCTTGCGCTCGAATGCCCAGAACACGATTGCGGCCAGCAGCGGGATCGGCAGCGCGAGCGGATACGCGAAGGCGGCGACGCCGATGAACGCGGCGAACAGCAGCAGGCCGCCGCGCGATCGGTGGTGCACGACGTGCCACGCGAGCACGATCGCGAACGGCGTCGCCATGTAGGCCCACGTCTGGTTGACGTACGGATGCATGCCGGTGAACAGCTCGATGCGGTTCAGCCCGACGAGCGCCAGCGCGGACGCTGCCGCCCACAGCCCGCCGCCGAGCAGCTCGCGCGCCACCAGCCAGAACCCGAGCGCCGCGAGCGCCAGCAGCGCCGCCTGCAGCGTCGCAATCACGGTGTAGGGCTCCATCCCCGCGAGCCGCGCGATCGCCGCGACCGCGAGGTAGATCGGCGGCTTGGAGCGCCATACGAGCGGCACGCGGTCGACCGCCTCGTCGGATGCGACCGCCGCGGGGTGGTGATGTTGCAGGAACTGCGCGGTCCCGACCGCGAGGTGCGCGTCCGAGCCGTTGCCGATGACGGTCACGAAGCCGCCGCGGAACATCGGCAGCAGCGCGATCGCTCCGATCAACGCCGCGAGGTACAGCGGCACGGCGATCGCGCGCCACGAGACCATGCCCTCGGGCGCCGATCGCGCAGGCAGGCCGGGGTCGCGGCGCCAGGCGTAGATCGCCAGGCCGACGTTGGCGGCGATGACGAGCGCGATCGCGGCATCGAGCGGGACGTAGGCGTAGACGAGCAGCGCAAGCTCCAAGCACGTCGCGACGGCCCCGACCGGCAGCACCCACAGCGGCTCGTGGCGGCGCAGGCGGTCGGGCAGCAGCAGCCGCGTCGTCCCGAAGCCGGCGATCGCGAACAGCAAGACGGAGACGGCCGCGACATGCGCCGCCTCCGCCAGCCCGCCACGGCCCTTGACGCCGGCGTACGTCGCGAGGCCCAGCGCGATCATGCTCGCGCCCAGCAACGCCAGCCAGGCGAGCGCTCGGTTGTGGCGCTGGGTCAGCGGCTCGCGCTGTGGCGCTGGCGCGCCTGCGCCATCACCCGGCTCAGGAACACCGGGTTGCCCACCAGGTAGCGCCGCCACATCCGCTTGGGCTCGATCGCCAGTCTGAAGATCCATTCCAGTCCATTGTCTGAGAGAGAGGCCGGAGCGCGCGGCACGCGCCCCGAGACGAAGTCGAACAGTGCCCCGACGCCCCACAGCACGCTGCAGTCCAGCCGGTCGACGGTGCGCTGCGCCCAGATCTCCTGCTTGGGCGTCCCCATCCCGACGAGCAGGATGTCAGGTTGGCGCGCGTTGATGTCCTCGATGACGCGCTCGTCGTGGCCCGAGCCGATCTCGAAGTACCCGTGGTGCGTGCCGACGATCCGCAGGTTCGGGTGCGCGCGGCGCAGGCGCTGGCCCGCCTGCCGGGCAACGCCGGGCTCGCAGCCGAGCAGGTACAGGGAGCGGTCCTCGGCCTCGCAGAGCGTCGCGAGGTCCCAGATCCAGTCCGCGCCGGTCATGCGGTGCGGGATGTCGGCGCTCAGCGCCTTGGCGGCGAGCCGCACGCCGTAGCCGTCGCAGTAGACGAGGTCGGCCTCCTCGAGCGCGCTGCGCAGCGTCGCGTCCTCCCGCGACTGGTTGAGCACGTGCGCGTTGACGTACATCACGCGCTTGGTCGAGGTGCCCGAGCCGACCCAGCCCACGATTCGCTCCAGCAGCTCGTTGGGCTGTCCAAGCTCGATCGGGAGCTCGAAGATCCTCGAGTGGCGGGGCGCTGACGACGTGGTGGCGACTTCCGTGGCCTCTGGCACGACTGCGGCATAGTAGTTGACGAGCAGGCGGGCGTCGGGGGCGGCAGGAATCGTCGTCTCCGATGTCGCCCGGCGACGATTGCATGACGTGGGGTTCGCCGGACATGGGCATAGCTCCGCGCGAGCCAGACGTCGGCGCAGAGCTAGATGATTGATTCCTAATTCGCGCACCGCGGATGACAGGCCAGGATCGGCGCCGGATCGCCACCCGCACGCTCGCCGCTACTACCGGTACCTGCTTCGCATCCGCGCGGCGCCCGGCATCCGCCCTGGCCTGCCCCCGCATGCACGCGAATTAGGAATCAACCATCTAGGCGTGGTTGGAGCAGGATCTCCTACAAGGCGGCTGCGCAGATTGCCGGCTTTGCGATCGCGAGCGCTGACGCCCGGGGGCGGAGACACGGGGACGCGCGGGTGCCGGTCAGGCGATCGGCACGTCGATGCGGCCGCCCTTCAGCCCCGCTTGCGCCACACGAACAGATGCCCCCGCGCCTCGCCCACGAGCCCGAGCTCGCGGATCGCCTCGGTCACGCCGGGGTACGCCTGGTCCTCCCAGTCGTGGAACGCGATGACGCCGCCGGCCGCGAGCGCCGGCTCCCAGGTGCGGAAGGTCGCGATCGTCTCCTCGCGCTCGTGCGACGAGTCGATGAAGACCGCGTCGACCGGCGGCGGATCGGACGGGCCCAGGCCGCCGGGGCGCTCGTGGAGATGCACGCGGGCGCGATCCTGCGGAGCGAGCAGCCCGAGGTAGCGGTTGCGCTCGGGGTGCGCTTCGACGTCCCAGCTATGTACCTCGCGCCCCGGCTGGGCGAGCGCAAGGCAGGACGTCGTCCAGCCCGCCGCGGTGCCGATCTCGGCGACGCGCCGTGCCCCGCCCAGCGCGTCGAGCAGCACGCGCAGCTCGGCGGGGCGGCAGGCGACGTCGATGCTCCACGTGTCGCGCTCGGCGCGCGCTCGGCGGAGCGCTCGCCACCAGAACGCGGCCACCGGTCGTGGCAGTGCGGCAAGGCTCGTAGCCTGCAGCGCGAGGCGCCGGGCGCGCTGCGCCGCGGACCGGCGGTCGTCGAAGCGGAAGAGGTCGAGGCGTCCGCGGCCCATCGTCAGCAACCTATCGCGCCGGCCGCGGAGCGGACCCACCGCTCGCCGGTGGACCGGCCAAGCGCGAAATCGACCATTAGGCTCTCGACCCGTGCCGATCGTCGCCATCGACGCGCGCGACGCCTTCGCTCCCGAGCTGCGGGGTTGGGGGCGCTACGTCCACGAGCTCGTCGCAGCGCTCCCCGCCCGCCCCGACCTCGAGTACCGCGTCATCTCGCAGGGCAGCCGCGGTCCGGAGATGCTGTTCGAGCAGGTGATCCTTCCGGTGAAGCTGCGCCGCGAGCAGGCAGATCTCGTGCACGCCCCGAACTGCTTTCTGCCGATCGCGCGACCATGCATGGGCGTCGTGACCATCCACGACCTCGCGTTCGAGGTCTTCCCCGAGGATTTCTCCAAGCGCACCGGCTGGAAGTACCGCACCTTCGCCCGCCGCTCGGCCCGGTCGGCTCAGCGGGTGATCTGCGTCTCGGGCTACACGGCCTCTGACGTCGTGCGCCGCTACGACGTCGACGAGGCGCGTGTGCGGATCATCCCCAATGCGCCGTCGCTGCCGATCGGCGACGCGCCGCTGCCGAACGACGTTCCCTACCTGCTCGCGGTCGGCGACCTGCGACCGAAGAAGAACCTCCTGCGCCTCGTGGAGG
>DASVPU010000205.1:0-17942 GCA_036389475.1 Solirubrobacteraceae bacterium
CGACGCGGACGTCCTGACACACGCGATCATGGATGCGCTCCTGGGCGCTGCGGGACTGGGCGACATCGGCGTGCTCTTCCCGGATACCGACGGCGCCTACGAGGGCGCTGATTCGCTCCAGCTGCTGGCCGAGGTGCTCGCGGCCGTCGCGGCTGCGGGATGGCATGTGGTGCACGTCGACACGACGGTGCTGATGGAACGCCCGAAGGTCGGCCCCTTCCGCGACGCGATCCGCATGCGGTTGGCGCAGGCGCTCGGCATCGACGCCGGGGCTGTGAACGTGAAGGCCTCGACGGGTGAGGGAATGGGCTTCGTCGGGCGTCTCGAGGGCGCGGCGGCGCTCGCGGTGGTGACGGTGACACGCGATCAGTCCTCCAGCGGAGGCCAAACGTCGGTCGGGAGGTAGGCGTAGGCGACCCACGGGCCGCGGCCCTTGCTTGCCCGGGCGCCTCACCGACGCGCTGGTTCTGCACGAGTGATCGTCGAATTTTGCGGGGCATGATGAAGCTGCCTGCGGGCCGTGCCGATGAGCCCGCGTATGAAGGCGTCGTCATCGGCTCAGCCTGGCCCGCCGCCGAGCGGCGGGCATGACGCGTTAGCGCGCAAGGCGGCCCTCGTCGAGTTCGCCGAGGACCCGATCATCGGCATCACGCTCGACGGGACCATCACCGACTGGAACCCCGCCGCCGAGCGGCTGTACGGATATTCGGCCGCCGAAGCGCTCGGTGCATCGGTCGGCATGCTGGTACCACCGGAGCGGCGCGGGGAGCCGGGCTTCCTGAAGAGCGTGCAAGCCGCAGAGGTCATCCGCCAGATGCATACGCAGCGCATGGCCAAGGACGGTCGTCGCATCGACGTATCGATCTCGATGTCCCCGATCAGGGACAAGGACGGCGCGCTGGTCGGTGGGGCCGCGTTCACCCGCGACATCAGCGGACCGATTCAGGCAGAGGAGCGCCTGCGCCGCAGCGAGGCACGGCTTGCCGAGGCGCAGCGGGTGGCGATGGTCGGCAGCTGGGAGTGGGAGATCGCCAGCGACACGATCGAGTGGTCTGACGAGCTATGCCGCATCTTCGGTATCGAGCCCGGCGTGCATCACAGCTTCGAGACCTTCGTGAAGTTCGTGCATCCCGACGATCAGGTGCTCGTGCAGGGTCTCGTGCAGGAGGCGTTCCAGAGCGGCAAGCCGTTCTCCTTTGAGCATCGCCTCGTCCGCTCCGACGGTGCCGAGCGAGCGATGCTCGCGCGTGGGGAAGTGGCGGTCGGCGCCGACGGAATGCCGGCCAGGATGCTCGGAACGGGGCAGGACATCACCGAGCGCAAGCAGACCGAAGCGGCGCTCGAGGCCACGGAGCGCGACCTTGAGCGCAACCTGCGCCAGCAGACGGCGGTGGCACAGCTCGGCCGCTTGGCGCTCGAGGGAGAGGATCTGCGAGACCTCGCCGAAGAGGCGGTCGCCCTACTGCACGACGTGCTCGAGCGCGACGTCGCAGCGACGATCGTTCCGGTTGCGGATGAGCCGTGCATCGACGTCGGCACGCGCAAAGCGAACTCCGCGAGCATTGCGATCGGCGGTGACGAGGCTCCGTTCGGCGAGTTGCATGTCGAGCGCCACCCCGCGCTTCGTGCCGACGAGCTGGTCTATCTCGAGGTCAGCGCGAACGTCCTGGGCGACGCGATCACCCGCCTGCGCGCTGAGCAGGCGACTCGCCACCGTGCCCTGCACGACCCGCTCACCGGGCTGCCCAACCGGGCCCTGTTCGCCGATCGCCTGACGGTCGCGCTGTTGCAGTCCGATCGGCGCGGGATGGTCGCCGTCCTGTTCCTCGACCTCGACCACTTTAAGCTCATCAACGACAGTCGCGGCCACCGTGCCGGCGATGAGTTGCTGCAGCGATTCGCGGCGCGTCTGAAGACCGTCATGCGCCCCGGCGACACGCTCGCGCGCTTTGGCGGCGATGAGTTCTGCATCGTCTGCAGCGGGCTGACGAGCGACGACGAGGCGGTGCGGATCGCGCAGCGCCTGCTCGAGGAGCTCGCGCTTCCATTCTCACTGACCACCGGCGACCACTTTGTCTCGGCCAGCATCGGGATCTCGCTTGCCGACGGGCCGTGTCGGCCGGCGGAGGATCTCATTCGCGAGGCCGACGCGGCGATGTACCGCGCCAAGGACGGCGGTCGCGCCCGGTTCGAGATCTTCGACGAGGTCATGCGGGCCAACGCCACTCGCCGGCTGCGGTTGGACAACGACCTTCGGCGGGCGCTCGAGGAGGATGGCGACGAGCTCCTCGCGCATTACCAGCCGATCGTGTCGATGCCCGACGGAGCGGTCGTCGGCGTCGAGGCGCTGGTCCGCTGGGAGCATCCGCAGCGCGGCCTGCTGGCGCCGGGGGAGTTCATCTCCGTTGCCGAGGACAGCGGCGCGATCGTCGCGCTCGGCGATCACGTGCTGCGCCTCGCCTGTCGTCAGGCGGCGGAGTGGATCGAGGGGCTCGAGGGCGGCCCGTTCTGGGTGTCGGTCAACCTCGCGCCCCGGCAGGTGGCGCTTCCCGGCCTCGGCGATCGCGTCGTCGCGATCCTCGCGGAGACCGGCTTGGACCCGGCTCGGTTGCATCTGGAGATCACCGAGAGCGCGCTCTTGGAGGAGTCCGAGCTCACGATCCGCAACCTGCTCGACCTCACGGCGATCGGTGTCCAGTTGGTGCTCGACGACTTCGGCACCGGCTACTCGTCGCTCGCCTACCTGCGCCGCTTCCCGATCGCCGCGATCAAGATCGATCGCCGCTTCATCGCCGGCCTGGGCCGCAACCCCGAGGATACGACGATCGTCGAGGCGATCCTGCGCATGGCCGCGGGATTGCGCATGGAGGTCGTCGCCGAGGGCATCGAGACGACCAGCCAGGCGGCGATCCTCCACGAGATGGGATGTCGCACCGGTCAGGGCTACCTCTGGTCAAGGCCCGTACCCGCGTGCGAGGCATCCGCGCTGATCGGCCGCACCCGGCGCATCAGCGTGAAGTAGCCCACGACGCCGCGATGCCCTGGTCCGGATTCGTGCCTGCCCGTCGGGCACACGCTGCGACGCGGACCGTGGCGCGGGCCGCGCACCGGACGGTCAGCTCCGAGCCGCCGCCCTTCGCGCGGCCGCCTTCGCGCGCGCCTGCTCGTGCTCGGCCTGGCGTTTGAGCTCCGCCAGCGAACGGCGCAGGTTCTCGCGCACCATCGGCGCGGCGAGATGCTCGGCGATCCAACCGACCGCGCCTGAGCCCGCCACCCCGTAGGACAGCCGCAGCTCCACGCGCGTTCGTCCGCCCTCGCCCGCTCGTAACCGCCAGCGCCCGCGCTGGTCGATGCCCGTCACCGAGGTCCATGCGATGTCGCGGGGCTCTTCGTATTCGACCGTCTCGACGACGCCGCCGACCTCCGCGGAGCCCACCCGCATCAGCGCTCGGTAGCGCGCGCCGATGCCGCGGTCCTGCTCGGAGACGACCTCCCAGCGCGTGACGCCGCTCATGAAATGCAGATAGCGACCGGGATCGGCGATCAGCGACCAGACGAGCTCGGGCGGGACCGCGATGTCGATCTGGGCCGCGACCCGCATGTCAGCCGATGATCGGCAGGCGCCGCTCGGCCGCCAGGGCGTCGAGCGTTTCCTGCATCGTCCGCGTCACGTGGTCGTAGACCTCGTCGACGTCGGGCTCCGAGCCGAACTGCTCGCGCAGATGGATCGCGGGCAGCACCTCGATCGTGATCTTCGCCGGCAGCGGGACGTGGCCCAGCATGTCGCCGACGTTCAGGCCCCAGGGAGCGGCCAGGGAGATCGGCAGCGCCTTCAGCCTGAAGAGCCGGTCGAGCATCAACCGACGCGACAGGCTCTCGCCGCGGCTGAGAAACAACGCCGTCTCCTGCCCGCCGACGGCGACGACGCCGACGATCGGGACGTCGTGTTCCAGAGCGAGCTGCACGAAGCCTCGGCGCCCCGCGAAATCGACCCGGTGGCGCTCCCACGACGGCCGGTGCACCTCGAACTCGCCTCCCGGGTAGACGAGCAGCGCCGCGCCCGAGGACAGAGCGCGGGCGGCGTTCTCCGGCGACGCCGCGACCGTCCCGTACTTGCGCAGGAAGCCCAGGCCGGGCATCGACAGCACGAGGTTGTGGGCGAGCTGGTAGAAGCGCCGTTCGACGCCGAAGTACGTGCTGAACGCCAGCGCGAAGACGGCCGTGTCAGGCGTCATGTTGCCGCCCGAATGGTTGCCCACCAGCAGCACCGGGCCTTCATCCGGAATGTTGCCCAGGCCGCGGACCTCGCCGCGAAACCACAGGCTCGCCAGCAGCCACAGCTTGGGCAGGCTCTCGCGGATGTAATCCGGGTCGCGCTCGTCGAGGTCGACCACGCCGACGCGGCCGCGGATCTGTCCGGCTGTCGCTCGCACGAGGCGCTGCGCCAGGTTGCTCGGTCGCCGCCGCCTCGATCCGCCAGACTTCGCTGCGCCGCGCGGTGCGCCCTCGAAGCCGTCGGAATGGTGGCCGTTGCGCGATCCCACGCTCGCGGTCCGCGTGCTCATCGCCAGTCGAGTCTAGTGGTCGGTCCTGCAAGTACGAACTACTAGGACCCCGACCCTACGCAGCCTCGTCGCTGCGCTCGCGGTGGTCGGGCAGCGGCCCGAGCGCATCGACGCGGGCGAAGAAGCGCTCGAGCAAGGCGCTCGTCTCAGCGGCCCGCTCAACCTGGGGGACGTGGCCGCAGCCGTCCAGCACCATCTGCTCGGCCGACGGCAGCCAGCGCGCGATGTGGCGCCCGAACGCCGGCGGGATGATCTTGTCGTGCGAGCCCCAGACGAACAGCGCCGGCGCCTGGAGCGTCGACAGGCGCGCGTAGAAGCCGTTGCGTCCGTACGGCGGGTCGAGATACATGTTGCGAGCGGAGGTGAGGAAGGCGATGCGGCCGCCGCTGCTCGCGTAGATGCGCTGGAACTCGTCCACGACGACATCCGCCACGCTCGGATCGATCGCATCGCCATCGGCGAACAGCGACCAGAACGTCTCCTCAACCTGCTTGCGGGTGAAGCGGTGAGGCAGCAGGCCGAGCTCCGGGCGCAACAACCGCACGAGCGGGTGGTAGGTGCGCTTGACGAACGCGACCGCGGGACAGAGCAGCCCCAGGCCCGCTACCCGCTCCGGATGGCGCAAACCCACCTCGATCGCGACGCGCCCGCCCATCGAGTTGCCGGCGATGTGGGCTCGTCCGACGCCAAGGGCGTCCATGACCTCGAGCACGGTCCGCGCGAAGTAGCGCGCGTTGTACGGTGCGGTGGCGGGCTTTGAGGAGCAGCCAAAGCCCGGCAGGTCCAGTGCGTGGACCCGGTAGCGGGGCGACAGCGCCGCCGCTGTGTCGAAGAACGAGCTCTTCGCGCCGCCGAGGCCGTGGATGAGCAGCACGTCAGGGCCAGAGCCCATCGTCAACGTCGAGACGCGCCGGCCAGGGAGCCGTATCTCGTGGACGCGCAGCAGCGGCTCTCGTCCGTTCTCGAGGCGAAACATCCCCTCGAAGGCGACAGCCAGGTCGAGGTTGCCGCGCGCGTAGAGCAGCCGCCGGCCGAAGGCCTCGATGCCCGACAGCTCGCCACGGCGCAGCGCGATCCACGTCGAGGCGTCGCTCCCGATGATGACGTCCGGTTCGCGGTTCGTCGCCCCCTTGCGGACGCGAGCAACGTGGGTCGTGCAGCGCACCTCCCAGCTATGACCGATGTCGCCGAGCACGATCCGCCATGTCGCGTCGAAGCCCGGCTCCGCGCCGAGATAGCGCTGCGGAAGGGAGCGAAAGCCTGCCTCGACCGCGGACAGGCGGTCTGCTCTGGAGCTGTTCATGCGCTTGATGAACCTACTCGTGGGAGCGCTTGAAGATACGTCTGAGATACACGACAGGTGCCAACCAAGCCGATCCAAGCGGGCCTCGATAGGGTCAGCGCAATGGCCACGATTCGCCTGCACGACACCCGCTCGGGGACCCTGCGCGAGCTTGAGCCCGGTCCTGACGGTCATGTCGGCATCTACGTCTGCGGCCCGACGGTCTATGGGCGGGTGCACGTGGGGAACGCACGCCCGTTCGTCGTCTTCTCGTTGCTCAAGCGCTACCTCGAGCATGAGGGACACAAGGTCACGTTCGTCAGCAACATCACCGATGTCAACGACAAGATCTACGACGCGGCGCGGCCGCTGAGCAAGCCGAGCGTCGACCTCGCCGACGAGATGACGGCGCACTACAAGGCCGATACGGACGGGCTCGGCCTCGGTCGGCCCGATGCCGAGCCGCTGGCGTCGGAGACGATCGAGGCGATCGTGGCGCTCATCGGCGTGCTCATCGAGCGCGGGCACGCCTATGCGGTCGACGGCGACGTGTACTTCCGCGTGCGATCCGACGCCGGATATGGGTCGCTCAGCCGCCGGGCGATCGACGACATGAACCAGGGCGAGGGGGTCGAGGGCGCCGACCTCAAGGAGGACCCGCTCGACTTCGCGTTGTGGAAGGCCCACAAGGAGGGTGAGGACAGCGTCTGGTTCGCGCCCTGGGGCCGCGGCCGGCCTGGCTGGCACATCGAGTGCTCGGCGATGGCCGAGGAGTTGCTCGGCGTCGGCTTTCAGATCCACGGCGGAGGCAACGACCTCGTCTTTCCCCACCACGAGAACGAGGCGGCGCAGACGCGCTCGGCTCGCGGGACGGAGCTGGCCCAGATCTGGATGCACAACGGGATGCTCCAGTTCGGCGACGAGAAGATGGCCAAGAGCGTCGGCAACGTCGCGCTGCTGCACGACGTGCTCGAGGACGCCGGTCGCAACGCTCTGATCATGCTCTTCGCCGGCGCGCACTACCGCCAGCCGATGGCCTTCGACGACATGCGCCTGATGGAGGCGCTCGCCCGCGTGGCGCGCGTGCGCGACGCCGCCCGTGGGCTCGTCGACGGCGACTCGCCGGCGGACATGCGCCAGCTGCGCGACGCGTTCTTCGACGCGCTGGCCGAGGACTTCAACACCGCTCAGGCGCTGGGCGCGCTGTTTGAGTGGATTCGCGAGGCGAACCGCCGCGACGAGCCGCTAGGACGAGCCGATCTCGTCGAGATGCTCTCGGTGCTTGGCCTGGAGAACCTCGCCGCGCACGGCAGCGAGGCCGGCGCCGAGGAGCAGGAGCTGCTCGAGGAGCGCCAGACCGCGCGCGCCGCAGGCAACTATGCCGAAGCCGACCGGCTGCGCGACGAGCTGCGCCACCGCGGGTGGGAGGTCCGCGACGGGCCCGACGGGCCGGAGCTCATCAGGCTCGAGGAGTGATTCTCTACGGACGCAACCCGGTGCGCGAGGCGCTGCGGGCTGGGCGCCGGAGGATCGACACCGTTTGGGCGACCGAGCGCGCGGCGCGCGAGCCGTGGCTTGCGGACGCGCAACCGCGGATCGTCGGCGCCGAGGAGGTCGAACGCCGGGCCGGCTCGTTGCACCACCAGGGCGTGGCCGCCGAGGCCGGTGGCTACCCGTATGTCAGCGCGGCCGAGCTGCTGGCGGTCCCCGATCACTTCGTCGTCGCACTCGACGAGCTGCAAGACCCTCAGAACCTCGGCGCGATCGCGCGCAGCGCCGAGTGCGCGGGCGCGACCGGCCTCGTCATCTGCGAGCGCCGGTCGGCGGCCGTCACGCCGGCCGTCGCCAAGGCGTCGGCGGGAGCCGTAGAGCACCTACGGATCGCGCGCGTGCGCAACATGGCGGACTTCCTCGGCGCCGCCAAGCAGGCGGGCGCGTGGTGCTATGGCGCCGCCGCCGGCGCGCCGACGGCCTACGACGAGCCCGACTACAGCGGCAGCGTCGTACTCGTTCTCGGGGGCGAGGCGACAGGGATCCGTCCGAGGGTCGCGAAATCATGTGACGCGCTCGTAGCGCTCCCACTGCGGGGCCGCATCGAGTCGCTGAACGCCAGTGCTGCGGCAGCCGTGCTCATGTACGGAATCTTGCAGCGCCGGCGCGCAGCTTGACAGCGCTTCATAACGCCGGTTAGCTTGCCAACACGTCAGGGTGCACCTGAGGTACAGCATCGAACTTCTTCATCGCAGTTGGCGCCCTGGGAGGGGAACGCCGCTGAGCACATCCGACCGTCGTCAGGCCGGGAAAGGACTGCTCGTGGCCAGAATCTCCCAGAAGGCTCAGTCTCAGGTTCAGATCGATGATTACTTCCTCATCGCGCTGGCCAAGAGCGGCGACCGCACGGCCTACGATCGAATCGTCCGGCGCTACTACGGGTTCGTGCGGCTGAAGGCCTCGTCGTACTTTCTGGCCGGCGGAGACGCCGACGATCTCGTGCAGGAGGGTCTCGTCGGGCTCTACAAGGCGGTTCGCGATTACCGCACGGACCGCGAGTCGTCGTTTCGCAACTTCGCCGAGCTCTGCATCACGCGCCAGATCATCACCGCGGTCAAGACGGCCACCCGCAACAAGCACGCTCCGCTGAACCAGTACGTCTCCTTCTCGGCCACGCCCGCCGGCGCCGCCAGCGACGGAGAGCCGACGCTGGAGGACGTCATCCCCGGCTCGACCGTCCATGACCCGGTCAACCAGGTCATCTCCAGCGAGGAACTGCATTCGCTCGTCTGCTGTCTGTCGACCGCCCTGTCGGAGCTCGAGTCGCGCGTGCTGGCGCTCTACCTCGACGGCCGGCCCTACGAGGAGGTCGCGATGCGCCTGGGCTGCGACGCGAAGACGGTCGACAACGCGCTGCAGCGCGTCAAGCGCAAGGTCGGGACGCATCTCAACGGGCGCGCCGTGTTGAGCTGACGCGAGGCGTTGGCTCAGGCGAGAGCCAGGGCTCGGCTGGCCTATAGCATCGTGCAATGACCACGCTCGGCATCGTCCTGATCGCGATCGGTGCTGTCATCGTGCTGATGACCGCCGGCGGCTGGGCTGCAGCGACCCGCCGCATGCGTGGGCGCGAGGTGGCACTGCGCCGCGAGCTCGAAACGGCGCAACGCGCGCTCTCCCAAGCCCAGGCGCTCGATCGCGGCTGGGACCGTACGGTCATGGATGCCGCAGCCCGCCAAGCCGCCGCCCAGCGCTTGGGCGACGGTGCGTTCTCGCAGCTCCAGCTCGTGCAGGTCATCGACAAGCCGGGCAAGGACGAGGACCAAGCCGTCTACCGCGTCGAGACCGCCGACGGCGAGGAGCATCGCATCACTCTCGGGCGCAGCGGCGACGTCTGGTGGCCCGCGTAGGCCGCTGCCCGCGCAGGCTCAGCCGATCTTCCTCAGGTCGATGACGAAGACGAGCGTCTCGTTCGGCGCGATGCCTGGGCGCCCGTCGACTCCGTAGGCGAGGTCGGGCGGGATGACGAGCAGGCGCCGGCCACCCTTCTTCATCCCGACGACGCCCTTGTCCCAGCCGCCGATCACCTGACCGGTGCCGAGCGCGAAGGAGAACGGCTTGCCGCTGTCCCAGGAGGCGTCGAACTGCTTGCCGGTCGAGTAGGAGACGCCGACATAGTCGACGGTCACGTTGTCGCCGGCCTTCGCGGCCGTGCCCTTGCCCTTGACGACGTCCTGGACGACGAGCTCGATCGGCGGGTCGCCGTTCGGCTTGGGGATCGCCGGCTTGATGCTGCGGTCCTTGGAGATGTCGTACGCCGCTTGCGTCGGGCGGTCTGTCGTCGCCGGCGCGGCGGCTGTCGTGTCCGTCGTCGCTGTCGTCGCTGTCGTTGTCGTCGTGCCTGTCGCCGCCGGAGGCGCAGTCGTGGACGCCGAGCCGCTCTTGTTGTCCCCGCCGCAGGCGCCGATGCCCAGTACGGCGACGACGAGCAGCGCGACCGTGCTCTTGCGTGCGAACAACGCCCTAACCCACCTTGACGAGATCGACGACGAAGATCAGCGTCTCGTTGGGCTTGATCGGACCCGTACCACGCGAGCCGTAGCCAAGCGACGGCGGGATCGTGAGCGTGCGGCGGCCGCCCTCGCGCATGCCCGCGACGCCGAAGTCCCAGCCTTGGATCACACGCCCGGCACCGAGCGGGAAGTCGAACGGCTGACCGCGATCCCAGGACGAGTCGAACTGCTTGCCAGACGAGAACGACACGCCGACGTAGTGGACCGTGACGTGGTCGCCGCTCTTGGCGGCTGTGCCCTCGCCGACGACGACGTCGCTCGTGACGAGTTCGGCCGGCGGGTCGCCGGCCGGGGCCGGAACCTCCGGCTTGGAGGTGAGGTCATCGGAGATCTGCAGTGGCTCGTGTGTGTCGCTCATGAGCCAGGAGGAAACTCTGGGGACATAGTCATGTCCTACAGCCTATGTATTGCCGTCGGATTGGGCGTCTGCGTCGCCGAGCGGGCGGATCGCGCGCAGCGGCGCTCCGGCGTAGAGAAAGCCGGCCGGATACTCCCCCGCGCGCACGACGCTCGCCCCGGCGACGATGCAGTTCGGACCGATTGAGGCGCCGCGTAGGACGAGCGAGTTCGTCCCGATGAACGTGTTCGCGCCGATCGTGACCGGGCTCACCGCCACCGGCTGATCGACGACCGGCACCGCGCTGCCGTCGTGGCGGTGGTCGGAGTCGAACATGCTCGTGCGCTCGCCGACCGTGACGTGGTCGCCGCACTGCACTCGCGCCACCGCATGCAGCGCGACCTGGCTGCCGAACTGCACATGCTCGCCCAGGACGATCTCGCCCCCGCGCATGACGTCCAGTAGCCCGTAGTCGCGAATCGTCGCGTCGCGGCCGAGGCGGATCGCGCCGCCGCGCAGCTGCAAGCGCTCGCCGGCGCGGAACGCCGCCTGGTCGCCGAGCTCGAGGACGTTCTCGCTCTGCGCCCAGATCTCGAGAATGAGGCCCCGGCCGAGGTGCGCGTGGCGGCCGAGGCGGATCGTCAGCGTTCCGGCCTGCCCGCCGTAGGGATGGACCTCGACGAGCGGAAGCTCGTAGAAGTGCGCGCCGAAGGGGGCCTCGACGACGAGCCGGCCGCCGGCGCGGCGCAACCGCGCATCGAGGCGCCTCGCCCAGAGATCGAAGCGCGCCCGCTCGGCACCGAGCCGCAGCGTGCGAGCGTTCGCTCGGATCCGGCTCACCTGGACTCCGCCGCAGACGGGGCAGGTTCGCGATCCGGCGCGGGCGCCGCTTCTTCCTTCGCCGAATCGGACGCCGGTCGCAGACCCGGCGCCCACGGCAGCCGGCGCTCGAGGAACGGCCGCTCGACGAACTTCCACGACAGCGCCGCGAGCACGACCGTCAGCGGGAAGCCGACGACGACCATGAGCGCGAACAGCGGCGCGGTCCCGATGTCGCTGCCGAAGAGGTTGATGACCTCGAAGAGGACCCAGATGTGCAGCAGATAGAAGGCATAGGATCGCTCGCCGAGCCAGTTGCACCAGCGGTTGTCGAGCCAGCGGGGGGCGCGGTCGCCGCCGAGCTGCAGGGCGATCAGCGCCGCGACGAGGGCAGCGCCGAACAGCGCCGACATCGTCGAGCGCCGTCCGAGCGCGTGGTGGATCGCCGTCGTCTGGACGTTGAAGTCCCAGTGGGCGTAGAGCACCCATGCGCACAGCGCGACACCGGCCAGCGCCCACGCGACGTGCCGCGCGCGCCTGCGCCGGCCGCGAAACCAGGGCACCGCGAAGGGCTCGAGGACCGCAAGCGCGATGCCGGGCAAAAACGCGTAGATGATCAGCGGTGGACTGGCGAGGGTCGCAAGCGTGTTGTCGTTGTGCTGGCGCAGATAGACGCTGGCGAGGAACAGCGCGCCGATGAAGATCAGGACGGACACGGCGCGCGCGCGCGGCGTCTTCAGCGGCGAGCCGAGCCGGTAGGCGATCGCCGCCGCGATCGGGATCAGCGCGTAGAACGCGACCTCGACGTCGAGCGACCATGCCTGCCCGATCGGGAGTGTCGCAGACCCCCCGGTATAGCTCTGCGTGAACGTGAAGATCGAGAGCACCTGCCACCACGTCGAATGCGGCGCGGTGCCGGACGGGTTGTCAGGCGTCGGGCTGATCGCGCCGTCGAGGCCGAGGCGCAGCAGGACGAGCGCGGCGATGAGATAGAAGGCCGGGACGATCCGCAGGACGCGGTTGCGGGTGAAGCGCCGCACAGAGGGCAGCGTGCTGTTCAGGACGTATGAGCGCAGGAACGGCCTCGCGATGAGGTAGCCCGAAAGCACGAAGAACGTCGCCAGCGCCAGATCGAAGCGCCCGATGATCTGCTTAGACCAGCCGTAGTTCTCCAAGCCGGAGCCGGGGTCTGAGTTGACGGCGACATGAGCCAGGAAGACCATCGTCATCGCGATGCCGCGGATGCCGTCCCCACCCAGCAGGGTGCCGATCAGTCCGTCGCCGAGCTGGTGTTCCTGCGGCTCGTCGGCCGTGACCGTCATCGCGTCGCTCATCTGCGCGAGAAGCCTGCCACAAGCGCCAGGCCCGGGTCCGCGCTCGGGCTCGGGAGCGCGCTAGCCTGACGCCGTCGGTCACGCGCCCGCCTAGCTCAATTGGCAGAGCACTTGATTTGTAATCAAGAGGTTCTCGGTTCGATTCCGGGGGCGGGCTCTACCAAGCAGCTGGCGTTGCGCCACATCGGTCGTGCGTGACACGGGCGAATCGATCGAAGCATTGCCGTTCATCTCTTGACGAAGGTCTAGCGACAGAGGTCGGTGGCGCGCATACACTCGG
The DNA here is from genome assembly GCA_036389475.1 of Solirubrobacteraceae bacterium. Lineage (GTDB taxonomy): Bacteria > Actinomycetota > Thermoleophilia > Solirubrobacterales > Solirubrobacteraceae > CADCVQ01. The sequence goes on from DASVPU010000205.1 coordinate 12,679, forward strand.
CCAGCGCTGCCGGGTCTTGCACCCGCTGCTCTCGTGGCGAGCCATGAGGCGGCGGGGAATGCGGACGACATGACTACGTGGGGATTAGTCGTGCGGCAGGCACGCCGTAGGCTTGCCAGCTGGCGAGCCGAAGATTACTGAAAGCAAACCCTACGAGATGTAGGGGGCGCGCAAACAGGGGGCCTCATCGGGGCCGCGCATCTTCCCAAGGAAGGGAACAACATGGAACACCGTCGTCTTCTCGTCATTGTGGCGACTGCCGCCGCACTGGTGGTACCCGCGGGCGCCGCGCAGGCGTCCGACTCTTCGTTCGTATCTGCGAACGCCAAGGTCAAGATCCAGGTCGCGAAGGCTCACAAGGCCGTCGCCAGGCTCAAGGTCGCGGTCTGGCGCCGCGATGGCGTCGCTGCCGCCGCCCAGCTGAAGATCGCCCGCGAGCTGAGCGCCGCCGCTTCGGTGAACGCGCGGCGGATGAACCACCGGTCCACCAGCAAGCACGACAGCGCCATCGCTGCCGCGGCGCTGGTCGAGGTCGCGACCGAGTACGAGGATCTCCTCGAGACGATCACCGATCTCGTCGACGAGATCACCGGCCCGGCGCAGGAGCTCCTCGCCGAGGCGATCCTGCCCACCATCGAGGGGCGCGACGGCGTCCTCGACTCGCTCGCGGACATCCTCGACGAGGTGCCCGAGGCCATCGAGGAGACGCTTGCGACGGTCTTCACCGCGCTGTCGCTCGACGACGCGACCGAGCTGCTCAACCTCCGGGACGCAATGAAGGGCGGCGACCTGCCGGACAACGTCCTGTCGCTGGTCACGGATGGCCTCGAGAGCGCGACGGACAGCCTGGACGGCCTCTTCGACACGGTGGAAGAGATCGTCGAGCTCCTGCCGAAGCCGATCCGGAAGCCGATCGCGAAGATCCTCGACTGCGTCGACGACACGACGGAGCAGCTCACGCCGGAAGTGCTCGAGACGGTGACCGAGCTGATCGACTCGATCCTCGACACGGTGCCGCTCCTCGGCGACGAGTCGATCGGCCTCGACCACCTGCTCGGCGACGACCTGCTGGGTGAGCTCCTGGGCGGCGACCTGCTCGAGGGCATCCTCGGCGACGACAACGGCGACGGTGGCCTGCTCGGCATCAACGAGCTGATCGACGAGCTGCTGGGCGGTCACGGTCACGGTCACGGTCACGGCGACGGCCTGCTCGGCGGCCTGCTCGGCGGCGACGGTCATGGTGACGGCGGCCTGCTCGGCGGCGTGCTCGGCGGCGACGGTCATGGCGAGGGCGGCCTGCTCGGCGGCGTCCTGGGCGGCGACGACGGCATCATCGAGTCCGTCACAGAGCTGGTCGAGAACCTGCTGGAGGGCATCCTCTAGCGTTCGCTCGATCCAAGAAGCACGTAGGACCGAAGAACGCAGGGCGGAGGCATTGCCTCCGCCCTGCTGTCGTTTGTGACCAGACGCTGGATCCGGGCTCAGCGCACGCGGACCGTCACGCGCCGCGCCGTCACGGCGCTGTTGCCCTGGACGCGAGCGGAGACGTGGACGCGGGTCCGCCGTGGCACTCGCAGCCGGATGACCGCGCGAGCCACGCAGGTCGATGCGACTCCCGTTCGTCGCGTATACACGCGGCTGCGCGCGCGGATGGTGAAGCTCAGCGCGCCGCTGCACGGCGGTGAGCTCAGGCGGCCGCGGACCGCGACCCGTGCGAAGCGGCCGCTGCGGCTCGAGGAGACCGAGATGTGCAGGCGCTGACGCGTCACGAGCGCACTCGATGAGCCGGTGGCCCGCGCCGCGCGGCCGGCGTCGACGAGTGGCAGCGACGCCTCGACGCGATCCAGGCGCACGCTGCCGATCGAGCGCTGGGGCGCGTACACGGTCGTGCCCGGGGTCAGCTGCAGGCGGTAATCCGAGCCCGTTGCGCCGCGGACGGCGATCGGCTCAAGCGGCCGCTCGATCGTGTGCGGGCGGCCGTCGAGCACGACGGGGATCGGCGTGACCTGGGGACCGATCACGCGCTGATTGGCGGCGCTGAGCACCTGCGCGTACAGGAACGTGCGCGCGGGCACCGCCACGCCGCGATATGCCAGCCTGACCTGCGGCTCACCGACGATGTCGCTGCCTTCGGGCGGTGACGCAAAGCGGATGTTGACGGCGTTGATCGCGGGCGTAGCGAATCGGAGCAGGCCGGAGTTGACGCTGTCCACCGGCGAGACGACCAGCAGTCCCGCGCCCGACGTCTGCAGCGCTCCCGCGGACGCCAGCGGGTAATCGGGCCCCGAGCGCCAGACCCCGTCGTCGGCGACCCATTCGAATGGGGCCCCGGTGTCCAGCGTCACGTCGCGCTTGAGCCAGCGATCGAACCAGGCCAGCGTGGCGTTGGGGACGCGGCGCCAATCGTGCACGGGCGTCGGGCAGCCACCGTGGCCGCCGCAGTACCAGATCATCTTCACGGGCACCCCGCTGTCGCGCAGCGCCGCGTAGTTCTCGATCGCCTCGCTGGGCGGAAACAGCGCGTCAGCAGTGCCCTGGACGATCAGCGTCGGGGCCTTGATGCGCTGGAGCAACCCGTTCGGGCCGCGGTCGGCGAGCCATTGCCGGCTTGCGGCGGAGACGGAGCCGCCGACGATGCTCTCCAAGCACAAGCGCTTGAGCTCGGCGGCGGTGCCGCCGATCTGCAGGCCGGCAGGACCGAAGAGCAGGCCGCCGGTGAGCGACGCCAGCTCGCCCCCTGCGCACAGCTCGGTCAGCCATCCGCCCTTCAGCGCGCCGTCCTTGACGAAGCTCGTCAGCAGCGAGTGCCAGCCGGCCTGCGGAGCGATCGCGTCGATCCGCGAGTCGATCGCCGCGCTGACGAACTGGATGCCGGCGCCATAGCTGAAGCCGGACATGCCGACGCGCGGATCACCGCTCGCGTCGAGCAGCGCCTCGGGCTGGACGGCGACGAAGTCGATCAGCGCCTGCACGTCGCGACCCTCGAATGCCGGCGAGTCGAACATGACGATCCCGCCCGAGCGGCCAAGGCCGCGCGGATCCCAGGTCAGGACGTTGTAGCCCTCGCGGCGCCACGTCGCAGTGCCGACGGCATCGCTGGAATCCGCCGACGGGCTGGTGTTGCCCGCACTGCCGTAGCCCGGTCCGGCAAGCACCGTCGGGGCCCGGTCACCGGCGGACAGCCCCTCCGCGGAGTAGTAGTGAGCCACGATCGGCGTGCCGTCAAACGACGTCACGACCACGTCGCGCGCGATCGCCGCCGACGGCGATGAGCACAGCAGCGCCAGCGCACATGCGAACGCCCCCGACGCGATTGCGGCCCGCCCTCCCACGAGCCCCCTACCGTACCCGGCTGTCAAATCCCGGCGGCGCCGATCGCCGCGCCGCGGCCGCTCAGCCGGGGGTGCCGACGTGCTCGAGCTTGCCGTGCCCGTTGCTGGAGACGATGTGCTCGTAGCTCGGGATCTCGTCGTCGGGCGGCGCGTTCAAGCGCCGCTCGAGCTCGCCCATGACGACCCCGAACAGCAGATGGCGCCACGTCGCCTGGGCGAACGCGCGCCAGCTGCCGGTGAGCTTGGGCAGCTCGTCGCGAGCGGGATGCACCCGATCCACGGCCAGCGCCAGCGGCCAGCTCGCGAGGTGCTCGGCCAGCGCCACGATCGGCCCGCGGCTCCACGAGGGCAGCGGCAGTCGCGGCGCGACGGCGGAGTATACGGCGCCGATCAGCGCGCCGTTGCCGAGGTGCATGAGGATGCCGACGACCGGCCACGCCGCTCCGCGCGTGATCGCTTTGCCCAAGAGCTCCGTATCGTCGTAGTCGAATCCGAAGACCGGCTTGTCGAGCGGCTGCTGCGCCGCCCAAACCCCTGCGGCGACTGCGCCGGCGACGGCTCCGCGGAAGGTCTTGGCGCGATCGATGACCATGGAACCTCACGCACTGTAACGCCCGCAACAACGGCGGGTATCGGAGGCATGGATCGCAGCCGCCTGCTCGCGCGCGCCCTCGGCCGCGGCGTCAACCCGCTCGTCTACATCGTCTCGCGCGCGATGCTGCAGCCGTTCTTCCAGGTGTACTTCCGGATGCAGCGCATCGGCCGCGGGCACATCCCCAAGCAGGGGCCGGTCATCATCGCCGCCAACCACCGGTCGTTCCTCGACCCGTTCGTGATCGGCATGATGCTGCGCCGGCCGCTGTACTTCGTCGCGAAGAGCGAGCTGTTCTCAAACCGGATCGTCGCCTGGTGGCTGAGCTCGCTCGGCGCCTTCCCCGTTGACCGCGGACACGGCGACAGGGATGCGATGGATACCGCGCGGCGCATCCTCGAGCGCGGGGACTGCGTCGTGATCTTCCCCGAAGGGACCCGCACCCGTCCCGGCCCCCTCGGCGCGCCCAAGCGCGGCGTCGGCCGCCTGGCGCTCCAGACCGGAGCGCCGGTCGTCCCGATCGCGCTGCTCGGCACCGAGGCCGTGCGCCGGGGCTGGCGCATCCGCCCGCACAAGATCCAGGTCCGCGCGGGACGTCCGCTGCGCTTCCCGCGCGTTGAGGATCCCTCGCCGGCGCTGGCGCGCACGGTGACCAGTCGCGTGTGGCCGTGCGTGGAGCTGCAATGGGAATGGCTCGGCGGGATCCCGCCGCTGCGCCGTGCGGCGATCGTCGGCGCCGGCTCGTGGGGCACCGGCCTGGCCGTCGCTCTGGCCCGCGCCGGACTCGAAGTCGAGCTGGGCTGCCGCACCGAGGAGCAGGCGGTTGCCCTCGCGCGCACGCGGGTGAACGACCATTACCTGCCGGGCGTGGAGTTGCCCGGCGGCGTCAGCGTCGTGCGCGCCGGAAAGCTCGCGCTCGATCGCGCCGACCTCGTCTGCTTCGCCGTCGCTGCGGCCGCATTGCCGGCCGCCGTCGCCGCGCATGCCGAGCAGATCTGCCCGGCCAGCGGCGTCCTCGTCCTGTCCAAGGGACTCGTCGCGCCGCACGGGATGCTGCCCAGCGCGTACGTCTCCGAGCGCGTCGCCGCGCGGGCCGTCGGCTGCATCGGCGGACCCGGCCACTCCGCCGAGGCACTCGACTGCGGGGCAGCGCTCGTCGTCGGCTCGGCCGACGAGGTCTTTGGGATGCAGATCGTTCGCGTGCTTCAGGCGGCGGGATTCGACGCGACGAAGACGGGCGACGTGGCCGGAGTCGAGCTCGCGGGCACGGCCAAGAACGCCGCCGCGCTGGCCGCTGCCGCCGCCGGGGTCAGCGGACCGAACGCCGCCGGCGCCGCCGC
>DASVPU010000206.1:0-7019 GCA_036389475.1 Solirubrobacteraceae bacterium
AGAGCGCCGGTGGAGAAGAGGCCGTGCCGCCGCAAGGGGTTCGCTGTCGCCTCCTCTGCCCCGGGCGCGTGATCATGCGTAAATCTGGTGGCACAGAAACCCGACGTTGCGACAAATTCCGATGGAATACGCACCGGTAGCCGTCGTCACCATCGGGCTCGTCGTCGTCTGCTTGAGCGTCTGGCTGATCCGAAAGTCAACGTCGGAGCCACCGAACGTCCGGATACCCGAGCCGGATCCCTCGCGCCCACCCGTGCCAGAGTCAGCACCTGACGAGCGACGCGACTGGCCGGCCGTTGCGACCCTGGTCTCAGAACCCCCAACGGCCCCCGGCCCGGCGCCGGTGCCGTTCCCATATCCGGCCGAGCATCCGGTGATGCAGTCCATCCCGTGGCAACCCCATCTCCCTCTTGATCCGCCGGCGCAGGACGTGCCGACGTTCCGGATCGTCGCGCTCGGATTGGCGGGCTCCGGCAAGACGGTCTTTCTGTCGAGCCTGTTTCATGAATTGCACCACCCGGTTTCCACGCGCCCCTATTTTTTGACGACGGACATGAAGCGCCGCGACATCCTGTCATCGCTCTATGGCGAGGTTGTCGCTCCTCCACCAAGGCCTTGGCCACCGGGCACGCGGGTTGCCGAAGTCGATGAGTTCACGATGGACGGCGTGTATTGCCACCCGGCCGGTCGGCGGCAGACCGTGATGCGGATCGAGTACCTCGACTACGACGGTGATCTGCTCGCGCCCGGCGGCTGGGCGTATCGGCAGCATCCCGAGCTCGAGGTCAAGGTCAAGCGCGCCCATGCCCTCTTGGGCATACTCGACGGCTCACGCGTGCGCGATCTGCTGATGCGCAGGCCGGGCGCGGACAACTACTTCGAGTCCGAACTAGATTCGATGATCGGCGTCCTGAACGAGGCATCCTGCCCCGTGCATCTGCTGATCACGAAGTGGGATGTTGTGCGCGATTACGGTGAGCACCCTCGCGCGAGCGACGACGAGCGGCTGCGTGACGTTGGCGATGCTCTGATGCGTCACCCGCACTTCGCGGCGCTGCCCAACGCCCGCACGGGGCCTCCCGTGCGCCTGATTCCGGTCAGCGCTGTGGGGTCGCGCTTCGCGCAGCTGGATCCAGCTGGAAATTCGCAGAAGCGCGTCGGTGGTGTCGTCGACCCTGAGAACCTCGATGTCCCGCTCTGCGCCGTGCTTCCCGATCTCTTCGAGCGAGTCCAGCGAGTACTCGACGAGCCAGAGCGGCGGCGCCTGTTGTCGGCGCGAACGCTGCACGGCATCACCGAGGTTCTCATGGAGGAGACGGTCAACCAGAAGCTGCTCGAATACCTGCCTTGGCCGGTGAAGGCGAGCGCAGGACCATTGCTGGCGTACCTCAACCGGCGGACGAGGCTCGCTGAGCGCAGCGAGGTCGAGCCCGAGCAGCTGGCGCATGAGGAGATCATGCGCCACTTCATCGGCCGACTCGAGAGCTTCCAGCTCCAGTTCCCGAGTTCGAATCTGTCCGTCCGGCGGACATGAGCGTCGGACCGGCATGACCGAGGGCTGGGCGTTTCTCGTAGCGCGAGGTCGTCACGCGAGCTACAGGACCGTGCTCGCGCCCGACTTCCTGGTGGATCTCGGAAGGCATGTGGTGCTCGCGGAGTCGCTGCGCGGCTCGGGCGTGGTCGCGGGCGGATTGCACGTGGTCACGCTGCCCGATGGCGGCTTCGGACAGGCGACCGCCCATTACACGGTCAACCGGGTCACCCACGCGGACATCGACGGTCCGGGCCAGGGCGACGAGTTGATGACCGACGAGCATGGCAGGCCGCTGGAGATCCTGTACGGGGTCCTGACGCGCGAGCCCCTGAACGGCGCTCTCGCGGAGGAGGATCTGCTCGCGGCCCGCGTCCAGGCGCTCGCCGCCTACCGGCGCTTTCTCGATACGGAACAGGAGTTCGCTGTTGAACGCGCGAACGCATCTCTGCTGCGGCCGGCTACGCCTGTCGACCCGCCGCCAACGCCGCGGCGGCTTGCAAGCGATCCCGCCGGGACCGACACCGCACCCGCTGCGGTCAGCCCGCGCCGGTATCCCGCGCGGCTCTCGCCCGGCGGCGCGGACGACGCCGGACCGGGCCATGCGCGTGATGCCCGATTGGATCTCGAGCGAACCGCGACCGGCGCCGCTCCATCCGATCCCGCGCCCCCGGCCGGCGGCGTGCGACGACACGTGCCCGCGCCGGCGAAGATCGCTGCCGGTGTCGGCGCGCTACTGATCGTGCTCGGGGCGTGGATGCTGCTGCGCAAAAGCACCGACGAGTTGACGATCTACGCAAGCCTGCCCATGCAGGGTCCGCAGCGCGAGCGTGCTTCGGACATGGACCGGGCGATGCGCCTTGCTCTCGAGCAGGCTGAAGGCCGCGCCGGACGCTTCAAGGTCCGCTACCGGCTGCTGGACGACTCGAGTCCGATGGATCGTGGCTGGACGTCGGAGGCGGTGGCGCGCAATGCCACCAAGGCAGCCGAGGACGAGCACACGGCGGTGTACATCGGCGAGTTCAACTCCGGCGCGACCGCGATCTCGATCCTGATCTTGAGCGGCAAGCGTGTCGGTCAGATCTCGCCAAGCAGCACGGCGGTCGGACTGACCTCGCGCGGACCGGGCGCGGTTGCGGGCGAGCCGGACCGGCATTACCAGGACGGCTACCGGAACTTCGTCCGGATCGTGCCGAACGACACGGTACAGGGCAAGGCGCTGGCCGCGATCATGCTGGCCGACGGCTGCCAGCGAGTGGGCATCGTCAACGACGGCGGCGTCTACGGCGCAGGCCTCGCACGCAATGTTCGAATCGCAGCTCGCGATCGCCGTCTGCCGATCGTCTTCGATGAATCGATCGGGTCGCCCACCGTGACCTCCTCCAGCATGCGGGCCGCACGAGCGGCGCAGCGGAGCGTCGACTGCTTCCTGTTCAGCGGCGACACGAGGAGCAGCGCGACGGCGATCTACGCGGCGATGGCTGCACGACTTTCTCCTGCGGCACGTCTCTACGGCGCCGACGGCGTTTCGGACTCCGGCTTGACCGACGTCGATCAGGGCGGCGTGTCGAGGAACGTCGCCTCGCGCCTGCAGCTCACGATCCCTGCGCTCGGCCCACGAAGCCTCGGAGTTGCCGGGCGAAGGTTCCTCAAGGATTTCGCCATCGCGTACCCCCGCAGCGCCGAACCCGACCCGTACGCGCTGTATGCGTACGAGTCGATGAAGCTCGCGCTGGACGCGATCGAGCGCTCGGAGAGCGGCAAGCGCCAGGACGTCGTCAAGGCTCTGTTCGCCACGAAGGACCGCCGCAGCGTCCTGGGCCGCTACTCGATCAAAAACACGGGCGATACCACGTCGACGACCTACGGCCGCTTCGCCATCCGGGCGGGGAGGCCGTGGTTCCTCAGGCGGATCGAAATCGGGGGCCCCTGAATGGTCATTGGCATCGAGCAAGAACGACGGCATCAGCTGACGAAAAAATTCTGCAGGAAGGTGGATCGACGTGGGTACAGCACAACTCAAATACTGGATCGGTGCCGGGTTAGGGCTGCTGATCGTCGCTGGCGGCGTAGCTTGGGCGCTGGTGGCACCGGCTGAGGATGAGCTGACGATCTACGCGAGCCTGCCGCTCCAGGGAACGCTGCACGAACGCTCGGCTGACATGGATCGCGGGATGCGGCTGGCGCTCAAGGAGGCCCGAAACCGCGCCGGTGACTTCAAGATCCGCTACCGACTGCTGGACGACTCAAGCTCGAAGGACCGTGGCTGGACGGAAGCGCGGGTGGCCCGCAACGCCAACCGCGCTGCGGATGACGAGCACACAGCTGCGTACCTCGGGGAGTTCAACTCGGGCGCCACGGAGATCTCGATCCTGATCCTGAGTGGCAAGCGCGTGCCGCAGATCTCCCCCGGCAGCACCAAGGTCGGGCTCACATCTAAGGGGCCCGGTGCCGGCGGCGGCGAACCCGATCGGTACTACCAGGGCGATCGGAACTTCGTCCGTGTGGTGCCGAACGACACCGTGCAGGGCAGGGCCCTGGCCGCGATCATGGAGGAAGACGGCTGCCGGCGCATAGGGATGCTCAATGACCAGGAGCCCTACGGCGCCGGACTTGCGCGCAACGTTCGGGTGGCGGCCCGACAGCGCAGCATGCCGATAGTTCTCGACGGCTCATTTGAGAAGACCACGGACGATTTCGATCCGCAGGCACATCGTGCCGCGCGCTTGCACGTCGACTGCTTCCTCTTCAGCGGTGACTCGAAGAGCAACGCCGAGTTGGTCTACGGCGCAATGTACCGAGCGCTACCGGCGGGTACGCGCCTGTACGGCGGCGACGGCGTCTCAGACACGGAGTTCACGGACCTCGTGCCCGCAAAGATCGCGTCGCACATGCAGCTGACGACCCCGGCGATCGCGCCGGCGGGCCTGGCTGAGACTGGCAAGCGGTTCTTCGCGAGATACGAGAACGAGTATCCCGACCGTCCCGATCCCGATCCTTACGCGATCTACGCTTACGAGTCGATGAAGCTCGCCCTCGACGCGATCGAGCGCTCAGGCAGCGGCGAGCGTGAGGACATCATCAAGGCGCTGTTCGCGACGAAGAACCATCAAAGCGTGCTTGGCACGTACTCGATCGACCGCAACGGCGACACGACCCTGACCGACTACGGCCGCTTCGACATCAAGGACGGCAAGCCGAGGTTCCGGCAGACCATCGACACCGCCCTCGCGCAGTAGCCAGAGGTCCAGTGGGTGGCGGTCGTAAGCGCCACAGGTTTCCAACATTGTCCGGGCGGCGTCAGCGCGCCAGCCGCACTTCCAGCTCACCGCCCGCGAGCGTTTCGCCTGCCTCACCGAGAAAGCCAAGGACGCGGCACCGTAGCCGCTGGTGCCGGCGATCGGCGGATGCGGCCGCAATCTTGCATCCGCGCCGGTCTGCTTTGCCACTCACGAAGAATGCGAGAAGGACTCGGCCACCGCGCGCGCGCATGTCCAGCCCACCAAGGGCGACCGCGACGGCGAAGCAATACCCAATCAAGACGGCAGCTGTCCCACCTGGTCCGGCAGCACCGCCAAAATGCGGTCCGCCGACGGTCAGACGACACTTGGCAGCGGGCCTCAACAGTCAGGATCCCTGTCCCAGCCCGCCCGCCGGCGCCTCCAGCAAATGCTCAGAGCCGGCGGCCGCAAATCCGACGCTCAGGTCAGTCCATACCCGCCGTCCCTAAGCAAGCTGCCTCATTTGATCGTGGCGCTCCCGGAGGGCTGGTCCCTGCGTAGACGAACGACGCACTCCAGAAACGTCTTGTCTGCGCTTACCTCATGAAGAAGCACGTCGAAACCTGCTTTTTCGATGAACTGAAGGAAAGCATCCGCGGCATACTGGTGAATGTAAACCAGCTGGACCCCCGCCAATGACTTACCATCGTAATGTCCCTTGGTACACCGAATCACGGTCGTCTCCGTGCCGTCGACGTCACTGAGGTCATCGTCGAGCACGCTGTCAATCTCGGCTTCCTCGAACCTTGCTCCGAGGTAGTACTCCAGAGGACCGAAGTCGAACCGCTTGGCACCCACCGATTCGACCTCGGCCGCTTTGGCGCCAGCGGCCTTGAGGCGAACCTCGAGTACGAGCAGATCGCCTAGGTGCATCGCCTGGCGCAGCCTCCGCAGAAACGCGCTCTCCGATTCCCAGTTTCCGAGGCTGTTGCCGAGAAGCCCGATGACGTTAGGTGCGGGACGGTGTGAGAACACCTGCTTCATGAGCGCCAGGTGCTCGAAATCCGCAAGCACGGCCTTGATGCGCAGTTTCCCACGCTCGCTTTCCTTTCCTTTGTTGTATACCTCGCGAGCGGCACGCGAGGCCAGCGGAAGGCTGATGTCGTAGGGGTAATATAGTACGTCTAACCCTGCGCTCAGCCAGTAATCAACGAGTGCCGCATCCTTCTTGCCGTCTCCGGGTCCAAGGCTCACGTAGTCGAGAGAGTCGCCCGGAAGTGCGTCCTGAATAAAGGCCGCTACTTTCATCCCGCGATCACTCAGCCAGAACCGCTGTGTCTCCTGATGATGAGTATAGGAGCGTTGATTGCACAGCGTTACCCAATTGGCGGCCCCGAGATCGCTCGAGTAGAGATATCTGCTTGGTATAAGCCCACTTAGGTTGATGCATTGTTCGATCTGTGCGCGCGCGATCTGATCGTCGCGCGTAAACAGGGCTGCGTCCACCAAGCTGTCGAACAGGTGACCCCACCCGTACTGAAGTTCCGGAGGTGGAAGCGGCGCGGTGGAGGAGGGCTGGACCGCGACCGCTGTTGCCCGCGGTTCTTCTGGTTCGGCGAGCGCCACCTTGTCGACCAGCGCCGGAAGCTCAGACAGCCAATGATCGCGGTGTTCCTCCCAGCTGCTGCTACGCCCCGCCGAGGGCAGCAGGTCAGCTATGCGTGCATGAAGCTCATTCAACACCTCGGGGTCGGCGAGCGAGCCTACGATCAGGCCCGAAAGAACGCCTTGAAGCTCCTTGTGGTTCATCCCGGGGAGCGCTAGAGGTAAGAGACTGCCGGCTCTCGCCCAAGCGACTCCCAGCTCGGTCCAGCAGTAGGGCCGCTGTTGGAAGGTCGGCGTGATGATGGCGATAACCAGCTTGGCGCCGGACGCCGCGTTGCGAACGTACGTATGTAGATCCTCGCCCATCGGCACACCACTGCCGCGGCGCGAGGAGTAGAAGACCTCTCTCGCCTGCAGCCCGCAGCCGAGATCGAGGATGTGATCGATGAACGGAGTTACGAGAGCCCGGTCATCCGATGCGTGACTGACGAAGACGGTGGTCATTGCAACCTAGCCTAAGCCTAGATGGTTGATTCCTAATTCGCGTGCATGCGGGGGCAGGTCAGGGCGGATGCCGGGCGCCGCACGGATGCGAAGCAGGTACCGGTAGTACCGGCGAGCGTGCGGGTGGCGATCCGGCGCCGATCCTGGCCTGTCATCCG
>DASVPU010000207.1:0-2833 GCA_036389475.1 Solirubrobacteraceae bacterium
GATCACCCTGGAGCCCGTCGGCCAGCCGGTCAGGTCGATCAGGTCGGTGATCTCGGCGATCTGTCCGTTCTCACGCTCGCTGCCGTCCGTCGCGATCGCAGCGATCCACGCGTCCTGAGGGATCTTCAGGATCGCAGCGCGAACCTCGTCGGTCAACTCATAGCCGGCCGAGTAGCGCAGCCGATGCTCGCGACAGAACTCCATGACCGCGTGCGTCGCCCCGGCCGAGTCGGTGCGCACCACGATCTCGATCGTCTCGATCAGCGCGGCCGGGATCTGGGCGAGCGCGTCCTCGATGACGGTGATGTGGTCGGCGGCGGTGTTGGAGCCCGCGTTACCGGGGCGCAGGATCGCAGCAGTGCTTCGCCGGTCTCGTCACAGTAGGCCATCAGCGGGTAAAAGCCGTAGCCGCCCTTGTAGGTGCCGGCCGCGCTCTCCTTCTCTGAATGGCTCGTCACCAAGGTCGCATCGACATCGATCGTGACCCTGTCGGGCGCCCCGATCTGCGTCCAGACATGCTCGCGCGCACGGGCCTGCGCATCTGCGAGCACGTCAATCAGCCCAGGCGTCGACGCGATCTTGTCGACGACGCGAAACGCGGTCGAGTCCGACGCGACCGCCCCGAACAACGCGTCCTGATCGCGGACCGCGCCCAAATCGGCGAGGCAATCGCCGCCGTCGGCGAGCATCACCGCGAGATCGCGCACGACACGGCCGGGGTCATGCCCGGACCGACGCGCCTTGAGATCTGCCAAGCGCACCGACAGCGCCTGCGTGAGCCCACTCTTGTCAGCGATCTGCGCGAGCAGCACGCTGCCCGCGTGCGACACGAGCCCTTCTCCGTCCGACGTGACTTCTACCGTGACACTGCGGCCATCGCGCTGCACCTTCAAGGTGATCCTCCCAAGCCAGGGTTTCAGGACTTCGCAACCCCAAGAATCCCTGCTGCACCGGACGTTCCCGCGCCCCGACCTCGGTCGGGGCGCTCACCTTGCCGCAAGATCCGGGCTAGTACTCGTCAGCCGGGGCAGGGGCGTCAGCCGCCGACGCGATCTTGCGCAACAGGGGTGGCGTCATCATCCGCGCGATTCCTCGTGCTTGATACTTGTCGCCATTGGCGAGCGGGACGCGCGGGCCGCGTCAGATGCACCGCTGGTTTAGGGAGCAGGTGGGCAGGCGACGTCAGCGGCGGAGACGGCGAGGCGGGTGATCTCGACGCGATCGTTGATGGTGAAGATGTCGACGATCGCGGTGATAACGCGAGCAGCGCCAGGGCGACCGCGCGGGCCGCGGTCAAAAGGGTGGGGCGCGTGAACGTGATTGCTGCACGACCCGATCCCTCCGGTTGTTTGAAGTGCCGCTTTCGCGGGCGCGATGTCGTCAAACGCACCACCGCCTGCGGCCCTTCTTGCCGAGCCGACCGCCAAAGGTCCGCGGGAACTCAGAACGACCGGCCGTACCCTCGCCCGGGCACCCCGCCCACACGGGCCGATCCTCGCAGGCTGTCCGTCTAGTAGCGAGCGCCGGTGAGGCGCCTGGGCAGCGGCACCGGCGACAGCCGGTCGACGGCCGATCCCGCGAAGGCGCGCGCATCCAGCTTGGCGACCAGGCTGCGCAGCTCGTCGCGCTCGGCAGCCGACAAGCCGCGCCCGCGACGCACGAGCTCGGCCAAGCGCCGGCGCTCGCCAACGTCGAGATGCTGTAGATGGCGGCGCGCGACCACTGCCAGCTCAGCAACCGAGAGCAGCTTGAGCACCGGCAGTCGCTTCAGCCCCGGAATGCGGGCTGCCGCGTGCGGCAGGCCATGACGCAGAGCGGTTCTCACGGACATGAGGCGACAGTATGCCCAGCATACGGCCGCCGCGAACGCGGTCCAGACGGGAGCGCCGCTCGTCGCGCAGTAGGACGCGCTCTAGCCCCCGCGGGCGATCCGCAGCGCCAGGCGCCCGTGCAGCGCCGCCGTGTCGCGGGCGCTGCGCGGCCCCGCGGGATCGAACCACTCGGCGACGAGCACGACCATGTTGAGGATCGCCATGCTCGCAGCCTGGACGGCGTCATCGCTGCCCAGCTCGCCGAGCGAGAAAGCGCCCCGGCACTCGCCGTCGCGCAGGACATCGGCGAACAGCGCGCGGACGCGGCGGCGGCGGCGCACGACGCTGTCGTGCTCGCCGGCGGGCAGATAGATGTAGTCGCGGTTGGCGACGCGGGTCTCGCGCGGGCGCGCGATGTGAAACGCGGTGAAGGCGGCAGCGAGCGCCTCGAGTTGCGCAGCAGGCTCGCTGCCGGCGCCGCGCAGCGTCTCGCTCAGCACCGCGTCGGCCTCGTCGTGCACGCGGTCGACGATCGCGAACAGCAGCGCCTCCTTGGAGGCGTAATGGTTGTAGATCGCGCCCGGCGTGAGGTCGCAGGCGTCCGCGAGCCCGCGGACGGTCGTGCCGGTGTAGCCGCGGGCGTTGAAGAGCGTCAGGCCGGCATCGTGGATGCGCTCGCGCGTATCCGGCACAAGTGAGCGCACGTTCACTGCCACGTCAACAATTCTACGGCAGCAGGCAAGGCGTTATTGCGCCGGAGTGAACGAGCGTTCATACTCGCCACACGATGAACTTCGATCTCTCGGAGGACCACGAGCTGCTGCGCCGCACCGTCCGCGACTTCGCCCAGAACGAAGTCGCTCCCGTCGCCGCGGAGCTCGATCGCACGAAGTCGATTCCCTACGACATCATCGCCAAGCTCGGCGCGCTGAACCTGATGGGGATCCCGTTCCCGGAGGAGTACGGCGGCGGCGGCGGCGACACGCTCGCCTACGCGCTCGCCGTCGAGGAGCTCACGCGCG
>DASVPU010000208.1:0-5272 GCA_036389475.1 Solirubrobacteraceae bacterium
GCGCCCGCCCCGAAAGGCGGCACCGGCAAGACGTTCACCACGGCGAACCTGATGGCCGCCCTGGCCGAGCAGGGCTACCGCGTGCTCGGCGTCGACCTCGACCCCCAAGCCGACCTGTCGGCATCCTGGGGAATCGGCGACGACTACGACGCGACCCGGATCGAGGACCTCCTGGCCGGCGGCGAGGACGCACGCCGCCACACGCTGAACGTCACCCCCGTGGGCTATGAGGGCAGCGTCGCACTGCTGCCCGCCGGAACGCGCCTCATCGAGCTGACCGGTCCGCTTGCACGCCAGCGCTACGGCCAGCTCATCGTACTGCTCGAACCGTTCGAAGATGACGTCGACGTCATCCTCATCGACACGCCAGCCGGCATCACCCCGTTCGGCCGCGCCGCGCTGCTAGCCAGCTCAGCGATCCTGACGCCGATGATCCCCGGCTACCTCGAGTTCCGGGCGCTGACGCGGCTGTTCACCGAACTCGAAACCGCACAAGCCGAGCTCGGCGTACGCCCCACCATGCTCGGCGTGCTCTTCATCAACACCTTCGACCGCTCGACCATGCTGCGCGAGTACCGCGAGCACCTGCGCTCCCAGGACATCCCCGTCTTTGACGGCTTCGTGCGCCGCGCCCAGCGCGTCGGCGACCACGCACGCTTCGGCCAGCCAACCCTCGCTGTCGAGCCCGACAGCGCGATCGCCGACGACATCCGCGCGATCGCGCGCGAGCTCGTCGGTCACCTCGCCCCTGCGTGATTCCTCAAGGAATCAACTCGATGCCACGAAAACCACCGCCCCTCACCGCCCCGCCACGCGCCGCGCCTCTCCCGGCCGCCGGCACGACTCGCAGCGCCGGCGGCGCATTCGGATTTGAAAACGGGGAAGGGCGTCTCCGGGACGTCGCGATTGACGCGCTCCGACCAAACCCACAGCAGCCGCGCCGCGTCTTTGACGACGACGCGCTCGAGCACCTCGCCCGGACAATCGACACGCTCGGCCTGATGTTCCCGCCGACCGTCCGCGAGCTCGCCGACGGCTATGAGCTCGTCGCCGGCGAACGCCGCTGGCGCGCCTGCCAGCGCATCGGACACACGACGATCCCCGTCCTCATCGTCGAGCCCGACGACGACGCCCAAGCGCTGGCGATGGCGCTGGCCGAGAACGCCGCCCGCGAGCCGCTGAACGCGGTCGAGGAAGCCCACGCGTTCGCCGCGCTGCTCGACGGATCTGACCTCACCCAACAGGAGCTCGGCCGCCGTATCGGCAAAAGCCAGGAAGACGTCAGCAACAGCATCCGCCTGCTAAACCTCCCGGACATTGCACTCAAGCTATTGATGGAGGGAAAGCTGACCAAGGCGCACGGCAAGGTCCTGCTCAGTGAGCCCGACCACGATCGGCGTTCCAAGCTCGCGCGCACCGCGGCCCGCGAGGGCTGGTCGGTGCGCCGACTGCAACAAGAAGTCAGACATTCGCCAATCACAAGGCCGTCGCGGCGCGGACCCCCAGCAGACATGACCGCCGCCGCAGACCGTTGGACTGACGCCCTGCGCAAGGTCACCGGTCATTCGATGACGATCCGCGCGAGCACAAGCGGCTTTCAGCTGGACATCGGCGACGCCAACGCCGCCGCCGAGCTGCTGCGCCGCCTCGGCGTTCCCGCGGACGCTATCGACGAGCGCGCCGCCTGACCAGCGACCCCCCACGCCGCCCCCCAGCGCTCCGGCGCGCCGGCCGGCGCCCGGGTCGCCACAAACGATCCCAGTACCTAAACGAGCGCTCGCCAACGCCGAGTTGTAGGCGCTGCGAAAGAGCAACCGTCGCGATCGAGATCTCGGCACGATCAGCTTCCAGCATCACCCCACAACGTTGCACGCGGAGAGCCCGACTGAAAACGGCTTTATAGGCGGCTCTGCCGCCGACGCGTCAGACGCCAACGGCGTCGCACCCACGAGCTTCTCGCCGCGCAACTCAACGCCGACGGGCACCGGCCACGACCAGCCCATCGTCGTGAGCCCACGGCTCACGCGGCCAATGTCAACTGCCCGGGAGGCGGTGGCAGCGGACGCGCGAGCGTCGCCTGCCCCGGACGCGCGCGAATGACGCGCAAAAAGCTGTCACGCCCGCGACCACCGTGCGCCTCGAAGGCACGAAAAGACCGATCGGCGGCACACACCCTCGCGCCGGCTTGATTGAACGTGCGACGTCGCGCGGCGTCGGTCGCCGCGCGCACCCCCAGGGCATGGCAATGTTCGACCGTCAGCGGCACCTCGACGATCTCAAGCCCCTCGGTCGACTCAAAGACCGGGCGATAGGGCACACGTGCCGACGTAAAGAACATCCACAGCGCCAGCGCGACGCCACGCATGCAACGCGCCTTGTTCCAGTCGAAGCGACGCAGGTCGCTCTCCGCCAGGCGCTGGGTGTAGTCTGGATGCATACGCCACGCGATCGTGCCGCGGCCCTTGCCGCCGAGCTTGGCACCGAACTCCGCGCGGTCAAGGCCATGCTCGCCGCGGCGCTCATAGGCCGTCAGGATCGTCTCGTCCACGAACAGGTTGATCAGCAAGCTCGTGTCCGACACGCCCTCAGCCGGGCGCTGATGCACAAGGTCATAGCCCGGGACCGTGAACTGCGCTTGGCGCAGATCAAACAGGGCGCGCACCAGTGTGCGTGTGTTCCAGCCGCCGCGCTCCTTGTCTGAACCCCACACCAGCCTGCTGAACTCCCCGACCGTGCTCGCGCCGCGGCCGTCGACCGGCATGCCGTGCGCGACATGCAACGTGATCAGGCCCATCCACGCCTTGAAGTGGATCTCGCCCAGCTGCACCCCGACCACTCGCGCGGTCGAGGCCAGCAGCTCGCGCGCGTCGATCACGAGCAGACCGGCCGGGCCCGAGCCGAACAGCTGGCAGGCGGCCGCCGCCGCGTCCTCATCCATCCAACCCTCCAGCGCGCCGCCCGCCTCGGCTGGCAACAACGCGCGCTGACGCACCACAAGCTCGGTCATTGGCCGCGAACGTACACGCGCCAGCGGACAGCCCCAGCCCGTCGCCAACCTCAGCGTGAGCACAACCCCACCCCTGCGTGAGCAGACCCCCACTGTGCGAACGCGCCAATTTTGCGACGCAAGACCATGAGCACAGCCCCACCCCGGCTGGCGTTACAGCAACGTGAGCAAGACCCCACCCTCCACCAGGAGTCCCCTGCGTGAGCAAACCCCCACCCCGCACCGCGGCGGCCGCGACGCGACGCCGGCGGCGTCGATCGCCATATAGACGAGCCGAGCATGGCTGGGGATGACAGGGCGGTGTACGGGCGCCAGAGCAGACCGCTGACAGAGCCGGCGTGCCACCAGCGTGAGCAAAGCCCCACCCCACACGCGCACACCAAACGTGAGCAGTACCCCACCCCGCGCGCACGTGCCCCGCGCCCGAGGACGTGAGCGAGAACCCACCCCTGGCGCAGCTCGCCGCCACCCGTCCGTGAGCAAGACCCCACTCTTGCCCGGCCGCCACCGGCGCGCTGTCGTCCGCCTTGATGCCACCGCCCACGCTCGCACCGCCGCGGCCCCTGGACCTCGATGAGACGCTTGAGGCCCTCGACGTTTGGCACAACACCGACGTCGACGAGCTCGCCTACGAGCCAGACGACCTGCAGCTGCTCGCCCTCCTGAGTCGCCCAGAGGACGACACGGAGGCACATAGCGCCTAACTCGCGCCGCGCCGGCGCCGGCCCACCGACACGAAAGACCGGGTGCCAGCCCGGTCTTTCGCCAGGGTCAAGCACATAGCGGCTTCACCGCCGCGACTCAACCCACCGCTGCCCGACTGTACCGAGGCACCTCGTCGAGTGCACCGATTGGTCATGTGCACCGCCCATCCCCCAGACCCCGCGGGCACCAGTCGCAGCGCAGCATCGCGAGCGCCCCCCGCCGCCCGGCTGATCTGCAGCCGCCACCCGGCGCTGGCGGACGCTGGCGATGCTGTTGCAACCAGCCAGCCCGGGGACGGCGAACCCGGCGCGCGCTCGCGGCCTTCGCCGAGCTCGCGCCACGCGTGCGCCGTGCGAACCCGTGGCGTGGACGCCGCTGCCCGACCCGGTCGATGCCGTGCATCTGTTGGCGTTGTTGACGCGGGTGCGCGCCGCGCGCGTCGCGGCCGGCGAGCTCGCGCCGTCACGGTTGTATGACGTGCGGGCGTTTAAGTCCGCGCTGGCCGAGTACGGGTATCTGCGCACGCTGACGCGCAAGCAGACGGGCGGGACGGTCGTGACGTCGATGCCCCAGCTCGTCAAGGGCCTGTCGCGGTTGCATCCAGCTTGGAAGATCGAGGGCGAGAAGTTCTCCGATCGCGATCGCCACCACACAGCGGTGCGCCGGCGCCTACGGGATCTGGATGCGATGGGCCTTTTGCGCTGGCGCATCGGCATCGATGCAGACGGCGAGGACGCCCGAACCGAGCTTGAGCTGCGTCCAGCCCCGGGGGTTACCGACGAGGAGTTCGCTGCGGCCGCCGCGCGCCTCGAGCGCTGGCAGGTCCGCTACGGCGCAGCGTTGAACACCGGCTCCACAACGGGGATCCGCAACGCCGCGCTCCATGGCCGCCCGTTGAGTGTTAGCGAGCGCCAGCGCCGCGCGATCACCCGTGGCCGCGCCTGCGCGCGCAGCCGTCGCGAGAGCTCTAACTCGAATTCGGCACCCCGCTTCGCGACTCCGACTCCGTCGGAGAACAGCGCGTTGGCGCCCCACGCAAACACATCAAAGATTCGAAGCGCTTGCGGAGACAGAACAGGCGTGACGCGCGTACGCGCAACCGCAGGCACAAACGCAAGTTCCGCGATCAGCGCCCCGAAAACGGCATCTCTGACGGTCGTAGGGCCGCAGGGTCCGGGGGAAATCACAGTTTGGGATGAGCAGGCACTGCGAGCGCGTGTTGCGGTGCGTGTCGCGGCCCGCGCACCGGTGTTGGAGGTGATCGCGTCACACGCGGCTCGTCGAGCACGGGAGGTCGCGGGTTGGACGCTTGATCGCGGCTGGCCGCTGGGGCGGGTGGGGGAGGCGTGGGTGGTGTGGCGCTACGGCGCCCTGTGTGCGGCCGAGCACAGCGCCGCGGCGGCCGGCCCGCTGCAGGCCGATGACCCGGCCCGGCTGCGGCGCGCCGTAGCGCGCTATGAGCGTCACGTCACCGCGCGACCCGAGGGCTTTCCCGAGCAGGGGCTGGCGGCGCTGGCGCAGATCGCGCGCATCGCCGGTGAATGCGACGTTCGCCCGCAG
>DASVPU010000209.1:0-9096 GCA_036389475.1 Solirubrobacteraceae bacterium
GCGGGGGCAGGTCAGGGCGGATGCCGGTCGCCGCACGGATGCGAAGCAGGTACCGGTAGTACCGGCGAGCGTGCGGGTGGCGATCCGGCGCCGATCCTGGCCTGTCATCCGCGGTGCGCGAATTTGGAATCAACCATCTAGGGCGCCCGGGGCGATCCTCGTCCGGCGCGATCGCTGAGATGGGTCTGATCGCGGTAGGCTGAGGCGATGGAGATCCTGGCTCTGGCGCTCGTGTTCGTCGTGCACGTCATCGGCGGCCTGCTGCTCGTCTGGGCACTGCTCGACGACGAGGCGCGCTGCGGCTGGCGGCGGCGCTGGGGCCGCGGCGGCGACGAGCCGCAGGGGCGGCCGCAGGGCCCGCCTCCCGGCGACGTCGTCCGCCGACCGCTTCCGCTCCCGCACGCCGCGGCGAGCCCCGTACGCCTGCGCGAGCACGGCCGGGTCGCAGACTCGTACCCTCGCCCGGCGCGGCGCCCGGCGCACCCGGGGGAGCCGGCACCCGGGCATCCGGTGCGCCGTTAGGCGACGGCGCGCCTACTCGGCCGCGTAGCCGTTCGACTTCGCGGGTTTCGATGGCTTCGCGCCGCCGCTCCCGCTCCCGCCGCCGCTGCCGCCGCCGCCGCCAAGCCGAGCACGCGCGTCGGCAAGCTCCGCTTGGACGGTCCCACGTTGATTGGCGTACTTCAGTCGCTCGCGCAGGACGTCGATCGCCGCGGCCGGGTTGCCGGAGCGGTTTAGCGCGACGCCGAGGTTGTACAGGGCGTAGGCGAAGTTGATGTCGTCGGTCCTGCCGGCGGAGCGATAGCGCTCGACCGAGGCCTGCAGCGGCTGGACCGCCTCGCCGTAGCGGCCCGAGTTGATCAGCGCGAAGCCCTGCGCGTTGAGCTTGAAGGGGTCTGAGGACCGCGCCACGGTCCGCTTTGTGGTCGCCTGCGGCTTCGCGGGCGCCGTCGACGTCCTGGTGGCCGGCGCGGTCGCCGTCGCGGATGGAGGCGTGGTTCCCGTGGCCGGCGCAGCCGCGCTGTCGGCGCCCGGGGTCGGCGCCGTCTCGGCACGCTGCTGCTGAGAGCCGGCACCGGTGGGCGTCGCAACTCGCTTCCGCGCCTGGGCCGGCTGACTCGAGCTCGACTGCTCGCGAGCGGTGCGCTGGTTGTCGGAGCCCAAGCTCGTGAACGCGAACGCCACGACGCCGCCGGCGAGCAGCGCCGCGATCGCGAGCAGCGCGATCACCGGCGACCTTCGCGAGCTCGCGGATACGAGCACCGGTTCGAGCGCTGGGGGCGGCACGGGAGCGTCCGGTGGCGGCGAGGAGGCCGCCGGTGGCAGCGACGCCGGCTCCGGCTCCGGGTCGGGCTGCGGCTCCGGCGTGCGCTGCGGCTCCGGCGCACGCGGCGGCGCCTGCGGCGCCAGCGGCGTGATCGGGACCGTCGGGTTCACCGTCCGCTTCGGCCGTGTCAGCGCGCGCTCGATGTCGTCCACGAGCTCGGTCGCCGAGGTGGGCCGTTCGGCCGGATCCTTCGCCAAGCCGCGTAGCAGCACACGATCGACGGCGGCCGGCAGCTCGGGCGCCGCCTGCGATGCCCGTGGCGGCGGCACCTCGGCGTGCTGGCGCAGCTGCGCGTTCACCGGCCCGCCTTCGAACGGACGCTGGCCGGTGAGCAGCTCGTAGGCGACGACGGCCAGCGCGTAGCGATCACTCGCCGCGGTCGCGGTCTCGCCGAGCGCCTGCTCGGGTGACAGGTAGGCGACCGTACCGAGCACCTGACCGGTCTGGGTCATGTGCGCGTCGTCCGCCAGCCGGGCGATGCCGAAGTCGCAGACTGCGAGGCGGTTCTGGGCGTCGAGCAGGAGGTTCGCAGGCTTGACGTCGCGGTGGACGATGCCGGCCGCGTGGGCGACGTCGAGTCCCGCGGCGGCCTCGCGCAGCCAGCGCAGCGCCGTGCCCTGCGGCACCCGCTCGCCCTGCTCGCGGGCCGCCCGCAGCCGGTCGGCGACGGTTCCGCCGGAGAAGTACTCCATGACGATGAACGCGTCGTCGGCGTTCGCGCCGACGTCGTAGATCGTGGCGATGTGGGGGTGCTCGGAGACTCGCGCTGCGGTGCGCGCCTCGCGCTGGAAGCGCGCGCCGGCGCGCGGATCGGCGGCAAAATGGGCGCCGAGCACCTTGACCGCGACGATCCGCCCCAACAGCAGGTCCTCGACCTCCCAGACCGAGGCCATCCCGCCGCTGGCGATATGACGTGTGACGCGGTAGCGCTCCGGCAGCTCGACGTGAGAAGCCAGGGACATCACCTCTTCACGATACCCCCGAGGTCGTCGCGCTCAACGTGGTTCCCTGCCAGAAGCAGGTGAGCGAGGGCAAGCGGGCAGGTGGGCGGGAACCGTCTACACTGCGTCGTCGCAATGGCCAAAGTCTGTCACAGCTGCGGAAAGAAGCCGGCGTTCGGCCAGAGCCGCAGCCACTCCATGCGCGCCACGAAGCGGCGCTTCAATCCGAACCTGCAGAAGGTCCGGATCCTGATCGGCAACGCGCCGCGGCGGGTGTACGTCTGCACCCGCTGTCTCAAGGCCGGGAAGGTCAGCAAGGCCGCCTAATGGTCGGTCCTGCAAAGACGAAACACTAGGCTCGGCCCGCCGGCCGTGTCGGACCCCAGCCTCGTCCGTGCCCGCGCCGTCGTCGAGGCCGCGCTCGCGCACCTCGAATCTCGCCGCCAGGAGATCAACGATCTCAACGTCTTCCCGGTCGCCGACGGCGACACGGGCGACAACATGGCCCTCACGCTCCGCGCGGTGCTCGTCGAGCTCGACCGCATCGCGGCCGACGAGGGGCGCCTGATCGACGAGATCGGCCGTGTCGAGATCGTCGAGTCAGTCGCCGGCGCCGCGCTCCTGGGCGCGCGCGGCAACAGCGGCGTCATCCTCTCCCAGCTGATCCGCGGTGCCGCCGAGGAGCTCGTCAGCCGTCCGGGCGAGCTCGTCGATCCGGTTCTCATCGGCGCCGCCATGGCCCGTGGCGCCCAGCGCGCGTACGGGTCGGTGCGCGAGCCTGCCGAGGGCACGATCCTCACCGTCCTGCGCGAGATGGCGGCAAGCGTCGCGATGTCGATCGCCCACATGGGGGACACCCGGTTGGGCTCGGAGGGCAATCCCGCGGTGCAGAACGCACTGATCGCCGACGTCCTGGAGCGCGCGCTGCGAGCGGGGGAGGAGTCCGTGCGCCGCGGTCCGGAGATGCTGGCGGTTCTGCGCGACAGCGGCGTGGTCGACGCCGGCGGGCACGCGCTGACGGTCATCGTGGCGGGCATGATCGCCGCGCTGCGCGGGAGCGAGGCGCCGGTCGTGGAGCGCCAGATTCCGGCCCGCGTCAGCCATCCGCAGCACGACTCCTCGACGTACCGCTACTGCACGAACTTCGCGGTGACCGGCCGCGACCTGGACCCGGGGCAGTGGATCGGCCCGCTCGAGGCGATCGGCGACTCGGTGCTCGTCGTCGGCGACAGCGCGACGTTGAAGGTCCACGTCCACACCGACGAGCCGGGCGCCGCGACCGCGCTGTTTCAAGGCGCCGGGGAGGTGTCGCGGCTGGACGTGGCCGACATGCACGCGCAGGTCGTGGCCCGCGCCGAGCGGCTCGCCTCCGTCGCGCCGCAGCAGCGCTGCGGTGCGCTGGCGGTCGTCTCGGGAGCGGGCATGCGCGAGCTCTACGGGAGCCTCGGCGTGTCGGTCCTCGACGGCGGCCCGACGCTGAACCCGTCGACCTATGAGCTGCTCGCCGGCATCCACGACGTTTCCGCGGAGGAGGTCGTCGTGCTGCCGAACTCGCCGAACGTCGTGATGGCCGCCGAGCACGCGGCGGCGCTGTCGGAGAAAGCGGTGCGGGTCAGCGGCGCGCGCTCCCAGCAGGCCGGGCTCGCGGCGGCGCTCGCGCTCGATCCGGCTCGCAGCGCCGCCGAGAACGCCGAAGCGATCGCCGCTGCGCTGGAGCGCCTGCGCACCGGCGCGGTCGCCCCTGCTGCCCGCGACGACGGCGACGGTCGCTTCGCCGCCGGCGACGCGATCGGCTTCGTGGACGAGGAGATCGTCGCTTGGGGCGAACCCGGGCCGACCCTCGGCGCCGTGCTCGGCGCACTCGGCGCCGACGCCGAGTTGCTGACGTGCATCGCCGGCGAGGGCGCCCCGCTGGACGAGGCCGGCGTGCGCGCGCTCGGGCCGCTGGACGTCGAGCTGGAGTGCGAGGTGGGAGGCCAGTCGAGCTACTGGTGGCTTGTGGCGGCGGAGTAGCGGCGCGCGCCGCGGTTCACGGCGGGGCAAGATCTCGTCGCGGTCCAAAGGCGAAGAGAGCGGCGACCGCCCTCCCCGCCATCATCACCGGGGTGCCCACCGCTTTCGCCGGCACCACCGAACTGGACCGGGAGACGCTTCTGGCTGCGCCGGTCCGTTGGCCGCGCCCGTCGGCGCTCGCGGCGCCGCTGAAGGTCACGCCGGCGAAGTCCGCCGAGGCCGCCGCCCAGCTCGACCTGCATACCGTCGGCGATCTGCTCGAGCACCTGCCACGCGACCGGCGCGAGGCGCGCACCGTCGCCGCGCTGACGCCGGGGGAGTCGGCGACGGTCGTCGTGGCGGTCCGCTCGATCACCAGCCGCCCGGTGCGCCGGCGCGGCATGAAGCCGCTCGTCGAGGCCGCCGTGGCCGACGAGACGGGCGTCATGAAGGCGACGTTCTTCAACCAGCCCTGGCTTCAGCACAGGTATCCGCCGGGCACCCGGCTGGTGCTGCACGGCAAGTACGAGGCGCGCAACCGCTTTAAGGTCACCAGCCACGCGCCGACGGACGAGCGCACGGGCGGGGAGGGGAAGGTCGCGCACTACCCCGCGACCGAAGGCCTCTCCTCGACGCAGATCCTCGCGCTCGTGCGCGCGCACCTGCCCGCCGCGCACGAGGCAATCGACCCCCTCCCAACCCGCATGCGCAGCGGCGCACGCTGGCCCGACCGCGCCTCTGCCCTCATCGCCGCGCACGCCGGAGACCACGAAGCCGGCCGGCGCCGCCTGGCCTTCGACGAGCTGCTGCTGGCGCAGCTGAGCCTCCTGCGGCGACGAGCGCATCGGCGCGCGGCGCGCTCCGCGCCCACCCTCGACGCGCCGGCGAAGCTCAGCCGGCGCTGGCGCGAGACGATGCTCCCCTTCGCGCCGACCGGCGATCAGCAGGCCGCGATGGAGGCCCTGACGGAGGAGCTCGGCGCCCCGCGGCCGATGCAGCGCCTGCTCATGGGCGAGGTCGGATCGGGCAAGACCGTCGTGGCGCTGCATGCGATCCTGCGCGCGGTCGAGAACGACATGCAGGCTGCCTTCATGGCGCCGACCGAGACGCTCGCCGAGCAGCACTTCGCCACACTGCAGGCGCTCATGCCGGGGGAGGCCGTGCGTGCCGCCCTGCTCACCGGCTCGACGAGCGCCGGGCGCCGCAGCGATCTGCTCGGCAAGCTCGCGACGGGCGAGCTGTCGTTCGTCGTCGGCACGCATGCGCTCGTGGAACCAGACGTGCGCTTCGATCGCCTCGCCCTCGTCGTCGTCGACGAGCAGCACCGCTTCGGCGTGCGCCAGCGCGCCGCCCTGGACGCCAAGGCGCCGGCCGGGCTGGTGCCCCATGTGCTGCACATGACCGCGACGCCGATCCCGCGGACGATGGCGCTCCTGCGCTACGGCGACCTCGACGTCACGACGCTGCGCGAGCTTCCGCGCGGCCGCCGGCCGGTGAGCACGCATGTCGCCTCGACCGAGGCCGAGCGCCAGCGCGCGTACGAGCGCATCCGCGAGGAGCTCGACGCCGGCCGGCAGGCGTTCGTCGTCTGCCCGCTCGTCGAGGAGTCCGAGGCGCTGCAGGCGCGCGCCGCGACCGTCGAGTACGAGCGCCTGCGCGGCGGCGAGCTGAAGGACTACCGCGTCGCCCTGCTGCACGGCCAGATGCGCCCGCGCGAGAAGCAGGAGGCGATGCTCGCCTTCGCCGCCGGCAACGCCGACGTGCTCGTCGCCACGACGGTCATCGAGGTCGGCATCGACGTCCCCAACGCGACGGTCATGCTCGTCGAGGGCGCCGAGCGCTACGGCATCAGCCAGTTGCACCAGCTGCGCGGGCGCGTCGGTCGCGGCGAGCACGCGTCGCTGTGCCTGCTCTTCGGCCCGAAGGACTCCGCTCGGCTGCGCGCGCTGCAAACGCACCGCGACGGCTTCGAGCTCGCCCGCATCGACCTGCAGCTGCGCGGCGAGGGCGAGCTCGCCGGCACCCGCCAATCGGGCCTCGCGCAGTTCAAGATCGCCCGGCTGCCCGAGGACGAGGAACTGATCGTCGATGCCAAGGTCCATGCCGAGAGGTTGCTGCGAGCGGATCCCGAGCTCGCCGCGCCCGAGAACGCGCTGCTGGCCGACGCGCTCGCCGCCGTCTACGGCGCGGCCGAGCCGGCGCCGCTGCCGGCCTGAAACATGCGGGTCGTTGCGGGCATCTTTGGTGGGCGCCGCCTCGTGGTGCCGCCGGGCAGCGCAACCCGCCCGACGAGCGGTCGCGTGCGCGAGGCGCTCTTCAGCGTTCTCGGGCCATCGGTCCAGGACGCGCGCGTGCTCGACCTGTTCGCCGGCTCGGGCGCGCTTGGCATCGAGGCGCTCAGCCGTGGCGCCGCAACGGCCGTCTTCGTCGACCGCGCGCCGAAGGCGATAGCCGCGATACGGGCCAACCTCGAGACGCTCGGGATCGAGGCCGATGTGCGCCGCATGGAGGCGCGCGCCGCCCTGCGCAGTGCACTGGCGCGCGGGGAGGCATACGATCTCGTCTTCCTTGACCCTCCCTACCGGCGCTCGGCCGAGCTGGGGCGGGAGCTTTCCGAGGCGCTCCCCGCGGTGCTCGCGGCAGGGGCTCGCGTCGTTTCGGAGAGCGACCGTCGCGATCCGCTGGCGCTTGAGCTCGCCCTCGCCGGCGAGCGGCGCTACGGCGACACCGTCATCCGCATCCATGACACCTGACCACCGCATCGCCGTCTGCCCCGGCTCCTACGACCCGGTCACTTACGGGCATCTCGACGTGATCGCGCGCGCCTCCGAGCTCTTCGACGAGGTGATCGTGGGCGTCGTGAACATCTCGCGCCGCAAGGGCACCACGCTGTTCAGCGCCGAGGAGCGCGTCGGCTTCATCGAGGACCAGACCAAGCACCTGGACGGCGTGAAGGTCATCGCCTTCGCGAACCTCGTCGTAGACTTCGCTCGCGAAAACGGTGCAAAGGCGATCGTCAAGGGCCTGCGCGCGATCTCGGACTTCGAGTACGAGTTCGAGATGCACCAGCTCAACCGCCTCCAGGCGCCCGACATCGACACCCTCTACCTCATGGCCAGCCCCCAGTACAGTTTCCTAAGTTCAAGCGGAATCAAGGAGCTGGCGATGTTTGGAGGCGCAGTAGAGGACCTGGTCCCCGAACGGGTCGCACAACGCTTGAAGGAAGAGCTCGGGCACTAGCGAACTGAAGGGTTGCTATGGACGTCCTCGTTCTCATCGACAAGCTTGATGACTTGGTGCACAACGCCAAGCTCGTCCCGATGACCGGGCAGGTGCGGGTCGACAAGGACGAGATCTACGACATCCTCGACCAGATGCGCGCGACGATCCCCGAGGAGATCAAGCAGGCGCGCTGGATCGTCAAGGAGCGCCAGGAGATGCTCGCCGAGGCCAAGCGCGAGGCCGAGCGGATCGTCAAGGAGGCGCGCGAGCGCCAGAACCAGCTCGTCGGCCAGGAAGAGGTCACCAAGCAGGCCGAGCGCGCCGCCGACGACATCATCGAGGACGCCCGTGCCCGTGAGCGCGAGATCCGGCTGGGCGCCGAGGACTACGCCGACGAGATCCTCAACACGCTCGAGGTCAACCTGTCGAAGTTCATCGCGGCCGTTCAGCGGGGCCGCGAGCGCCTGCAGGGCAAGGACGAGCCGGCCGAAGTCCGCTGAGTCTCGGCCCAGACGGGCGGCGGCGCTAGCGGATCGTGAAGCCGTCGAGTCCCTCGAACTCGACGTCGTTGACGTGTACCTCATGGACCGTCGCGTGACGTGGCCCTGACCGGCACCAGGCAACGAGCTCGGCGACCGCGTCGGGCGGTCCCTCCACGCGCGCCTCGACCGTGCCGTCCGGACAGTTGCGCACCCAGCCCGCGACGCCCAGCCGATTGGCCTCGCGGCGCGTGCGGTCGCGGAAGAACACGCCCTGAACACGGCCTGTGACGACGACGCGCCGCGCCACCGTCGCCGATCTCATGTCTTCGCCAGCAGGTCCGGCAGCTCGGCCATGTCGGTGAACGTCTCTCCGCCGGCTGCGGCCAGTAGGTCGGCGCTCGTGCCGCGCGCGAACGCCAGCGCGCGCATGCCAGCCGCCCGCGCGGCTTCGACGCCTGGAACGCTGTCCTCGACGACCGCCGTCGTGGTCGGATCGAAGCCCATCTGCCGCGCGGCGTGCAGGAACAGGTCCGGCGCGGGCTTGCCGGTCGCAACCTCGCTGGCGCTGAAGATACGGCCGTCGAAGCGCTCCCACAGGCCCGTCGTGCGGAGCGTCACGGCCATCTTGTGGTGCGGTCCGCTGGATGCGACGCAGGAGGGCAGGACGATCCGATCGAGCGCCTCGACGACGCCCGGCACGGGCTGCAGCTCGCGTGCGAACACCGCTTCGACCTCCGCGTAGTAGCGATCGGCGATATCGGACGGCAGCGGCGCGCCGAAGCGCTCGCCGGCGAGCGCGAGAACCGAGCTCATCGCGCGGCCCTTGTAGTCGCGCATCGAGTCCTGCGTCGTCGTCGGCAATCCCGCCTCCGTGAGCAGGCCGGCAAGCACCCGGTTGGCGATCGGCTCGGTGTCGACGAGCACGCCGTCGCAGTCGAAGATGACCGAGCGGATCATGGTCTGCGTGAGGCTAGATGGTTGATTTCTAATTCGCGCACCGCGGATGACAGGCCAGGATCGGCGCCGGATCGCCACCCGCACGCTCGCCGGTACTACCGGTACCTGCTTCGCATCCGTGCGGCGCCCGGCATCCGCCCTGACCTGCCCCCGCATGCACGCGAATTAGGAATCA
>DASVPU010000210.1:0-8933 GCA_036389475.1 Solirubrobacteraceae bacterium
ATGGCCGGCATGGCGCCGCAGTGCAAGCTCCTGAGCCTGAAGGTGCTCGACGGTGAGGGAAAGGGCGAGGCGAGCAACCTGATCGCGGCCCTGCACTACATCCAGGAGCTCAACGGCTACGGTCGCCGGCTAGTGGTTCACGGCGTGAACATGAGCGTCGGATACAGCTTTGAGCCCGAGTGGTTCGCCTGCGGCCAGAGCCCGCTGTGCGTGGAGGTCGAGCAGCTCGTGCGATCCGGCGTCGTCGTGGTGGTCGCCGCTGGCAACACCGGCTACGGCTACAACGAGACCGAGTTCTCGGGCCCGACCGCAGCCGGGCTGGGCGTGACGATCAACGACCCCGGCAACGCGGACCTCGCCATCACCGTGGGCTCGACGCACCGCGACATGCCGCACGTCTACGGCGTGTCGTACTTCTCCTCTAAGGGTCCGACCGGTGACGGCCGCTCCAAACCGGACCTCGTCGCGCCGGGGGAGAAGATCCTGTCCGCGGCCGCCGGCGCCACCCGCAAGACCGCGGCGGAGAACGTGGACGGCGATCCCGATTACGTCGAGGACAGCGGCACGAGCATGGCCGCGCCACACGTCTCCGGCGTCGTCGCCGGCTTCCTCTCCGTGCGCCGCGAGTTCATCGGGAAGCCCGATCGCGTCAAGGACATCTTTCTCTCGACGGCGACGGACCTGAAGCGCGACAGGCATTTTCAAGGGCACGGACTCGTCGACATGATGCGTGCCATCCAATCCGTGTGAACAAGGTGACGATATGCAAGAGCTGTCTGGGTTCCCATACGTGGAGCTTGAATTGGGCAAGGACGCCGAGACCGTCGATCGCGCCGGCTTCGACGAGTTGCTCGGCGAGGTCAGCGCCGGAGACCCGCTCGACGTGGTGGCGCTTGCCCACGGCTGGAACAACGACACGGAGGACGCGCGGCACCTGTACGCCGGGCTGGCGACGCAGCTACGAGGCGTGCTCGACACCTCCCCGCCGCCGGAGCTCGGAGCTCGGCGGTTCGCGATCTTGGGCGTGCTGTGGCCGTCGAAGAAATTCGCCGATCACGCGCTGATCCCGGGAGGCGCCGCGGGCACGAGCGCAGCGGCGGACGCGCAGCTGCAGGCGCGCCTGGACCAGCTCGAGGGAGCCTTCGACGCCCCCGATGCCGACGACCGCCTGGCCCAGGCCAAGACCCTCGTCTCGCGCTTGGAGGAGAGTTCGGAGGCGCGCGACGAGTTCGTTGAGCTCCTGCGCGGAGCCGTGCCGGATCTCCCCGGCGCAGACGAGGACGACTTCTCCAGCGAGTTCCACACGATGCCGGGCAGCGATGTGCTCGAACGGCTCAAGGCCCCCGTGCTGGAGCGCTCGCGCCGGTCCGGGAACGGATCGAGCGGCGGCGCGGCCAGCGCCGCCGTCGGCCACACCGGCCGGCACGACCCGGAGGGCGAGGGCGGTGCGCTCGGGCTCTCCCTGTCGGGGTTCAAAGCCGCCGGGGAGCGCTTCCTCAACCTGACGACGTACTACCAGATGAAGCAGCGCGCCGGACTGATCGGCGCCAGCGGGCTGAACCCCCGGTTGCGCGAGCTGCGCGAGCGATCTTCGACCGTGCGGTTGCACCTCGTCGGGCACAGCTTCGGCGGGCGCCTGGTCACCGCCGCCACGGTCGGAGCGCCGGGTCAGCCGGCCGTGGAGCCCGACACCGTGACGCTGCTTCAGGCGGCGTTCTCGCATTACGGCTTCGCCCAGAGCTACGACGCCGGCAAGGACGGGTTCTTCCGGCGGATGCTGAGCGATCGCATGACGCGCGGGCCGATCGTCGTCACGCATTCGGCGAAGGACACGGCCGTCGGCTACGCCTATCCGCTCGCGTCGCGCCTCGCCGGCTTCGCTGCGGCCAGCATCGGCGACAGCCACGATCGCTACGGCGGGATCGGACGAAACGGGGCGCAGATGACCCCGGAGGCGATCTCCGGGCGCCTCGAGGATCCGGGAACCCACTACGGCTTCGCGGCGCAGCACGTCTACAACCTCAACGCCGACAGCGTGATCCTCGACCACAGCGCGATCTGCGTCCCGCAGGTCGCCTATGCGGTCCTGTCAGCGGTCGCCGCCTGAACGAGAACGTGCAGAACGCGGCGATCAGCGCTCCGGTCGGGGCGATCTCAGCTGCATTCGGGATCGCTCAGACCGTGCCGGCCCACC
This sequence comes from Solirubrobacteraceae bacterium, assembly GCA_036389475.1. Taxonomy (GTDB): domain Bacteria; phylum Actinomycetota; class Thermoleophilia; order Solirubrobacterales; family Solirubrobacteraceae; genus CADCVQ01. Next base: position 2,195 of record DASVPU010000210.1, read on the forward strand.
TCGCGCTGCAAGCGCTTGAGCGCGCGTGCACGCGTGGGCCCGATGCTGCCGATCGGCATCCCGAGCGCCGCGCTGATCTCCGCATAGCTGGGCGCGGGATCGGCCACGAGCATCCGCAGCAGCTGCCTGTCTCGGATCGGCAGGCGCGCCAGGGCCGAGTTCAACGCGCGGTCGCGCTCGTTGGCCAGCAGCGCGGCGTCGGGCGCGGGTGCGTCGCTGACCCCCTCGGGCAAGTCGTCGCGCAGGATGACGCGAGACGTGCGGCGTAGCTGCTGTATGCACTGGCGCCGAGCGGTCGTTGCCAGCCAGGCCCCGACCCGCGCGGGATCGTGCAGCTGGTCGAGATGCTCGACCAGCGTCATCCAGGTGATCTGGCTGACTTCTGCGACATCGGCATCGTTGAGACCAAATGCCCGCGCCACGCCCCACACGACCCCGCCGAACTCCTCGACGAGCTCATCCCATGCGCGCTGGTCACCGCCGGCGGCGCGGCGGACGAGGCTGCTCACCGCTGCGTCGCTACGTCGCGCGCGGCGGGGGCGGCGAACCCTCCGCACCGGCGGTGTGGCCTTGCCCCTCAGGTTGGCGGCACTGTCCATGCGTTGCACAGTGCGGCTAGGACGTTGGCGACCCCCTGGGAAAAGGCTTCGAAAATATTGGCGAATCGTCCAAGCGGAGGTATCAGTCACGACCACGGGCGCTCTTGTGAGTCATGACGCCATCCGCGATACCGGCGGACGCCCCCGTTGGGCCTTGGATCCCACGCCTCGAACCGCATGAGTGAGAACGCGATAACGGAGGCGACGGCCGCCACTCCTGCGGCATTCGCGGGCGAGGCGGGATATGCGACGGTCCGGGTGGCGCTGTTCGGGGGCCTGCGGATCGAGCTCGGCGGCTGCGACGTCGCCGCAAGGATCCCCGGCCGCCAGGGGCGGACGCTCGTCGCGTACCTCGTGCTGAACCGAGATCGGCTCGTCAGCCGTGACGAGCTGTCGGACATCCTCTGGCCCTCGCAGCCACCGGCCGCCCCGGAAGCCGCCCTCAACAGCCTGCTGGCAAAGGTCAGGCGAGCTCTCGGACCAAGCATGATCAAGGGTCGCCGGGCGCTCATGCTGGAGCTGCCGCCCGACGCGCAGATCGACGTCACGGCGGTGAGCGAGCAGATCGAGGAGGCCGAGCGCGCGCTTGGGGATGGAGATCCGGCGACGGCCCTGGAGGCCGCGCAGGCCGTCTTGGACGTGCTCTCCCTTTCGCTGCTGCCAGACCTCGCCGGAGATTGGATCGAAACGTGGCGGCGGCGATTCGACGAGCTTGCACCGCGAGCGATGGAGGTCGCCGCGCGGGCAGGACTGGCGCTGGGCGAGAGCAATCTCCCGGCCGCTGAGCGTGCCGCGGACGCGCTCGTCGCTCGCGAGCCGTTCAGAGAGGGCGGATACGCCCTGCTGATGCAGTCCCAGGCTCGGCAGGGCAACGTCGCCGAGGCGCTGCTCACGTTCGAGCAGCTGCGGGTCTTCTTGCGCGACGAGCTTGGCGCCTCCCCGTCACCGGCGCTGATGGCCCTCCACGAGAGCCTTCTACGCGATCATGCCCCGGCTGCGACATCGCCAGCGCCCGTGGTCGCCAAGCCGAGCGCGCGCCCCGCACCCACGGTTACGTCGCAGATGATCGACGGGGCCTTCGTAGGGCGCGAAGAGTTCTCACAGCGCTTGCGGATGCGCTGGGAGGAGAGCAGGGCGGGCCAGACGCGGCTCGTGTTGCTCGTCGGTGAGGCCGGCGTCGGCAAGACGCGCCTCGCAGCCGAGTTCGCCGAGGAAGTGCATGCCGGGGGCGGCACGGTGCTGTATGGCCGTGCCGACGAGGAGGCGCTGCTCCCGCACCAGCCCTTCGTCGAGGCGCTGCGCCAGCTGATCACGCACGGCGACGCGGCCCTCACCGCAGCGGCGGAGCAGGAGCGCGAGATCCTCTGGCGCCTGCTGCCCGATCTTGCGCCACCCGGCCACGCGTTCGAAACCCTCGCCCACGGCGAGGACCGCACGCTTCGCTACCGGCTGTTCGAGGCGGTGACGGCGCTGCTGTGTGCCGCGACCCGCCGTTCTCCGCTGCTGCTGATCCTCGACGACCTGCACTGGGCCGACAAGCCGACGCTGCTGCTGCTGCGCCACCTGCTGCGCCACCCGCGGCTGGCGGACCTGCTCGTCATCGGCACGTTTCGTCACGTCGAGGTCGGGCGAGACCACCCGCTCGTCGATCTGCTGGCCGACCTGCGTCGCGAGCGACGCTATGACCGCCTGACGCTCGCCGGCCTCGACGATGCCGCGACGCAGACGCTCGTCGTCGATCGGCTGCGGTGCGACGTGAGCCCGGAGTTCATCCGGCGGCTGCGCGAGCAGACCGAAGGCAACGTCTTCTTCATCGAAGAAACCATCCGCGCCCTGGGCGACAGCGGGCTGTGCGCCGGCGGCACGGTGACCGAGGAGGCCCTCGAGCAGCTCGGCGTGCCGGAGGGCGTCGCCGAGATCGTCGGGCGGCGCGTGCGCCATCTCTCCCCGCTGGCGGCGGAAGTGTTGACCGCGGCGTCCGTGGTGGGGCGCAACTTTCGCCTCGGGATCGTCGCGAAGCTCGTCGGCGAGCCTCCGGAGCAGATCATGTATGCGCTGGAGGAGAGCATGGCGGCCGGACTCGTGCTCGAAGCGGCAGAGTTCATCGACGTGTTCGCCTTCTCGCACGCTCTCGTGCGCGAGGTGCTCTACGGGCAGCTCAGCGTCAGCCGCCGCGTTCGCCTGCATCACTGCGTCGCCGGGGCGCTCGAGGCGCTGGCGCAGAGCGAGAGCGTCAACCCCGCCGAGTTGGCGCATCACTTTCTGCTGGCTCGTCACTTCACCGGCGCGGCCCCCGCGCGCCGATACGCAATCGCGGCCGGCGATCGCGAGACCGAGCTGCTCGCCTACGAGGAGGCGATCGAGCACTACAGGCAGGCCATCACGCTGTTCGACGACGACGATGACGCGGAACGCTGCGAAGTGCTGCTGGCACTCGGGCGCGCGCAGCGGCGCGCCGGTAACGAGGGCGCCCGCCACACCTTTCAAACCGCCGCTGACAGCGCCGCTCTGCGCGGCGACGCCGACCAGCTCGCGCGCGCGGCCCTCGGCCACGGCGCCCGCTATCACGAGTCTGGCTTCACGGGCCCGCGCGACAGCGAGATGCTCGAGGACGCGCTCGCGGCGCTGGGCCGCGACGACAGCACGCGCCGCGCGCTGCTGCTGAGCCGGCTGGCCGGGCACCTCGCGTTTGCGGCCGAGGAGCGCGAGCGGGCATCCGCGCTGAGCTCCGAGGCGCTCGCGATGGCACGACGGCTGGGCGACGAGAACGCGCTGCTCGCCGCGCTGATGGCGCGTCACGTGACCCTGCTGCACCCGCGCCATCTCGACGAGCGGCTCAGCCTGAGCGAGGAGTTCGTGCGACTGCGCGCCGGTCATCGCGAGCTGCTCGCCGAGCGCCACCACTGGCGCCTCTTCGATCTGCTCGAAGGCGCAGACATCGAAGCCGCGCTTGGCGAGCAGCCCCGGCTCGAGGCGCTCGCGCAGAACATGCGCCAGCCGCAATGGCACAGCATCGCGGTCGGTTGGCGGGGGATGTGGGCCGAGCTTGCCGGCGACGTCGAAGAAGCCGAGCGCTGCGCCGAAGAGTGCCTGGAGCATGGTCAGCGCGCCGATATGAAGGACGCCCTGAGCCTGTGGGTCGCGAAGCTGCTGATGCTCCGCCGGCGCCAGGGTCGTCTGGAGGAGCTTGCCTCGGCCGTGCAACAGCTCGTGTGTGGCGCGGGATTGCGCAAGATCGGATGGCGAAGCACGTACGGGCTGATCCTGGCCGAGAGGGGCGACGAGGAGGCGGCTCGTGCCATCTATCGCGAGGAGCTGGCGGTGTATGACGAGGCGCTGCCGCAGATGTGGCTGACGAGCCTGGCGGTGCTCAGCGAGCTGTGCGCGGCACTGCGCGACGCAGACGGCGCCCGGACGCTGTACGCGGCCCTGGCTCCGTACGCACACCGCAACGTCGTCGTGGCGTACGCGTCCTGCTGGGGGCCGGTCGAGCGCTACCTCGCCCTGCTCGCCGCGACCTACGGCGACGACGCCCTCCGGCGCCGGCACGCCCGTCGCGCTCTCGCCAGTACCCAGGCGATGAACGCGCCCCTGCTGACCGCAGAGCTGGAGAAGCAGCACGGTGAGCTGCTCGCGGCGTAGCTCAGCCACCTTCTGGCGCTCCCTGCAACTGCAGGAAGCCCGTGACGAGCGCCTGCTGGCCCGCCTGCGCGAACTCGAGCTGCGCTTGGACCCAGTGCCCGAGCATGCAATCACGGCAGCACGCTCGGCGCTCGGCGCCGCCATGCCGGGTTGCGAGATCCAAGGCGGCGAGCATCCGTTGCCAGAGCCATCGCGTCACGCCGGCGACGACCTGCTCACGCCCCCCAAGGACCACTGTGCGTCGGATACTCGGAGGTCTCAGTCGACGACGTCGTGCGCCAAGGCCAAGCGCCGCAGATGACCGCCGCCGTCCCAGCTTGAGCCTTACTGTGACATGCCTCACACGGGTGTGATTCGCGATGGTCTGGGCGATCTTACTATGCGACCCTGTGAATCATCGGTTCCAATGACTTCAGGGAGGCTCTTCATGGCCAGCGCACTTAATCTCACCATCCCTCTCAAGCAGGACGAGCACGCTCAGGAAATGCTGAGGCAGATGATGGCCACGTTCACCGAGACCGTGCAAAAGCCACTGGAAAAGGCGCTGGCCGAGTCCAAGATCGTGCATTTCGCGCGCATGGTGTTGATCGAGGAGGATCAGCGCGGGCGCTATCTCCTGGTCCTGACTGAGTTCGACGGGGATCCCATGGCGTACACCGAGTTCTTCCGCACGAACCTGGGGCCGATCTTCGAGCAGCTCTTCTCGCTTGCCGAAGGCGCCCCCTCGTGGGAGGAGCTCGACTCGCCCGAGGCGTTCCTCGAGTACAACCGAAGCCTGAACCTGAGGTCGATGGGCACGTCGGCGGACGGCGATGAGCGTCACGGCTACATGTTCTCCGCCGTTGGTGACAAGACCGTCCGCGAGCTGATCTCGCAAGGCGGCCCGACCGCCTCCGGCGACGTCGCGGCCGCCGCTGTCGCTGCCGCGTAGGCGCAGCACCCGTGACCGAGCTGTCAACGGCAACTGCGGCGCAGGACGCGGTGCGGGTTGACCTGGGCAACGTCCAGGGGCTGGTGGCCCGCATGTACCGCCAGCGAGTCGTGCGGCACCTGCTCTTCCGCTTCGGCGGGAGCGCAGAGGCCCGCGGCTTCCTGCGCGGGCTCCTGCCCCACATCACGCTGGCCGACGCCTCGCCGGACCCGGCACCCGATCCGGTTGTCAACGTCGGGATCACGTATCACGGGCTGCAGGCACTTGGCGCTGAGCCGGCGCTGCTCGACGAGCTCTCGTCGGCCTTTCGCGAGGGCCCCGATCCACACCAGCTGGGTGACGCTGCGGAGAGTGCGAGCGCCACCGAGAACTGGTGGGAGGGCCGGTTCTCCACCGAGGACGTGCACTGCATCGTGCATCTGCACGTGAGCTGCGACGAGGCGCTTCAGACCGCGTCCGCCCTCGCTCGCACGCTCGCCCAGCAGTCCGGCATGACCGAGCTCATCCCCAGGATCGACGGGACGGTGCTCGACGCGAGGTCGCTCGGCGGGGGCAAGCTGCACTTCGGATACACCGACGGCATCAGTCATGTCGACGTCGGCTGGGACGACGAGTCACGCACACCGCAGCAGGTCGACTTCCGCGAGTTTTTGCTCGGCTACGCCGGCGCAGCCGCGCGCTCGGACGAGAACGCCTTGCTGCGCGACGGGGCCTACGGCGCGTTCCGGTGGATCTACCAGGACGTGGCAACGTTCAACCGCTTTTTGGGCGCCGAAGGCCCGCGGATGTTTCCCGACCGCGCGCCGGGAGACGCAGAGGAGTTGCTGGCGGCGAAGATGATGGGTCGCTGGCGCGACGGCACGCCGCTGGTGCTTTCGCCGGATCGCCCCGATCCGACGATGACCCGCAGAAACGACTTCGGCTACGAGCACGACGACCCCGACGGCCTTCGCTGCCCGTTCTCGGCTCACATCCGCGTTGTCAATCCCCGTGATCAGCGGCTTGACCCGATCGTGGCCAAAAAGGTCCCGGCGGTGATCCGGCGCGGGATGCCCTACGGTCCGCTCCTGGAGGGGTCCGAAGACGACGGCGTCGACCGCGGGCTCTTCGGCATCTTCATGTGCGCCGACATCAGGCGCCAGCTGTACTCGCTTACCGGATGGATCAAGCTCAACGACTTCAGTCCGGTGTACGACTCCAACCGTCGCGTACAGGACGCGCTTTTCGCCAACCGCGCGCAACCCGGAGCGGTGGCGCAGTTCACGATCCCCGGCGAAGGCGGTGAGGCGAACGTGATGCTGCCCGACTTCGTCCGTACCAAGGGGACGGCGTTTTTGCTGTATCCGAGCAAGTCGACCCTGCAGCGGCTGTCAGAGCAGGCCGGTCCCGTGTAGCGAAGGCGGCTCGTCTTGGGTTTGCCCAAGCGCGCGAGCGGACAAGCTGCGCCGGGTGCGCATGGTCTCCGTTCCGGGCGTCTTCCAACCGCACAGCGACAGCTGGATGCTCGCCGACGCGCTGCGCGCGCACGTGCCGCGGCCCGGCGCCGCAGTGCTCGATCTGTGCACCG
>DASVPU010000211.1:0-18274 GCA_036389475.1 Solirubrobacteraceae bacterium
GTCGACGTTGCCGCGACTGCGGGGCATCCGCCGGTCATGCAAGAGGATGACCGTCTAGCGAGCTGGACGGCGAACTTCCTCGGCGAGGCGATCCGCATCTCTCGCACGGCTCGGTGATGAAGTTCGTCACGTGTCCGGAGGCACTACATCCTGCGCGAGCGCGGCGCCCCTCGGGCGCTATGTTCCTCGGCAACCGCGTCAACGACGCATTCATGCTGAGTTCCAGCGCCAGCTGGCGCGAGACCCTCGACCTCGAGCAGCTCATCGATGTCTTCCACCACTGGAAGACACAGCTGGCCGCCGACGAGCACGGCGTCCTGTGGGAGGCCCACCTCAGCGGTGCGGACGCGGTCGCGATGGGCATCGGCGGCCGTCCGCCAGAGCTACATCCCACCTGCGCGCAGCCCACGGACGGGCTACCGCGAGCTCGCGGTACCGTGGGAGCAGTGCGGATCGCGACCTGGAACGTCAACTCGCTGAAGCAGCGGGCGCCGCGCCTTCTCCCCTGGCTGGAGGAGCGCCGCCCCGATGTCGTCTGCCTTCAGGAGACGAAGCTCGCCGACGACGCGCTCGCCGAGCTGCTCGGGGAGGAGCTGGCCCAGCGCGGCTACGAGGTCGCGGCGCACGGGGAGGCGACGTGGAACGGCGTCGCGATCTTCTCGCGCGCCGGGCTCGAGGACGTGGCCCGTGGGCTCGCGGCCGCGCCGGGCTTTCCGCACCCGGAGGCGCGGGCGATCGCGGCGACCTGCGGCGGCATCAGGATCGTGTCGGTTTATGTGCCCAACGGGCGCCAGCCGGGCTCGGACCATTACGAGTACAAGCTGGAGTGGCTGCGCGCGCTGCGCGACGTGGTGGCGCAGGGGCCCGAAGAGACCGTCGTCTGCGGCGACATGAACATCGCCCCCACCGACGACGACGTCTTCGATCCCGACGCGTACATCGGCCAGACGCACGTGACCGAGCCCGAACGGGCCGCGCTGGCGGAGCTGCAGTCGCTCGGCCTCCACGACGTCGTGCGCGACCGCTGGCCGGACGAGCGCGTCTTCACCTACTGGGACTACCGCGCGGGCATGTTCCACCAGGACTGCGGGATGAGGATCGATCTTGTCCTCGCGAGCGAGCCGGTGGCGGATCGCGTGCGGGCGGCCTGGGTCGACCGGCAGGCGCGCAAGGGCAGCCGGCCGAGCGACCACGCGCCGGTGATCGTCGATCTCGACGAGGCGCCGGACGGCGATATCGGCCCGGTCGTCCCGCCGCCGTCCGCTCCGGTCACGAAGCGCGGGGCGAAGAAGCTGCCGCAGGCGTAGCTCGTATCAGCCGCGCTTGCGGTCGCGGTCGCGCGACGGCTGCACGCGCTTGGGCTCGCCGGGCATCTTGGGGTAGTCGGGCGGATACGGCATGTCACCCCTGCCCTCGGCCTCGTCGCGCTCGTACATCTCAAGCAGCGGCTCGAGCGAGTGCGCAACGTCGTCGATCGCCGCGTGACGGTCGCCCACGTCGGCGAAGCGCGCGGGCATCGTCTCGACGGTGAAGTCCTCCGGCTGGACGTCATTGAGCTCGTCCCACGTGATTGGCGCTGAGACCGGCGCGCCGGTCTTCGGCCGCACGCTGTAGGCCGAGGCGATCGTGCGGTCGCGCGCGTTCTGGTTGTAGTCGACGAAGATGCGCTCGCCACGCTGCTCCTTCCACCAGCTCGTGGTCACCTCGCCGGGGAGCCGCCGCTCGAGCTCACGCCCGAAGGCGATCGCGGCGTGGCGGACGTCCGTGAACGTCCAGCGCGCCTCGATGCGGACGTAGATGTGGATTCCGCGGCCGCCGGAGGTCTTCGGGAACCCGGCGTAGCCGAGCTCGTCCAAGAGCACGCGCGCCTCGCCGGCTACACGCACGGCATCGTCGAAGTCGGTACCGGGCTGCGGGTCAAGGTCGAGCCGCAGCTCGTCGGGATGGTCCACGTCCTCGAGGCGAACAGGCCAAGGATGGAAGGTGATCGTGCCCATCTGGGCGCACCAGGCCACCACGGCGATCTCCGTGGGACAGATCTCGTCGGCGCGGCGGCCGGACGGGAACTCGATGCGCGCGGTCTCCACGTACTCCGGGGCGCCCTTTGGCACGCGCTTCTGAAAGAACGCGTCGCCGCCGCCCTTCTCACGCGTCGACAGCACGATCCCGGGGTGAACGCCCTTGGGCCAGCGCTCGAGCGTCGTGGGACGCCGCCAGAGGGCGCGCATGATCCCCTCGTGGACCGCGAGGTAGTACGTCACGACGTCCAGCTTCGTGACCGGCCGCGTGCGCTCCGTCGCCGGAAAGATCACCCGATCGGGGCTGGATACACGAACCTCACGCCCACCCGCCTCGACAACCGTGGCCTCGGCCTTCGCCATGCCCCGTAGTTCTACTGGCTCGCAACGACCGAACAGTGCGGGGTGCCGGCACTCGCCGACAGGGCGCGACCACTACAGCCCAGAGCTTCGCGTTCCCCGCTACTACCAAAGGGTCGGAGACGAGGGAGGCCGAAAGCCTGCATGGGCCTGAAAGAGCGACCCAACGCACGGGGGCTTTGGCGTTTCTGCCCGGCTTGTGCGCGCTCGCGTTATTGACCCAAGTCATCGCGCGGCGCGAGGTCAGCCTGCGTTGCGAGCCAGCGCGGCGAACGCAGGCCAGCGGTCGAGATCGATCTCAGGGAAGACCGCAGCCAGCGCCCGGACGTCGTCGAGCAGGACGGCGATGAGATCCTCGCGCGCATGCGGCTGGAGCGCCGGCTTGGCTCCCGGCTCGGATGCGTTGATGCGCCGGCAGAGCGCCGGGGGGCGGTGTCCATCGGGCGCGAGGCCGAGGAAGCGGTACGTGCGCCGCAGCTCGCCGGCGGGGTCGTCGAGGCACTTCTCGTACTGCAGGATCAGGATCTGTTCGCGCGAGAAGTACTCAAGCACGCGACGAAGTTGCAGATGGTAGAGACCGCGCAGGACGTGGTTGGCGCTCGCCACCTGCAGCGCCATGCCCGAACTGAAGCGCTCGACAGGATCGCGAAGGCACACGATCAGCTTGGCCTCGGGAGCGCAGCGAGCGAGCAGCCGCGGGGTCCAGAAGTCCAGCATGTAGCGCGGCGTCCATTCGCCTGCGAGCAGCCCTGAAGGACGTGGGAACCAGCGCGCGTAGTCGGCGGCGAGCGAGTCGGGAACGGGCGTGGTCACGAAGCGGTCGAAGAAGTGCAGCTCCTTGGTCACGCCTTCGGGACGGCAGACACCAGGGTGGTCGGTGATGAGGCCGTCCCACCAGGTCGTGCCGCAACGCTGCGCGCCGATGCCGATGAAGTCGGGCGGGGCCACGTTCCAGCCCGGGGGGCACTCGGGCGGTGCAGTGAGTGCTCTCAGCCGGGCAGGCATGCTTTGGGCAACAATGCTGACAGAGCGCTTGGGTTGTTCGGTGATGCATGCCGAGATGAAGTGCCGGCCCGAGTGGCCGGAGGCCGAACCATCGAGAGCGGTGCTGAGCATGCGCAGAAGCGCTTCGTCGAGCGCGTCAGGTGGGGAGTCCAGAACGCCCATGTCGGTGCACCCGCTGATGACGTGGGGCGATGTTCGCGACGGGATCCGTGCGAAGCCAACACGCTGGGGCGAGGGACCTGGATGACGCATGCCGAGCCTCGCTGGCCGGGCGGTTGATGTCGCTCGTGGTTCTGTGGGTGTGATGTTTGTTGTCAGGCGTATCAGGCGCGCCCGTGGGCGCTCTGTAGGGGAGCAGTGCTCAAATACGCAATTCTCGGTCCGGTCGAGCTCTACGACGGTGAGCGTGGGGTTTCAATAGGCGGTTCACGGCAGCTGGCGTTGCTGGCACTGCTGTTGGTCAACGCCAATCGCGTGTTGTCGACCGATCGGCTGGTCGAGGCGCTGTGGGACGATCTGGATCGGTCCAGGGCGCTCAGGCGCCTGCGGGTGACGGTCGCGCGGCTGCGGCGTGCACTTGATCGCGACGTCAATCATGGTGAGTCGGTGCTGCGGACGGTCGCCGGTGGCTATCTGCTTGCGGTGACGCCGGGCGAGCTTGATGCCGAGGTATTCCAGACGCGCGTGCAGGAGGGGCGCCGCGCGCTTGAGGGCGGCGACGCGCAGCGCGCGCGTGACGTGCTGGGCGAGGCGTTGAGGATGTGGCGTGGGCCTGCGCTGGCGCAGGTTGCAGACGAGGAGTTCGCACAGCCGGAGATCCGGCGCCTCGAGGAGTTGCGCCTGTCGGCGTTTGAGGCGTGGGTGGACTGCCAGCTGCAGTTGGGCGATCACGACGCGGTGATCGGGGAGCTTGAGGCGCTTGTCGCCGTGCATCCTGGGCGCGAGCGTCTGGCTGGGCAGCTGATGCTCGCGTTGTATCGCAGCGGGCGCCAAGGCGATGCACTCGAGGTGTACATGCGTACGCGCGCGTACCTGTCGGGCGAGCTGGGTCTTGAGCCGGGGCCGGCGCTGCAGAGCTTGCAGATGGAGATTCTTGCGCAGTCAGCGACGCTGCAGCCGGAGTCCGGCGGGACCGTCGTGGCCGGAATTGCCAATGCCGGTGTGCAGCCGGACCTCCTGCCGACGGGAGTCGTGACGTTCGTGCTGACCGACGTGGAGGGCTCGACAGCGCTGTGGGAGGCCGATCCTGATGCGATGGCGACGGCGCTCGAGCACCATGACCAGCTGATCGCAACGCTGGTCGAGCGCCATCAAGGGCAGTTGTTGAAGAAGCAGGGGGAGGGCGACGCGACGCTGTCGGTCTTCGAGCGTGCCTCTGACGCCGTCGCGTGCGCGGCCGAGATTCAACGCGGTCTGGCGCACATATCCGACACAGGAGAGCTTGAGCTGCGCGTGCGTGTGGCGTTGCACAGTGGTGAGGCGCACGAGCGCGACGGCGACTACTTCGGTCCTGTGCTCAATCGTGCGGCGCGGCTTCGCTCGCTCGCGGCAGGCGGCGTGACGGTGGTCTCCAAAAGCACCGCCGAGCTCGTCCGTGATCGCCTGCCACGGGAGCAACAGCTCGTGGACCTGGGGCGTCATGAGCTACGCGGCATGTCACGCGCCGAGCGCGTCTTTGAGCTGCGCGCGAGGGCGGACGCCAGCGCCAGCTCGGGCGTCGGGGTCGGGCCGGTCGTGCTGGAGCTTCCGCGTTCGCTGCACCGTCCTGCGGCACGATCCCCGTTCGTGGGACGTGACGTCGAGCTTGCGTTCCTGCGCGAGCGCTGGACGAAGATCCGCGGCGGCTCGCGCTCGGCGGTGGTGATCGGCGGGGAGCCCGGGATCGGCAAGACCCGCCTGACCAGCGAGTTCGCCCACGCCGTACACCGCGAGGGAGCGCTCGTGCTGTACGGGCACTGCGATGAGGGCCTCGCCATGCCCTATCAGCCGTTCGTCGAGGCGCTGCGACCGTACGCCCGGGCTGCCGGAGTGGAGCGAATATGCACCCGGCTCGGAGCTGCGGTCTGCGAGCTGGTGCGGCTGTTGCCTGAGTTCGCTGGGCTCGGCGAGCCCGTGCGGGGCGATCCGGAGTCAGCGCGCTTCGCGCTGTTCGAGGCGGTCGCCGGCCTGATCGAGGCCATAACGCGCGAGCAACCCGCACTGCTCATCCTCGATGACCTGCACTGGGCCGCGCCGCCGACGCTGCTGTTGCTGCGCCACCTCATTCGGTCCGAGGGGCGGCTTGGCCTGATGGTGCTTTGTACGTATCGTGACACCGAGGTCGAGGCCGGCCAGCCGCTGGCACAGCTGCTGGCTGACCTTCACCGTGATCAAAGCGCGGAGCGCCTCAGCATCCGCGGGCTTGACGAACCCGCCATCGCGGCGCTCTTGCGGGTGACCGTCGGGCACCCATTTGATGAGCACAGCTCAGAGCTTGTGCGCAAGCTCGAGGTTCAGACGGCTGGCAACCCCTTCTTCATCCGCGAGCTGCTGGCCCACATGGTGCAGGCGGGCACGATCCCGGCCGGCGACGAGCACCGGGCTACCGATGTCACGGCGAGACAACTCCAAGCCCCGGAGGGGCTGCGACAGGTGATTACACAGCGGGTCGCGCGACTGTCAGCGCCGACCGGACGCGCCTTGCGCGCCGCGGCGGTCGCGGGCCCGACGTTCTCCTTCGTGCTCTTGGAGCGTGTGCTGGGCGACGAATGCAGCGTGCTCGATGCACTGGATGAGGCCGTCGCCGCGGGGCTGCTGGCCGAGGCTGGAGACGGTGACTATGTCTTCGCGCATACGTTGGTCCGCGAGACGATCTACCAGGAGCTCAGCGCGGCGCGGCGGATGCGTCTTCATCGCCAGCTCGGCGAGGCGCTGGAAGCGCTCGGCGACAGCGAGTCGACGATCGAGGCGCTGGCGAGTCACTTCGCGATGGCGGCGGCGGACGGTCAAGCCATCAAGGCGATCGATTACGCGCTGGCCGCGGGACGCAACGCGATCGCCCGCCTGGGCTATGAGGATGCGGCCGCACACTACGAGCGCGGACTGCAGGCACTCACCCACGCGCGAGAACCACAGGAGCAGCGCCGTTGCGAGCTTTTGCTTGCGCTCGGCGAAGCGCGCTGGGGCGCGGGCGAGCTTGACAAGGCCCGGCACGCCTACGGGCAAGCCGCCGAGCTTGCCGACAAGCTGGACGACTCGGCTTCACTCGTCCGTGCCGCGCTGGGCTTCTGCGGGCCGCACCGCTTTGAAGTGGCCGTGACGGTGACCCGCCCGGTGGCCGACCTGCTGCAGCGAGCGCTCGCGTCGCTCGGAGAGGATGACAATGCGCTCCGCGCGCAGCTGATGGGTCGGTTGGCCGCCGCGCTCGCCTATGCGGGTGTTGAGCACGATGCGCCGGTGCTCGCGCGCCAAGCTCTGGAGATGGCGCGACAGGTGGGCGACAAGGCGACGCTCGCCGATGTGCTCGCCAGCACCCTCTGGGTCATCCGCGGCCCCGATGCCCTGCATGAATCACTCACCTGGACCATGGAGCTTGGTCGCTTGGCGGACGAGCTCCGTGACAACACGTTGCAAGCGCTGGCTCGTGGATGGTTGCTGGACTTGCTGCTCGAGAAGGGCGATATCGATGCGGTCCAGCGCGAACTGGAAGCACTGCAGCAGCTCGCCACCACCCGCAGAGAACGGCAAGTCACATGGCTTCTGACCGTGATTCGGGCAAACCACGCCCTCCTCGACGGGCGACTCGACGATTTCCAGGCGCTGGCACACGATGGCCTTGCGTACCGCTTCGACGGTAACGACGAGACCGCCGTGCGGATCTTCGAAGGGCAGATGCTGACCGCGCACATCCTGCAGGGACGACTCGACGAGCTTCTGGGATCGGTCGAGAGCTCTGCCGAGCAATACTCTCAACTTCCCGCTTGGCGCTGCGCACTCGCCAGCGTGTATGCGCAGCTCGGACATAGAGCGCAGGCGCGACACGAGCTAGAAGCGCTCGCTCGTGATGACTTCAGCGACCTGCCGCGGGGCGACGGCTGGCTTATGAGCCTGTCGATGCTGTCCGGAGTCGTTGCCTTTCTCGACGACGCTCCTCGCGCGCAACTGCTGTACGACCTGCTGTTGCCCTACTCCGACCGCTGTGTCGTCGGCCTCGCGACTTTCTGCCTGGGCTCCGTCTCGCATCCGCTCGGTTTGCTCGCCACGACGATGTCGCGCTACGACGCCGCCGAATGCCATTTCGAGCGTGCCATCAAGATGAACGCCCAGATCAGATCGCCGCTCTGGATCGCCTACACCCAACTCGACTACGCTCATATGCTCCTCCTACGTGACCATTGCGGTGACCGCGAGAAGGCACTGGACCTGCTCGGCAAGGCGCTCGCCACCGCCGAAAAGCTCGGCCTGACGGCGCTCGCCGACAAGACGCGACCACTGAAGCTTGCAGCCGAAACGGCTGGAGCAAGCGGTGATGGCATCTGGATCTTGGCTCCGCACGCCGTGTAATCAAGCCGCCAAGCAGCCTCAAACGCCTTATCGTCGCCGGCCATGAAGACCGTCCTGCTGACCGGCGGCGGGTTGTCGGTGTCCGACGTGCTCGCCGTGGCGCGTTGCGGCGCGCCAGTGTCGCTTGGCACGCGAGCGCGCGGGTTAATGGCCGCCAGTGCCGATGTCGTCACGCGGCTGGCCCACTCGCCGGAGCCGGCCTACGGGGTGTCGACCGGGTTCGGCTCGCTGGCGAACGTCACGATCGTGCCGGAGAAGCGCGAGGAGCTGCAGCGCAAGCTCGTGCGCTCGCACGCCGCCGGAATGGGGCTGCCGATCGAGCGTGAGGTCGTGCGGGCGATGATGCTCTTGCGGGCGCGGACGCTCGCGATGGGGTACTCGGGCGCGCGACCGGTGGTAGCGGACCGGATCATCGCGCTGCTGAACCTCGGGCTGACACCTATCGTTCCAGAGCATGGTTCGCTGGGCGCGAGCGGCGACCTTGCCCCGCTGGCGCACTGCGCGATGGCGCTGCTGGGCGAGGGCGAGGTCGAGCTGCGCGAGAGCAACGCCCGCGTACCCGCCGCTGACGCGCTGCGTGACAACGGCATCGAGCCGCTGACGCTTGTCGCCAAGGAGGGGCTCGCGCTCATCAACGGCACCGACGGGATGCTCGGCATGCTCGCACTCGCGGCGCACGACCTCGGGCGATTGCTGCGCATCGCCGACATCACGGCGGCGATGTCGGTCGAGGCGCTGCTCGGGACCGACCGTGCCTACGCCGCCGACCTCGTCGCGCTGCGCCCACAACCGGGCCAGCAGCTCAGTGCCGCGAACCTGCGCGCGCTGCTCGGCGGCTCGAAGATCGTCGCCAGCCATCGCTACGGCGACGACCGCGTCCAGGACGCCTACTCGCTGCGCTGCGCACCGCAGGTGGCGGGCGCCGCGCGCGACACGCTCGCCCACGCCGAAGCGGTTGCAGCGGCCGAGCTGCGGTCGGCGATCGACAACCCGATGGTGTTGCCCGACGGACGCGTCGAGTCGTGCGGCAACTTCCACGGCGCGCCGCTGGCGTTCGCGTGCGACGCGCTGGCGATCGCCGCGGCCGAGGTCGGTGCGATCGCCGAACGGCGAACCGACCGCCTTCTGGATGCGACGCGCTCCAGCGGCTTGCCGCCGTTCCTCGCCGAGGATCCGGGCGTCGACTCCGGCCTCATGATCGCCCAGTACACGCAGGCCGCGATGGTCGCCGAGAACCGGCGCCTGGCATCACCCGCGAGCGTCGGCTCGCTGCCGACGAGCGCGATGCAGGAGGACCATGTCGCGATGGGCTGGAGCGCCGCGCGCAAGCTGCGAACGATCGTCGCCAACCTCGCTCGAATCCTCGCTGTCGAGCTCGTCTGCGCGGCGCGCGGCATCGACCTGCGCGAGCCGCTGAAGCCCGCTCCGGGCACGGCGGCGGCGCTGCGGTGCGTGCGGTCAGCGGTTCACGGACCGGGGCCCGATCGCTGGCTGTCGCCCGAGCTTGCGGCGGCGGAGCAGCTCGTCGTTGCGGGGACCGTGCTCGACGCCGTCGAAGCTGAGATCGGCGCGCTCAGGTGAGGGGCGCGCGGCTTGTGCGCGCGCCGCGCGGAACCGAGCTCTCGTGCGCCGGCTGGCCGCAGGAGGCGGCGCTGCGGATGCTCTGCAACAACCTCGATCCCGATGTCGCCGAGCGCCCCGACGACCTCGTGGTATACGGCGGCACGGGCCGCGCCGCGCGCTCCTGGGAGGCGTTTGACGCGATCGTTCGCAGCCTGCGCGGCCTCGCACACGACGAGACGCTGCTCGTGCAGTCCGGCAAGCCGGTGGGCATCTTTCGAACGCACGAATGGGCGCCGCGGGTGCTGCTGGCGAACTCCAACCTCGTGCCGGAGTGGGGGACGTGGGACGAGTTCCGGCGCTTGGAGGCGCTCGGCCTCACGATGTACGGTCAGATGACGGCCGGCTCGTGGATCTACATCGGCAGCCAGGGGATCGTGCAGGGCACCTACGAATGCTTCGCGGAGATCGCCCGGCGCCGCCACGGCGGGACGCTGGCCGGGACGATCACGTTGACGGCTGGGCTCGGTGGGATGGGCGGCGCGCAGCCGCTGGCTGTGACGATGAATGGCGGCGTGGCGCTGTGCGTCGAGGTCGATCCTGAGCGGATCGCGCGGCGCCTGCAGACCGGTTACCTCGACGAGGTGGCGGTCGATCTCGACGCTGCGATGGCGCGCTGTCACGTCGCCCGCGGCGAGCGCCGCGCCCTGTCGATCGGGCTCTGCGCAAACGCCGCCGACGTGTTCGGCGCGCTGCTGCAGCGCGGCTTCGAAGCCGACATCGTGACCGACCAGACGAGCGCGCACGACCCGCTGAACGGGTACGTCCCGGGACGCATGTCCCTGGCTGACGCCGACGAGCTGCGAAGCACCGATCCCGACGAGTACGTGCGCCGCTCGCGCGCGTCGATCGCCGCACAGTGCGCCGCGATGGTCGGGTTCCTCGACGTGGGCGCCGAGGTCTTCGACTACGGCAACAGCCTGCGCGTCGAAGCGCGACTGGGTGGCTTCGAGCGCGCGTTTGACTACCCGGGCTTCGTCCCCGCGTACGTGCGGCCGTTGTTCTGCGAGGGGAAGGGCCCGTTTCGCTGGGTCGCGCTGTCGGGGGATCCGGCGGACATCGCGGCGACCGACGCCGCAGCGCTGGAGGAGTTCCCCGAGGATGAGGCGCTCGCACGCTGGATCGGCCACGCGCGCGAGCGGATCGCCTTCCAGGGACTGCCGGCGCGGATCTGCTGGCTGGGCTACGGCCAGCGCGCGCAGCTGGGAATGCGCTTCAACGAGATGGTCCGCAGCGGTGAGCTGCGCGCCCCGGTCGTCATCGGGCGCGATCACCTGGACTCCGGCTCGGTTGCGTCGCCGTACCGCGAGACGGAGGGGATGGCCGACGAGTCCGACGCGATCGCCGACTGGCCGCTGCTCAACGCGCTGGTGAACACGGCGTCCGGAGCATCGTGGGTGAGCATCCACCACGGCGGGGGCGTCGGCATCGGCCGCTCGATCCACGCGGGCATGGTCTGCGTCGCCGATGGATCTGAGCTGGCCGCGCAGAAGCTCGAGCGCGTGCTGACCGTCGACCCCGGAACCGGCGTCATGCGCCACGCCGACGCCGGGTACGAGCGGGCGGTCGAGGTCGCCGCGCAGCGCGGCGTGCGAATTCCGATGCGGGAGGGTTGAATGAGCGTCCGGGACATCGTCGCGAGCCCGAGCTCGTGAGCGCCCTGTGGTGCGAGCTGGCGTGGCTGGGAGGTGAGCGCGCCGCCGAGAACGTGCTGATCGAGGTCGACGGCGATCGGATCGCGGCGGTGCGGACGGACGTCGCGGAGCCTCCGGCCGGTGCCGAGCGTCTGCCGGGGCTGACGCTTCCGGGGCTGGCGAACGCCCACTCCCACGCATTCCAGCGCGCGCTGCGCGGGCGCACCCAGGCCGGGCGCGGAACGTTCTGGAGCTGGCGCGAGCAGATGTACACGCTCGCAGACGGGCTGGACCCCGACAGCCAGCTCGCGCTCGCGCGGGCGACGTTCGCCGAGATGGCACTCGCCGGGGTGACGCTCGTCGGCGAATTTCACTACGTGCACCACGGCCCCGGCGGGACCCCGTACGAGGATCCCAACGAGATGGGCCGCGCCGTTCTCGCCGCGGCCGCCGAGGCCGGGCTGCGAACCACGCTGCTGGACAGCTGTTACCTGCACGGCGCGATCGACACCGAGCCCGACGCGATCCAACGGCGCTTCTGCGACCCGAGCGCGGACGCTTGGTGTGAGCGAGTCGAGCTGCTGGAGGGCGGACCGCAGGCACGTATCGGCGCCGCGATCCACAGCGTCCGCGCTGTCGACCCGCAGAGCGCGGGGCGCGTCGCCGAATGGGCCGGCGCACGGGGCCTGCCGCTGCACGCCCACGTCTCCGAGCAACCGGCCGAGAACGAGGCCTGCCTGGAGGCCTACGGCCGCACACCGGCCGGGCTGCTGTGGGACGCCGGCGTCCTGAGCGAGCGCTTCACCGCCGTCCATGCGACGCACGTCAACCGCGACGACCTTGAGCTGCTTGGCGAGGCGGGCGGCTTCGTCTGCCTGTGCCCGACGACCGAGCGAGATCTCGCCGACGGGATCGGCCCGGCGCGGCGCGTGCGCGAGTCCGGCTCGCTGGTCGTCCTCGGCAGCGACTCGCAGGCGGCGATCGACCTCTTCGAGGAGGCGCGCGCGGTGGAGCTCGACGAACGCCTGAACACCGGCGTGCGCGGCCACCACGCGCCGGGTGACCTGCTGCGCGCCGCGACCGCGAGCGGCTACGAGAGCCTGGGCTGGCCGGACGGCGGCCGGATCGATGCCGGCGCGCTCGCCGACCTGACGACGATCGGGCTCGACAGCGTGCGGCTCGTCGGCACGACGGCGCGCAACGCGCTCTCGGCGGCGGTGTTCTGTGCGATCGCGCCCGACGTGCGCAGCGTCATGGTCGGCGGGCGCTGGATCGTGCGTGACGGCGCCCACGTCACGATCGACGTGGCGGGCGAGCTCGCCGCCGCGATCGGCGCGCTCGCCCCGTGAGCACGCTCGTGGTCGACAACGTCGGGCTGCTCGTCACGAACGATCCGGCGCTCGGTCAGGGTCCGCTGGGGATCGTTCGCGACGCGGCGATCGTGTTCGAGGGCGATCGCGTGGCCGCGATCGCGGCTGCGGGAGCCGTTGCGGACGAGCGCATCGATGCCGGCGGGCGCGCCGTCATCCCGGGGTTCGTCGACAGCCACACGCATCTCGTGTTCGCAGGGGATCGGGGCGAGGAGTTCGCGGCGCGGATGGCGGGTGCCGCGTACGTGGCAGGCGGCATTCGCGTCACGACGGCAGCCACCCGGACCGCATCCGGCGAGGAGCTCCTCAGGCTCGCCCGCGCCCGCCGTCGCGAGGCGCTGCGAGCGGGCAGCACGCATGTGGAGATCAAGTCCGGCTACGGCCTTGACACCGCGACCGAGCGGCGCCTGTGTGAGGTCGCGGCGCAACTCACCGACGACGTCACCTTTCTCGGCGCGCATGCCGTGCCGCAGGAATACGACGGACGCGCGGACGAGTACGTGGAGCTCGTCTGCGGTGAGATGCTCGCCGCGTGCGCGCCGCACGCGCGCTGGATCGACGTGTTCGTCGAGCGCGGGGCGTTCGACGCCGATCAGGGGCGCGCGGTGCTCGATGCGGGGCGGGCAGCTGGGCTGGGCCTGCGCGTGCACGCAAACCAGCTGGGTCCCGGCCCCGGCCTGCGCCTGGCCGTGGAGATGGGCGCCGCGTCGGCCGACCACTGCACCTATCTGGACGACGCGGACGTCGAGGCGCTGGCCGATGGCGACACCGTCGCCACGTTCCTGCCCGCGACGGACTTCTGCACGCGTGAGCCCTATCCGAACGCGCGCCGCGTGATCGACGCTGGAGCGACGGTTGCGCTGGCGACGAACTGCAACCCGGGTTCGAGCTACACGACGTCGATGGCGTTCTGCATCGCGCTTGCGGTGCGCGACCTGCACATGACCGCCGACGAGGCGCTGGCGGCGGCGACGCTCGGCGGCGCGCGAGCGCTGCGGCGCGACGACATCGGGCACCTGGCGCCGGGGGCGCGGGCCGATGCGGTCGTGCTGGACGCGTCGTCCTACGCGCATCTCGTGTACCGGCCCGGAGTTCCGCTCGTGGCGGCGACGATCCAGGCGGGCCGTCCGGCATGGGTGGATCCGGACTTTGCGACCGGTCCGCGGCCGCGGCCTGAGGTTCCTTGAGCCGGGCGCCGATCCGGACCGCGGACTGGTTCGTTCGCGCCGAACGTCACGGCACAAGAGGCCCGGATACGGCCGGGCTCCTCGCCAGATCGCATCGGCGCTGTGCGTACGCCGCACCCGGTCGCGCGCCCACAAATCGGCGATTCATGAAGGCGCAGTGCGTGAGGCGACCGCGCGCGGGGCTTACGAATCCAGCTCCTCACGGCAGCTGATGATCTTGAGCCCATGCTGGCACGCGTATACCCCCGCAAAGCAGCTATTGCTGAACGTAAGAACGCTTCCGTCGCTCATATCGCACGTGACAGGCCGGAAGACGTCAGGGCACGCCGACGCACAATTAACATCTGTGATCGCGCGTGTCGGGGCGGACGCCGCGCTGGCCAAGCCTGTGAGACCGACGGTGCCCGAGGTCAGCAACGTCGCGATTATCACGCCAATCCTCTTACTCATCAGGCTACTCCTTACGGTCATAACGCTCTGTTCGTTGGGGTGGTGATCTCTGTCGCGACGACCTCAGGTCGGCCGACCGCAAAGCCCCATGATCGAAGGCGCCTCGTCGGTTGTCTGTGCTGTGCGTCACAGGTGAGAGCGCAGTTGTCTGGGAAACAGAAGGCGACGGCTCCGCTCGTCGTGCTGAAGATCCGTCTCAAGACCGATGTGGGTCGAGCCGGTGGGCGTTACGTTGTGCCGGTGCGCTGCAGAATACGTCGCGCAAGGACGTGGATCGGGTCGCATCCCGTGGCGGCGGATGCTGCCCTGGCCGCGGCGCTGCTGGGCGCGACCCTCGTCTCATCCGACGTGACTATGGAGATCCTGGCGGATGCTCCGTCGGTTCGTCAGACGGACGCCACCGGGGTTGCGATCGGCCTTGGCGTCATGATCATTCCGCTGGCCCTTCGGCGCCGCTTCCCGCTGGCGGTGCTGCTGGCCTGCACCGCTGGCTTCCTCGTCGCCCGGATCCCCCTCGGGGCGCTCGAGACGACGATCACGCAGATCGTGCTGTCGCTGGCGCTGTACAGCGCCGCCGCGCACGGTCGCCCGCGATGGCGAAATTGGGTCTGCGGGATAAGCGTCATCGCCGTCATGGCCGAGGCGGTGCGTGAGGTGATCATCTATGCACCGCCCGATTTCCCCAACCGACTGCTGTACCAGGTCTTCGCGCTGCTGATCAGCCTCGTGCTGCTCGGCGCGATGTGGGCCCTGGGAGCCGCACTGGGCTCCGGGCGCCGGCGCGCCAAGGAGTTGCTGCAGCGAACGGTGGAGCTCGAGCACGAGCGCGAGGAGAACGCTCGCCGGGCCGTCTTCGACGAGCGCGTACGGATCGCGCGCGAGCTGCACGACGTGGTCGCCCACCACGTCAGCATGATGGGGATCCAAGCCGGCGCTGCCCGTGTGGTCATGGGCCGCGATCCCACCATGGCGACCGAGGCGCTGGCCGGCATCGAGACGTCCAGCCGCCAGGCGGTGCTGGAGCTGCACCAGCTGCTGGGGTTCCTGCGTCAGGCAGATGACCCGGATGATCTGGCCCCCCAACCTGGCCTCGGTCAAATTCAGAGCCTCGCGACCAACATGAGCGACTCCGAGCTCACCGTCGAGGTCAGCGTCGAGGGCGAGGAGCGGCCGCTGGCGCCAACGATCGATGTATCGGCCTACCGGATCGTGCAGGAGGCTCTGACCAACACGCTCAAGCACTCGGGCGCATCGCGAGCCGGCGTGCATCTGCGCTACTGGCCCGGCGAGCTCGAACTCGAGATCATCGACGATGGACGCGGAAGTGCCGATGTGCCGCCCGCGCCGGGGGGCCTGGGCCTGATCGGCATGCGCGAGCGAGGTCGCTGCACGGTGGGCAGCTCACGGCCGGTCCCGCGGCGGGCGGCGGGTTCGCGGTCCGGGTGAAGCTGCCGACGCCCGACGGTGCGCTGTGAGCATCAGCGTGCTGCTGGCCGACGACCAGGCGATGGTCCGGGCGGGCTTTCGCATGATCCTCGAATCCGAGCCGGACATCATCGTGGTGGGCGAGGTAGCCAACGGCGAGCAGGCAGCACAGGCAACCCGCCGCTTGCGCCCTGACGTCGTGCTGATGGACATCCAGATGCCCGGCGAAGACGGCCTGAGCGCGACCCGGCGCATCACCGAGCGCCCCGATCAGCCCAGCCGCGTCGTCATCCTCACCACGTTCGAGCGCGACGACTATGTCTTCGAGGCATTGCAGTCGGGCGCGAGCGGGTTCCTGCTCAAGAACTCCCCGCCCGAGGAGCTCGTTCACGCGGTGCGCGTCGTGGCCGCCGGCGATGGGCTGCTCGCGCCGTCGATCACGCGGCGCATCATCGAGCAGTTCGCACGTCGACCGATCAAGCCCGAGCTCGATGAACGGCTGCAAGCGCTGACGCATCGCGAACGCGAAGTGCTGGCAATGCTGGCCCGCGGCAAGAGCAATGCCGAGCTGGCCGCCGAGCTGTTCGTCACAGAGGGAACGATCAAGACCCACGTGTCGAGCCTGCTGGCCAAGCTCGGGCTGCGCGATCGAGTGCAGGCCGTCGTCGTCGCATACGAGAGCGGGCTCGTCACGCCAGGTAGGTAAGACGGCTCCGTCGTTCGACAGAGGCAGCCGCGGCGAAGATCTGCCGTTGGACCGAGCAGCGACGGGTCCTGCGGGCGATGACAGGATCGGGCGGTGGTCACAGACTGCCACCACCGCAGCCTGATTCGACCTAGGAGCAGCGATGACCCCGCGACATCCCGTACTGAAGACCGTGTGCCTGCTGGTTCCGGCGCTTGCGACATCGGCCGTCGCCGCGGCGGGATACGGTGCAGAGGCGCAGGCGGCGCAGGCCGTCTCCCCCGAACCAACCATGAAGCGGATCGAGCGCATCGTGCACGACCGGGTGGACAGCGGGCGCAGCACGGGCATCGTCGCGGGGATGGTCTTCGCGGACGGGAGCACGCGCGTCGTCGCCTATGGCGACGCTCGCGACGGCCGGCGCCTGGACAAGCGCAGCGTGTTCGAGATCGGCTCGATCACGAAGACCTTCACCGCAACCCTGCTCGCAGAGATGGCGCAGCGCGGCGAGGTGCGATTGACAGATCCCGTCGCGAGCCTGCTGCCCTCGGGCGTATCGATGCCCTCACGCAACGGACGGCAGATCACGCTGGAGGATCTGGCCACGCAGACCTCCGGCCTGCCTGTCCTCCCGAGCAACCTTCATCCCAAGGATCCCAGCAACCCCTACGCCGACTACACCGTCGAGCAGCTGTATGAGTTCCTCAACGGCTACACGCTGACGCGCGATCCCGGCTCAGAGTTCGAGTACTCAAACCTTGGCGTCGGGCTGCTCGGACATGCGCTTGCGCTGCGCGCTCACAAGCGTTACGAGGAGCTGGTGCGCGAGCGCATCCTCGAGCCGCTGCACATGGCCAGCACCGCCATCACGCTCACGCCCGAGATGGCGCGGAACTTCGCCTCCGGCCACAACGCGGACGGCACCGTCGTGCCACCCTGGGATCTGCCGACGCTGGCCGGCGCGGGCGCGCTGCGCTCGTCGATCACCGACATGCTCAGCTTCGCGAGCGCGAACCTCGAGGACGACCATGGACCGCTGCAGCAGGCGATGGCGACGGCGCGCGCACCGCGCAAGACGATCGAGGCCGAGACGCAGATCGGGCTGAACTGGCTCACCCTGCATTCCGGCGACCACGACATCGTGTGGCACAACGGAGGAACGGGCGGCTTCACGAGCTTCATCGGGCTCGACGAAGCGCGCCAGACGGCGATCGTGCTGCTCAGCAGCTCGTCGGGCGAGGGCGTCGACGACATCGGCTTTCACGCTCTCGATGCGAGCCTGGCGCTGTCACCGTCACCGTGGCCCAAGGAGGTCAAGCTGCCAGCGCAGGTGCTGCAGCGGTATGTCGGCGTCTACGACTACGCGGGCACGAGGGTGACGATCACCCGCTCCCCGCAGGGGCTCACAGTCAACATCCCCGGCGAGATACCCGAGCGGCTCTACGCGGAGAGCAAGACGAAGTTCTTCGTGAAGCTCGTCGACGCGCAGGTGACGTTCCGATCGGACTCAAACGGGCGCGTGACCGGGGCCGCCGTGCACCAGAACGGGCAGACGATCGTGGCGAAGAAGGTCGGATGAGCCCTCACCCGGAGCCAACGCACCACACGCGGTGCTGAGCGCCTAACCCCGCCTGGCCGTCGCTCGCCGCACGAGGTCCTCGGACGTGGTCTCGAGTACGAAGGGCTTGTCAAGCGCTTCGGGGCGACGACGGCGCTGGCGGGGTGAGCTTCACACCGGGTGCCGCCGCGCACCACATCTGGCCACACCGATCGCGCGTCAACAGCGCAGAGGCATACCCGCTTCCTCACCGGCTAACCCAGGCAGAACCTGGCGCGACCCCGCTAGACGACCTGTCGAAGCGTCGGCCCAACATCTTGGTCGCCCGGTCCATACCGGCGGCGACCGGCTCGCCGCACCATGAATCGCCACGGATAGCGACTCGATGTCGCCCGAATTCCATCCAACCCGAAGAGGAGC
>DASVPU010000212.1:0-39351 GCA_036389475.1 Solirubrobacteraceae bacterium
GCGAGCGCCGCGAGTGGGACGACGGCGAGCAGCACGAGCAGCGCGAAGACGGCGTAGTAGTCCGACGCGGCGCCGACGAGCAGGCAGACGCCGATCGTCGTCAGCGTGCGCCGCGACAGGCGCCGCTGCACGAGCGTACGGCCCTCGACGATCGACACGACGAGCCACACCGCCAGCGGCACCGCGTAGTACGCCGACAGGAACAGATGCGGCTGGTTGCGCAGCAGGTGGTACGGCATGAATGCGTACAGGACGCCCGCGACGAGCGCGACCGGGCGCGTGGCGCCGAGGTCGCGCAGGACCCCATAGGCGACGACCGCGATGAGCGGGAAGCACAGCAGGAAGAACGCGTTGAAGACGACGACCCCGTCGCCGAAGATCAGCGCCAAGACCTTGACGATCCCGTAGTGCGCGAGGTCGCCGAACATCGCGGCGAAGTCGAAGCTCGACTGCCCGAAGGGCGCTCCCAGATCCGGGTTGGAAACGAACCAGCCGTGCTCGACGACGTCCTTGACGGCGGCCAGGAAGAACGCGCCGTCCCCGTCCGCCCCGAACAGCGGAACGTGCGTTGACATCTTCCACAGCTTGAGATCGACAATCGCTACGACGGTCGCCGCCAGCGCCGTGGCCAACACCCAGAGCAGCTCTGACAGCCACGTGGGACGGGGGTGCGGCGCTTTGCCCGGAGCGCCACGAGCGGTGAGATCGGGTGCGCGCGTCGCCGCGGGCGGACTCGCGGCGGTCGTCATGCGCGCAGGATAACCGCGGACCCGGCAGACGGCTCCGGGCCTGCTGGAGGGACGTGAGTCATAGCCCACACCCTCTCAGAGGCCAGAAGCTACGTCATGCGTTCGGTGCGTGCCCGATCACGAGCCCTACGGCTTGACCTGCTCGCGAGCTTTCTCGGCGGTGCCCTGGGCGATCTCGCCGAGCTTGCCGCCGTGCTCCTGACCGGCCTGCTTGACCGCCTCGGCGGCGCTGGTCGCGGCATCGCGCGCAACCTGCTTTGCGTGCTGCACAGCCTCCTGCGCGCCGGTCTGGATCTGCTCTCGAGCGCTCTGCGCGGCGGGCCCGATCTTCTCTCGCTCGAGATCGGTCTCCGGTAGCGCCAGACCGGCCACGAGACCCGCGGCCGCTGCACCGACCGTCACCGCCACCGGATGGTCGTTCGCGGCCTCGGCTGCGCTGCGCACCTTGCCCTTGATGTCGTCCTTGGAGGGCGTCGCGTCGCCGATGCTTGCGGCCGCATCGCCCACGCCTGGAACCTTGGACTTGAGCGCATCGATCTTCTCGCCGACATCCTCGCCGCTGGGCAGCTTGGACTTGATCGTCTCGCCGATGCCGCCCTCTCCTTCACCGGCGCCGGGTAGCTTGGACTTGAGCGTTTCGACCTTCTCCATGATGACTTCCTTCTTGTCGGTGATCACTTCCTTCCCGCGATTCTTGACGTCGGCCTTGTAGGCGAGCGCGCCGACCGCCTCGCCAAGGCTCTCGCGGGACTCCTCGATCTCCTGGCGGATGTCGGCTATCTCGTCTGACCCATGCCCCATTTGGCGGCCTCCTTCACGGTTTCGATCGTCTGCTTGACCGACTCGACCGACTGCTCCGGCAGCGGCGGCCCCGCCTTCTTGATGCGCGTCCTTCCTGCCAGCGCCAGCACACCGGCGATCGCCGCGAAGACGATCGTCACGATCAACGCCGCAAGCCACGCCGCTATCACCGTCGCCAGGGCGAAGATGAGGCACAACATGAGCGCTACGCTGGCGAGCGCGGCCATGTAGCCCGCACCGCCGAGCATTCCGGCCCCGACGCCGACGTCCTTGGCCTTCTCCGACAGCTCGGCCTTCGCGAGCTTGACCTCGTTGCGAGCGATCGACTGGGCCTCCTCGGAGACCTGCTTGAGCAGATCCTTCGCCGGCTCGTCACGCAAGTCGGAGCGCTGTGCCGCGGACATCCAGCTCGATGCGTCGAGCACTTGGCGGGGGGGCTGGTCTGCTTCATGCGCGCCGTTGTTGGCCAAGTCGCCGGGCACCGGCAGCAGCAGGCTCGAGAGATCCGGCGCGGCCGGATCGGGCTCGTGCGCGCCCATCACGGTCCTCCGTCAGCGGCACGCGTGGGCTCGTCCTCGTCCTCGTCCGCGGAGTCGGCTTGGCTGGCCTTCAGCACTCGCCCGGCGACAAAGCCCGCTGCCGCGCTGGCGGCCGCGGCCGCAGCCGGATGCTCGCGTGCCACATCGCGAACCGCGCCCACGAGCGACTCGCCATCGGTGCGCTCGAGGTAGTCGCCGACGTCCTTGACGCGCTGCCCGGCTTGCTCGGCAACCTTCGCGGGTCCTTCCTTGCCCTGCCTGCGCAGCTCCTCGGCAACGCCGTCCAGCGACTGGCCATGCGCGCCGATCTGCTGCCCGAGCTGGGTCGAGCGCTCATCGACCTGCGCGGCCGCCTTGTCCTTCGCCTGCCCCGCGGCTGCTTGAGCGTGGACCTTGGCCTGCTCGGCAACCTCGCGGGCCTTCTCCTTCGCCGGCGCCGCGGCCTCCTGCGCCTTGTCGATCGCCGGGGCGGCCACCGCTTGCGCCTTTTCGATCGCCGGAGCGGCGATCTCCTGCGCCTTGTCCTTCGCGCGATCGGCGGCCGCGTCGTCGTCGCGCGACGGCGCGTCCGGAACGCTGTCGGTTTCGGTGAACATGTGCGCCGGCGGCCCAGACTCGACCTTCAGCCGTTGCTCTGTCATGAGGCGATACCTCCTACCTTCGTTGTCGTGGGCCCCGGTGCGGGACCCGCCGTGATGCCCAAGACGTTGAATGCGCTACCCAGGCACGCGGCGCTGTGAACGGCCGGCCGTCTGCGATCTTCGGCAATGCGCCGGTTCTTGGCGCAGCCACGGTCTGAGGTCCGTAAAGTCGGCGCGTGCGCCTGCCGAGGCCGATCCCGATCGCAGCAGTCCTCGTCGCACTCATCCTGCTGTGGCTCGTGCGCCCGATCTGGCACGGCCTGGCGATGTTCTTGTGGACGTCGCCGCTCGTATGGCTCGTCCCGCTCTTGCTCCTGGCCGCGGGCGCCGTGCTCTGGCGCCGGTCGCGTCACAGCTGGCGCACGCTCGAGGACCTGCGCAGCGGCGTGCGTCCACCGGTGTGGCTGACGGCGTTCCCCGCACTCGCGCTGCTGTCCTTCATCATCCTCGCCGCGCTGCAGACCCCGCTCGTCGGACGCGCGATCGTCACGGCGACGAACTACGAGCAGATCGGCGGCCTGCCGCCCGGTGGCGAGGTCCGGCTCGTGCCGCGCGAGGTCGCCGAGCAGAACGCCTCCAGCGCCTTCAACTCGCCGACCGAGACCCTGACGAACTTCCGCATCGTCGACAGCGCCAAGGGTCTGCAATGGACGGCGCTGCGCACGCCGCAGGGCGCCTTCAGGATCTTCACGAAGAAGAGCCAGGGTCTCGTCTCGCTGGATGCCGAGAACACGGCACGGTCGCTGCGCCAGGTCGACGCCGAGCTGCAGGTCGCGCCCGGGTTGCAGATCACCGACAACCTGCGCTGGCGGCTGCTGAAGGAGCGCTTCCTCGTCGAGCTGGAGGAGCCGGTCGGCATCGAGACGAAGCACGGCCCGCGGATCGTCGTGCCGTACCTCGAGTACAAGGGGCTGCTGATCCGCCGGCCGGTGCTCGGCGGCATCTTCGTCGTGGCGCCGGACGGGACGATCGAGGACCTCGAGCCCGAGGAGGCGGTGCGGCGCCCCGAGCTGGCGATCAGCGGGCGGATCTTCCCGGACACGCAGGCACGGCGCATCCAAGAGGCCTACCAGTACAAGCGCGGGGTCTGGAACGCGTGGTTCGTGCACGAGGACCAGACGCGGATCGAGGACACCGAATCCAATCGCCAGCCCTATCTCGTGGACTTCGGCGCGACCGGCCTGGGCCCGCAGTGGGTCACCGTCGCCGAGCCCTACGGGCGCGCGTTCGCCGCCAGCGCGATCTTCCTCACCGATGCCGTCACCGGCCGGACGCGGATCTGGCGGGTGCCGCGGCGCATGTCGCTGAGCGGCAACAGGCGTGCGCTGCAAGCCGTCCGCGCTGTCTCGATCCCGGGCGTGGACTTCGCCGACGGCCCCCGCGGCTCGGGCAACTTCCGCGTGGTCGAGCCGCGGCCGGTGTTCGTCAACGGCCGCCTCGTGTACTTGACATCGATCATCCCGACGAGCGCCAACGCCGTGTCGAAGACCGTCGTCGTCGACGCCGAGACGAACAAGCTCGTGGCCATCTTCGACAACGATCGCGATCCGCAGGCCGAGGAGAAGACGCGGCGCTACCTCCAGACCGGCCAGGTGCCCGCCGAGGCGGCCGCTCCGGGCGCGACGGCGAATCCCGCCGCCCAGCAGCCCGACGCGACCGCGCCCGCGACGGCACCCGGCGCTACCGGCACGGGCACTACCGCCGCGCCGCCGGCGCGATCGGCGCGCGATGTCGAGCGCCGCCTGGAGGACGTCATCCGCCGCCAGCGCGAGCTGCTGCGCGAGGTCGAGGGGCTGCGTGACGCGCTGCGCAAGCAGCCCAGAGGCTGAAGCAGCGTCCTATGGCGCGCGACGTGCGACGACGGCGTAGCGCGGCAGTTCGTCGTCGTAGGTCGTCGTCGCCGGCGTCAGGCCGGCGGCGCGCAGGTCCGCGCGCAGCGTTTCATGGTCGAAGGGCCAGAACGCCATCCGCTCGGCGTGGGTCGTGACCGTCCCGTCCTCGGCGAGGAGAGCGACGGCGACATCGAAGTGGTGCGGTTCGTCCCAGTCCTCGGCGATCGACCAGGCGTAGATCGGCAGGCCCAGGACCCCGTCGCGCGATACGAGCTGCTGGGCCACCTCGAGCTGCGAGCCCGCGGCGCGCACCTGCTCCCAGTTGCGCGACGTGACGACGACGGTCCCGCCGGCGCGCAGGACGTCCCGCATCGCCGTCAGGGCGCGTCGCCGGGCGTCCGCGCCGGGCGCGTGGACAAGCGAGTTGCCGACGCAGAAGACCGCGTCGAACGAGCCGCTCCAGTCCCGCTCGGCGAGGTTCTCCCACGCGCAGACGTGCGCCGTCAGCGGCGCACCATGGTCGGCGGCGAGCGTGCGCGTACGATCGATCATCGCCGCACTCGCATCGGTGGCGACGACTTCCAGGCCGCGCTGCGCAAGGCCGACGGCGAGATGACCCGTCCCGCACGCGCAGTCGAGCACGCGCGCGCCGGCTTGGAGGTCGACGAGCCCGTCGAACGCCTCGGCGCTGCCCTGCGGCACGAGCAGATCGGCGGGGTGAACGAGCCAGTCATAGACCAGCGCGAGCGTGTCGTAGTCGGTCATCGCATCGCCTCCAGCGCCGCCTGCCATTCCGGCGCCCGTTGCGCGCGACCCGCGGGCTGTGCCGGCGACAGCCACTCACCCACGGCGAGGATGCCATGCAGTGCGCTCGTGAGCCATACCTCGCGCCCGGCAAGTTGCGCCGGCGACGGCGAGCGCATGCGCAGCTCGACGCCGCGCCGATTTGCGAGGCCGATGATCAGCGCCCGCGTCACCCCCGGCAGCGTGTGCGCGGCAGGCGTCGTGCAGAGGATCGCGTCCTCCCACCACAGCAGGCTGCTCAGCGCGCCCTCGCGCAGCCTGCCGTCGGTATCGCACAGCAGCAGCTCGTCGGCGCCGGAGTGCGCTCGCAGGGCGAAGAGCAAGTCGAGGTCCGGGCCCTTGCGGCGCGGGCAGGACCGCGGATCGCCGGGCGGCGCCACGGCGACTACAAGCGGGCCCGTGACGGGGGGCGGTGCCGGGCGCACGAGCAGCCGCAGGCGACCGGTGGCGGTCAGCTCCACGCGGGGAAACCACCGTCCGGCCACCGGTAGGGCATCCATGACCGCCCGCCGAAAACTCGCCGTCTCGACACCGCACTCGCGACACGAGGCGCTGAAGCGCGCCCAGTGCGCATCCGCGGCGCGCACAGCGCCGTCTACGACGAGCCACGAGTCGACCACCAGCCGCGCGCCGGCCGGTTCGCCGTCGGTATCGGGCGTCAGCCCGCCACCGGTCCAGCACAGCACTGTTGCCTTGTCGAGGAGGGACATCGGCCGCTGAGCCGACGGTAGCGGGGGGACATGTCCTGCGCACGGTCGCCACGACGCTGCTCTCTTCGCCCCACTCAACCTACGGCGGAGCTGCTACTCAGGCCGGAGCCGCTGCTCGACACCGTGAGCATTCAGCGGGGCTGCGGTGCGGTTCCATCCGACGGCTGGTCAGACCGCTTGTAAAGGGTGTCCTGCAGCCGTGCGGGCCGCCCGATCCCGTAGCCCTGGGCGTAGTCGACACCCATGTCGCGGACCAGCTTCAGCGTCACGTCGTCCTCCACGCCCTCCGCCACCGTCCTGTAGCCAAACGAACCGGCAAGCCCGACGACGGCCAGGACGACATGGCGGCTGGCGAGGTTCGTGCGCAGGTCGCGCACGAACCCGATGTCGATCTTCAGGAACGTCACGGGCAGGTTCTTGAGGTACGAGAAGCCGCCCGAGCCGGTCCCGAAGTCGTCGAGCGCGAACTCGCAGCCGAGCGCTTGGGCGCGCTCGACGAACGCCGCCGCCATCACCTCGTCCTGCATCAGCGCGGTCTCCGTGAGCTCGATGACGATGTCGCCGGGGACGGCGCCGGACTCGGTTATCGCGCCGGCGAGGGCGTCGTAGAGCCCTGGATCGCCGAGCGACAACGCCGACAGGTTCAGCTCGACGCGATGGCCCTGGGCCGCGATCTCGGCGGCTTGGCGGATGACCCAGCGGTCGAGCTCGCGGATGAAACCGCTGCGCTCGGCGTCCAGAAGGAAGGTGCCGGGAAGCCTCATCGTCCCGTCGCGCTCGCGCATGCGCAGCAGCAGCTCGTGAGAGACCGTGACCCCGGTGGCGAGGTCGAGGATCGGCTGGGCGTAGAGCTCGAAGCGCTGCTCGCTCAGCGCCTCTTGCAGGTCGTGCACGTGCGAGATCCGCTCGCTCTCGATTCGAATGCGCTGGCGCTCGGCCTGCATCCGCGTGATGTCGCTGAAGACGATGACCGAACCGTCACCCTCCGCGCTCTGAAACGGCGCCAGCACATACCCGACGGACACGTTGGAGCCGTCGCTGCGGATGAACGTGTCCTGCTCGACGCGGACGGTCTCGCGGGCGCGGTGGGCGCGCACGAGCGGGCACTCCTCCGCCGCGACGGAGTGGCCGTTGAGACAATGGGCGTGAACGGCGTCGTGCAGCGTCTGGCCACTGAGCAGTCCGACGCTCCAGCCGATCACCCGCTCCGCCGGCGCGCTCATGTAGCTCACCCGGCCGGCGTCGTCGAGCGTGCACAGCGCCTCGCCGATGTTGCCGGTCACCACGCTTAGTTGGTCGTGCGCCCGGCGCGGCTCACCCTCGGCGCCGGCATCGACCGCGAGGCTGATGATGCCGGCGGGCTCGCCATGAACCCCGTGATAGACGACGCTTGACAGGTAGCCGGAGAAGATGCTGCCGTCCTTGCGCTGCAAGTTGCACTCGCCGCTCGTCTCACGCAGCGCAGTGAACGAGTGCTCCAGGGCCACGACGACCTCGTTCGCGTTGCGACCTATGACCTCGGCGGCGGTCCACCCGTACAACTGCTCGGCGCCGCGGCTCCACACCTCGATCCGGCCGGCGAGGTCGCTGCCGACGATCGCCGCGTCGATCTCGTCGAGCAACCGCGACCGTAGGCGCCACGAGCGCTGCGCGATGACGACCTCCGTGTTGTCGTAATGCTGCACGACGACCCGCCCCGGCCCGTCGCCGAGAAAGTGCGTCGCGCGGACGCCGAACCAGCGAATCGAGCCGCGGTCGGATCGGAGTTCGTATTGCGAGGTGAAGCCGTCCGCCCGACCGGCGAGCATCTCGCGCAGCGCGACCCCGATGGCTGCGCGGCCGCGTTGCGCGGCGGGTGCAGCCTCGCACGCTTCGATGTAGTTGACGCCGGCGCGCAGCTCGCAGTCCGGGTTGTAGTCGATGAACCGCTCAAGCGCCGCGTTGGCCGCGATCGTCGTGCCGGTCGCGTCGAGCACGGCGATCTGCTCGTCCAGCGAGTCCAGCGTTGCACGATAGAACGCGTCCTGCTCTCGCGGCATCCTGTCCCGATTGGCCGCGTGCTGCGCTGATACACCCGGCGCGGCTTTGTACAGGTTTCGGAGTGAAACCTGCAGGTCCTATCCGATGAGCACCGGCGTTCCGAGCGGGACGCGTTTGAACAGCGCGATGACGTCGCCGACGTGCATCCGGATGCATCCATGCGAGGCGCGCGTGCCGATCGAGTAGTCCTGGCCTGTGCCGTGGATCCCTACGCCGTTGGCGATCCCCATCCACCGTGCCTTCAGCGGGTTCGCGGCGCTGCCGCCGGCCACCGACGATCCGGCGAGCTCACCCGCCCACGGGCTGTTGGGCACCGACCACGTCGGGTTCACCTGCTTGCTGGCGATCGCGAAGCGCCCGCGGGGCGTCGGATATGCGGGCTGTCCGACCGCGACCCTGTAGGTCTTGACCGCCTTGAGGTTCTTGAACAGGCGCAGCTTGAAGGTCGACTGCTGGATGGTGATGACGGTGGCCGGCAGCTTCGCGGGAGTGACCTTCGGCTTGATCCGCACGAGCGCGGGCTTGAAGACACGGGGCAGCCGTGGATCGGTGAGCGATGCCGTCACCTGCTCGCGCAGCGCCTTGTCGTCGATGCCGCGCCCCGGATGTGAATGCGTGATGCGGACGCGGCGAATCGTGATCTTCAGGTTGGCGTCGATCGCGGGCCGCGACAGCCGCTTGTCGATGCGGGCGATGAACCTGCGCACGGCTTGGGTGGAGTACTCGACGGCCAGTGGTACGTCCGTCGCGGGCGCGGGCGCGGGCGCGGGCACGGCGGGTGCGGCAGGCGCGCCGGGTGCGGCGGGTGCGGCGGGCGTACCGGGTACGGCAGGCGCGCCGGGTGCGGCGGGCGCTGGGGTCACGCCGGCAGCCGCACGCCCGGCGTAGAGCGCGCGCTTGGCGCTCTTGATGGCGTCGAATGTCACCCCCGCGGTCTCGGCCGACATCTTGAAGTCGATGCCGGCGACGCGGACGAGCAGGCCCTCCTGCAGCCGCAGTCCGTAAGCGCTCTCGATTTGCGCGGCGGCCTCGTCGATCGTCAGACCG
The DNA here is from genome assembly GCA_036389475.1 of Solirubrobacteraceae bacterium. Lineage (GTDB taxonomy): Bacteria > Actinomycetota > Thermoleophilia > Solirubrobacterales > Solirubrobacteraceae > CADCVQ01. Next base: position 9,164 of record DASVPU010000212.1, read on the forward strand.
GAGACGTTGAGCCCGGCGGCGCTGACGCCGGCGGCGATCCGCTCGTCTGGGAGCGGCTCCAAGGCTCCCGCGGGCGTGGCGGCAGCCAGAAGGACGACGGCGGCGCTTAGCGGGGCGAGGCTCCGGGATCGCATCGCGACAATGTACCCGCGCCGGCGGCGGGGTTACCTCGTCTAGACCCAGAAGGACAGAGACGCTGGTCACGTCGGTAGAAGTGGTGAAAGGGGGTCCGCACAAAGCGCGGGTAGGGCATGAGGCCGGTCATCGCGGGCTCTGAGACTCGTCGGTCGAGGATCACGAACACGCGCTGGGCGTTGCGGTAGGGCTCGATGGTCATGCATTGCTCGATCAGCGCGTCGAACGGTTCGATGCCGTCCTTGGGGGCGCAGCGATCGAAGATCTTCGCGCGGCGTGCGTCCCACGCCGCGAGGTAGCACAGCGCGCCCTTGCGCGCGTACTCGTGCTCGACCTTCTGGCCCTCACCCGGGCTGGTGGGGCCGCGTCGGGGCCTTGCGATGGCGGGCCTGGATGGAGGGCTTCTCGTCAGCGCAGATCACGTAATCGCCGGGATGCAGGCGCTCGCCCTGCCAGACGCCGGCGTAGAGGTCGAGGATCGGTATGGCTCTCGCGGCGAACAGCGGGTCGCGCGGGAAGATCCAGAAGCGATGCTGCCGATGACCGTCGGCCTCCTCATGCGGGCCGTGTGAGCGCGGGGTCCGAGGCGTATGCCAGCGGCCACGGCGCGTTCTTAGCCCTGCCACGCCTCAAGGCTCATATACGAGCGATCAGACAATCAGTGCGTCCACGCGTGCGGGGCCTTCCGGCGAGCGCGTTCGATCCGATCAGCGGCGCCGCGACCGTCGTCTGGTTCGAGGTCCTCGGCCCCGAGCGAGAGAGGGTCCCGGTCTCGCAGCTGGGGTCGGTGCTGCGCTCCGCGTCGCGCTCGCCCGACGCAACCCCGGCCCCTGACGGCGACGGCGGACGGCGGACGGCTGGACGCGAGCGCCGCTACGCCTGCCCGTAGACAGGCACGTGAGCGCCGCTGACGACCTCCGCGCCGTCATCGCAGAGGAAGCGCACGACGCTGGCGATCTGATCGGGCGACACCCAGCGGTCGTGGTCGGCGTCGGGCATCGCGCGCCGGTTCGCCGGGGTGTCGATCACGCTCGGCAGAATCGCGTTCACCCGGATGGAGTCTTCGCGGTACTCCGCGGCCAGCGCGTCGACGAACGCGAGCACCGCCGCCTTGCTCACGATGTATCCGGCAGCACCGGAGAACGGACGCAGCACGGCCCGCGAGGAGACGCAGACGATCGCGCCGCCCCCCGCGGCCTGCAGGTACGGCAGCGCGGCTTGGCAGACGAGATACGTCGGGCGCAGGTTCAGCCGCAGCTGAGCCTCGAACTCCTCGATCGGTGTCTCGTGCACGCGCCCGCCCATGGCGAAACCGCCCACGAGGTTGACGACCGCCTGCAGCGGCGCCCCCTCGTCGCCCGCGCCAAGGGCACAGATCGCCGCCGCCGAGTCCGGATCGGACAGGTCGGCGGGGTCGAGGACGAGCCGATCGTGCGCAGGCACGCGCTCGCGCTCGGCCTCGTCGAAGATCGGCACGACCACGCGCCAGCCACCGTCGAGGAACGCGCGCGTCACCGCGGCGCCGAGCCCCCCGGTGCCACCGGTGATAAGCGCGCTGCCGGTCATGACCCGAACGCTACCCGGTAAGCATGGATCCGCCGAGTGCGCAGCGGCGCGGGCCGGTGTGCGAGTCCGTCCGCGACTCACGCCATCGTGTCCGGCATGTTCGTTCGAGAGCTTGCGGAAGGGGCCCAGGTCGACGGGGTGCTCGTCGTTCGCGAGGCGGAGCTGCGATGCGGGCGCGACGACGCGCAATACCTGCGCCTCACGCTCGGAGATTGCACCGGCAGCGTGCCGGCCCACGTGTGGGACGACATCGCCGCGGTCGCGCAGATCGCGACCGTGGGCGCACCGGTCCGGGTGACGGGGTGCCTGCAGGCAGGTGGCCGCGACGGAACCGAGTTGAAGCTGCGCGGGCTCTGGGCCGCGGAGCCGGGCACGTTCGACGAAACAGACCTCACCTCCGGTCCGCCGCGCTCGCCGGCGCAGATGGAAGCTGACCTGCGAGAGCTGCTTGCGACGATTCAGGATCGCCACCTGCGCCGCCTGCTGGATGCGGTCTTCGGCGAGGACTCGGCGACGTGGGCGTGCTACCGATCGGCCCCGGCGGCGAAGCGCTTCCACCAGGCCTACCGCCACGGGCTGCTGGAACACTCGCTGTCGGTGGCGCAGGCGGTGAGCGCGATCAGCGCGACGTTCACCGGCATCGACCGCGATGTCGCAGTCGCCGGCGCGCTCCTACACGACATCGGCAAGCTCGACGCGTACGCAGTCCAGGGCAGCGCGATCGAGATGACCGACGCGGGCAAGCTGCAGGGCGAGATCGCGCTCGGCTACTACCACGTGCGGCGGCTGATCGAGAGCATCGAGGGCTTCGATCCGCCGACGGCCGAGGCGGTGCTGCACATCATCCTCAGCCACCACGGCAGCCTCGAGCACGGCAGCCCGATCGTGCCCTGCACGCGTGAAGCGACCCTCGTGCATTTCTGCGACAACCTCGGCGGCCGGCTCGGGTCGTTCGACCGGCTGGAGAAGGAGCTGGCGACCGGCGAGCGCTGGTCGCGTTTCGATCGAGCGATCGGAGGCGGCGCGTACTTCGCGGCCTTGCACCCGCGGGAGGAGCGCGAAGCAGCCTGACGGCATGAACCGGGGAGCCCGCGCGAGGGTTCGCTCAACGTCGCAAAGCGAAGCGTGCGCCCGCCGGCGAGCCCACACTCCGCGCTCTCTACAGTTTGCTGGGCACAGCAGCGTCAGCGCAGCTTGCCCACGGATGAACTGGCCCGCTTCCACAACATCGCCCGCCACGATCCGCGCCGGAGACGACGATCGCGAGCGTACGCTGGATCTGCTGCGGGAGCATTGGCTGGCCGGCCGCCTGACCCTCGCCGAGTATGAGGATCGCTGTGACGAGGTCGCGCAAGCACGCTTCATCGGCGAGCTCGAGGTCGCCGCTCGCGAGCTGCCGCCACCGCCTCCGCCTGGCGGGCTCGCTGTGAAGCCGACCAACGCACCCGTCTCCTGCGCGCTCGGGATCACCTCGCTCGTCGCGCTGCCGTTCAGCCTCGGCCTCATGGCGCTGCTGACGCTGCCGATGAGCATCACGGCGTGGACGATGGGCCACCGCGCGCGGGGCCGCGGAACGCCCGCCAATCGCAGTCTGGCCAGGGCGGGCGAGGTCACCGGAATCATCGGAGCCGTCTTGTCGGTGCTGGCGCTGACTGCCTGGGCGTTGATCGCCGCGGCCGTCTTCTGAACGCGCAGCAAGGCAAAAAACTCGCACACAGCGTTCCAATACACCCCGGCCGCCATGGGGGCGAGCGGGCGCCACGTATCGTTGCGCGTATGGCGAAAGACACGGAGAAGCTGATCCGCCAGCTCTCGCTGATCTCCTACCTCATGGCCGAACGCCGGCCGGTGACGGCGCTGGAGATCAGGCGCGACGTGGAGGGCTACAGCGCGATGAACGAGGACGCATTCGCGCGCCGCTTCTACGCCGATCGCTCAGAGCTCGATTCGCTCGGCATCGCGCTGACCGTCGAGCGTCCCGTGGACGGCGTCGCCGAGCAGGAGAACTACTCGCTGCGGCCTGAGAACTTCCACCTTCCGGCGATCGCGTTCTCCGACGCCGAGCTCGCCGCGCTGCAGACCGCGCTGACGCTGCTCGACGGCAAGTTCGCCTACGCCGAGCCACTGCGCCTGGCGCTGCAGCAGATCTCCTGGGGCCGCGCCAACCCGTTGCACGCTCCCGACCAGCGCTCGGTCGGGCTGGGGATCACCGCGTCGGCGGACGGCCATGATCTGTCGCAGCGCCTGGCGAAGATCGAGACGGCGATCTTCCGCAACAAGACGATCACGTTCGACTACTACACGATGGCCCGCGACGAGACGGGCACGCGCAAGGTCGATCCGTACCACCTGCTCTTCCAGGGCGGACAGTTCTACCTGCTCGGCCACGCCCACGATCGCGATGCCTTGCGCGTCTTCCGGCTGTCGCGCATGCAGGGCAAGGTGGCCTACGCGACCAAGGCCGAGCACGATTTCAGGGGCCGGCCCGACAGCTTCGACCCCCGCGCCTACGCCAACCGCGCCGGCTGGCAGTTCGGCGACGTGCTGGATATCGGCGAGATCTGGATCTCCGAGCGGATCGCCTGGCAGATCGAGCGCCACTTCGGCCGCTTCGGAGAGGTGCAACCTTCAGGCACCGGTGGCGACATCGCATTCTCGACTCCATATGCGGATCGCCGCCAGCTCGCGGCGTGGGTCCTGCGCCTGGGCGAGCACGCTCGCGTGCTGAGGCCGCCGGAGCTCGAGCGCGAGGTCGCCGAGCGCGTCGAGCTGCTCTACGAGCGCCACCGCGACGTCGCCGGCGGGGGGCCCGCGTTCGATCTCGCGCCGCCCGTCGCGCCGCGGCCGGCACGCGAGGCGCCAGAGCGAGGCGCGACCGGCAGCTCCTCACGCCGAGCGGACGCGGCGATCCGGCCCGAGCGCTTCGCGCGCCTTGTCACGCTCGCATCGATCCTCATCGACGCCGGCCGGGCCGGGCGCCGTCTCGACGCGGCTGCGGTCTGCCGACAGATGCAGATCTCCGATACAGAGCTGCAAGAGGACATCAACGTGCTCAACGTGGTGAACTTCGGCGGCGGCTCCTACGTGCTCTACGCCGAGATCGACGACAACGGCGAGATCGAAGTCGATCCCGAGCCGTACTCCGACAACTTCGCCCGGCCCGCGCGGCTGCTGCCGGTCGAGGCGAAGGCGCTCGTCGCAGCGATCGACCTCATCGGCGAGCACCTGCCCGAGGGCTCGCTGGCGTCGGCGCGCGAGAAGATCGTGGCGGCGCTCGGGGCGGACCCGATGGAGCAGGGGCTGCACGTCGCCGGTGCCGGTGGCGACGACTCCGCCGTGGCACGCGTCGCGTCGGAGGCGATCACCGACTGCCGGCTGCTGCGCCTGGACTACTACAAGCCCAACGAAGACGAGTTCTCGGCTCGCCTCGTCGAGCCCTACGCGCTCGTCAACGGGCGGGAGGGCTGGTACGTCGCGTGCTTCGATCCCGAGAAGGGCGACGTGCGCCACTTCCGCCTGGACCGCATCCGCCACGCGGAGGTCACCCAAACGTCGTTCGAGCCGCGGCCCGAGGTCAACCCGGCGGCCGAGGTCGACGGCTGGCTGCGCACGGGCGAGGTGCAGGCATCACGGATCGCGCGCGTCTGGTGGTCACCCGAGCGGGCCCGCTGGGCGCGCGAGGCGCGGCGCGTGTCAGCGGAGCTCGACGACGGCTCGGTGGTCGTCGAGCTGAGCTTCAAGGGCATCGATTTCCTCGTGCGCGACGTCATTGCCGAGGCCGGCGACGCTGCCGTGCTGGAGCCCGCCGACGCCCGCGAGGCCGTGCTCGCAGCCGTGCGGCGGTTGCGCGCGCCTGCAGTCCACTGAAAAAATGGGCATCATGTGCGGCCGTGGAAGGTCGCAGGAACGTCCGAACGTCCAGGAATCACATTTGAGCTGCTTTCGTCGGTATTGTCGGGGGTAGTTCAACGGCGCGGGCACTGGGAGGGCGGTCACGGGCTGATCGGCCCGGCACGCGTAGTTCATCGGGTGGCGCTGAACCAACCACGGTTGCGGGCGCCCTCCACTACGGAAGGAGAGCTTGTATGTACCGCAGACTTTTGGTGGCCCTAACGGCCACCGCGGCCGCGCTTTTGATGGCGCCGGCAGCCGGAGCGTTCACGTCGCCGCCCGTGTGGAAGTGTCGCGCCAGCGCGGTCTACGCGTCGGTCAGCGGCAACAACCGCGTGGAGCCGGTGGTCGCCAACGGCAACATCAACACCGCGAAGGGCGCGGACCCCGACCACGCGCAGTGCGCTCCCTCCGAGGCCGGCGCGGGTAACACTGCGACCCAGGTCGGCATCCCACAGGACTTCATCGGCGCGAGCACCGCGGCGGCGGTCACCACGCTGGTGCCCGAGCTCGGTAAGGCGATCGATCAGAAGGCCGGCGCCACGTCGCGCATCGAGAACCTCACGATCCAGCTGCCGCAGGGCGGCACGATCACCCTCGGAGTCGGGGTCGCGAAGTCCGTCGCGGCGGGATCGTGCGTGAAGGGCAGCCTCAAGCCCGTCATCACCGGCGGAAGCGAGGTGCTGAACATCACGCTCGGCGGCCAGAAGATCGAGCTCGACAGGCTGGTCCAGGCGATCGCCGACCTGCTGGCGCCGCTCAAGCCGATCGTCCAGGTCATCCCCAACGAGAAGATCGTCGGTGCGGACGGGTCGCTCACGATTCGCGCGCTGCACGTCAAGGTGCTTCAGGGCGACGGCAAGGACCCGCCGCTGCTGGACCTCGTCGTGGCCGAGAGCAAGATCGGCTACGCCGGGCCCGTCTGCGATCCCGACAAGCAGGTCCCCGGCGAGGACGGCAAGGACGGCAAGAAGGTCTGCCCGACCGGCTCGATGCTCGATGTCGCCCGCGGCGTCTGCATCATCCCCGGCACGTCCGGCTCGTCGTACGGCGAGATCATCGTCGGTGCCCCGTTCCAGGGTCCCAGCGGGGGTACCGTCGTCCCGCTCGACATCGCCCGCAAGAAGTACGGCAACAGCCCGTGCCTGAGCGGTAACAGCAGGCCGTTGTTCGCGATCGTCGGGACGAACAAGGCGGACAGGATCACCGGGACGAACATCGCCGACCGGATCATCGGTCTCGGCGGCAACGACAAGCTCGACGGCGGCCGTGGCAACGACTGCGTCGAGGGCCGCGGTGGCGGTGACAACATCTCCGGCGGGCTGAACAACGACAAGCTCTACGGATCCGTCGGCAACGATCACCTCAACGGTGGCCCGGGCACCGACTTCGAGTCGGCAGGCGCGGGCAACGACACGATCAACGCGGCGTTCGGCAGGGATCGCGCCCTGGGCGGAATCGGACGCGACTTCATCAACATCGCGACGGCCGGTCCGCCGGCATCGGCCAACTGCGGTCCCGGGCCCGACGTGGTGCGGATCAACCGCAACGAGCGCAAGAAGATCAGGAACTGCGAGCGGGTCTACATCTTCGGCGACCGCTAGCAGTCAGGTAGAGCGACGGAACGCGGGCGGGGCTGGCTACAGTCCCGCCCGTGAGCCGCCGCGCGCAGATCCAGATGTCGCCTGAGGAAGTCGCCGCCTTCCTCGCCGGCGAGCGCACGGTCATCTGCGCGACGATCGGCCGAGACGGTTTTCCGCACCTCATGCCGTTGTGGTACGTCGTCCGCGGCGAGGATCTGTGGGCGTGGACATTCGCCAAATCCCAAAAGGTGCGCAACCTCGAGCGCGACCCCCGTGCGACGCTCCAGGTCGAGGCGGGCACGGAGTATCAGGAGCTTCGAGGGATCATGCTGAAGGCCGACGTGACGATCCATCGTAAGACCGACCGTGTCGCCGAGCTGGGTGTCGAGCTGTTGGAGCGTCACCGAGCGGCGGACCAGGGCGAGATCGACGATGACGTTCGCGCGATGGTGCGCGCGCAGGCGCCCAAGCGGGTGGCGCTGCAGTTCCACGAGCGCGAGCGCGCGACATGGGACCACCGCAAGCTCGCGGCCGGGGTGTACTGATCAAGGGCCTGATCCTCTCCGGCGGCAAGGGCACGCGCCTGCGCCCGATCACGCACACGAGCGCCAAGCAGCTCGTGCCGGTCGCCAACAAGCCGGTGCTCTTCTACGGCATCGAGGCGATGGCCGAGGCCGGAATCGATGAGGTCGGGATCATCATCGCGCCCGAGACCGGCGACGAGATCCGCGAGGCGGCCGGCGACGGCTCGCGCTTCGGCGTGCAGATCAGCTACGTCGAGCAGGACGAGCCGCTCGGGCTGGCTCACGCCGCGCTGACGGCCGAGTCCTTCCTCGACGGCGACAGCTTCGTCATGTACCTCGGCGACAACCTCCTGCAGGGCGGCATCACCGAGCTTGTCGAGTCCTTCCGCTCCAGCGGCCCCGACGCGCTGATCCTGCTCACGCCCGTCGCCGACCCGCAGAACTACGGCGTCGCCGAGCTCGACAACGGGCGCGTCGTGCGGCTCGTCGAGAAGCCACCGCAGCCGGCAACGGATCTCGCCCTCGTGGGCGTCTACATGTTCACAGCGCAGATCCACGACGCGTCGCGGGCGATCGCGCCCAGCGCGCGCGGCGAGCTGGAGATCACCGATGCGATCCAGTACCTCGTCGACGGCGGCTTTCGTATCGAGCCGCACATCGTGCGCGGCTGGTGGAAGGACACGGGGCGGCTGGACGACATGCTGGAGGCCAACCGGCTCGTGCTCGACCGGATCGAGCGGCGGGTGGAGGGCGAGCTCGTGGAGTCGCAATGCGAGGGACGCGTCGTCGTCGAGCCCGGAGCGCGGTTGCAGCGAACGACGGTTCGCGGTCCGGCGATCATCGGTGCGCGCGCGTGTGTGACCGACGCCTACATCGGGCCCTACACGGCGATCGGCGAGGATTGCGTCATCCGCGAGGCTGAGGTCGAGCATTCGATTCTGCTCGCGGGATCGAAGGTGTGCGATCTGGAGGGACGGATGGAGTCATCGCTGCTGGGCCGCAACGTCACGATCTCGCGCGGGGTGCGCCAGCCGCGGGCCTACCGCTTCATGGTCGGCGACAACTCCGAGATCGGGATCCTGTGAGCGGGCGTCGTTGCGCGGCGGACGCCGGAGGCCGGTGCCCGCGATGAGGCTTCTCGTGACCGGAGCGGGTGGGATGCTCGGCCGCGCGGTCGTCGATGCCGCGACGCGCCTGGGCCACGACGTGCATGCCACTACGCACGTGCAGCTCGACATCACCGACGCCGGCTTGGTTGCGCGAGCGGCGCTCGACGAACGCCCTCAGGCGGTCATCAACTGCGCGGCGTACACCGACGTCGACGGCGCCGAGCGCGACCGCGCCAGCGCCGCTGCGATCAACATGACCGGCGCGGGCAACGTCGCCGCCGCGGCAGCCGCGGTCGGCGCGTTCGTCGTCCACGTCTCGACCGACTACGTCTTCGACGGCTCCAAGCGCGAGCCGTGGGTCGAATCCGACCCTGTGGCGCCGCTCGGGGTCTACGGAGAGACGAAGCTCGCCGGCGAGCGGGCCGTCGCCACGGCCAACTCGCTGCACGCGATCGTTCGCACGGCGTGGCTGTTCGGCGCGGGCGCGAAGAACTTCGTCGACACGATGCTCGCCCTCGGCACCGAGCGCGAGGAGGTCCGCGTGGTCACCGATCAGATCGGCTGCCCGACATGGACCGGCCATCTGGCCGAGGCACTGGTGAAGCTCGCCGGGCAGCCGCAGGACACCGGGCTGCACCACATCGCCGGCGGCGGGTCGTGCTCGTGGAACGAGCTCGCGATCGAGGTCTTCGACCTTGCCGGGATCAAATGCCGTGTCGTGCCCGCAACGACCGACGAGTTTCCGCGCCCGGCGGTGCGGCCGGCTTACAGCGTGCTCGGAACCGAGCGCATCCGGCCGCTCATCCTGCCGCGATGGCAGGAGGGGGTCGCCGCATACCTCGCGACACGCGTGACGGCATGACGGCGCGCCGGTGCTCGCTCGCGGTTGGCCGCGACTCCGAAGGCGACTGCTCGCGATGAAGCTCTTGGTATGCGGCGGAGCGGGGTTCATCGGATCGGCGTTCGTGCGCGTGCGCGTGCAGGATCACGGCGACGACGTGATCGTGCTCGACAAGCTCACCTACGCCGGCCGGCGCGAGAACCTCGACGGCTTGGAGATCGGCTTCGTCCACGCCGGCATCGAAGACGCCGAGGCGGTGGCGGGCGCGATCGAGGACGTCGACGCGGTCGTGAACTTCGCGGCCGAGACGCACGTCGATCGCTCGATCGCGGAGCCCGACGCATTTGTCACCACCCACGCCCTCGGGACGTGGGTCCTGCTCGAGGCGGCGCGCGTCGCGGGCGTTCGCTACCTGCAGGTCTCCACCGACGAGGTCTACGGGTCGATCGACGACGGCTCGTTCACGGAGTCCTCGCCGTTGCAGCCCTCCTCGCCCTACAGCGCGACGAAGGCCGGCGCGGACCTGCTCGTCTCCTCGTACTGTGCGACCTACGGGATGGAGACGGTCATCTGTCGCGGCTCCAACAACTACGGCCCGCGCCAGTACCCGGAGAAGCTCATCCCGCTGATGGTGCTCAACGCGCTGCACGGCGACCCGCTGCCGGTCTACGGCGACGGCATGCAGGTGCGCAACTGGCTCTACGTCGAGGACTTCGCACGCGGGATCGGCCATGTGCTGGCCCACGGCGTGCCCGGCGAGGCCTACAACGTGGGCGGACCCGACGAGTGCCCGAACATCGAGGTCGTGCGGCGGATCATCGAGCTGACGGGCGCAGACGAGTCGCTGCTGACCTACGTCAAGGACCGCCCCGGCCACGACCGGCGCTACTCGCTGGATTCCGAGAAGGTGCGCGCGCTGGGCTGGGAGGCACAGGTGCGCTTTGCCGACGGACTCGAGCAGACCGTTGAGTGGTATCAGCGCAACCCTGACTGGTGGGAGCCGATCCGCTGCGGCGACTACCGCGAGTACTACGAGCGCCAGTACGGTTCGCGGATCAAGGACTGAGCCTGGCCCTCGAGGCCTCTACCCGCCGAGCGAGGCGATCTGCCAGGCGTTGCCGATGCGCTCGAGCCCGAGCATGTCGGTCTTCTTGTTGGAGCCCGAGCCCGAAGTGACCTGAACGGCCGCCTTCGTGCCGCGGATCGTCACGTCGTCGACCTGAAGGTCGAAGGAGTCGGTGTCCTTGAGCCCTTCGCGAACGGCGGTCCTGCAGTTCGTCCCCTGCCGCTTGAGGGTGTCGAGCAGGCTCGGGGTCAGCAGCTTCGTGCAGATCTTGGCCGCGTCGTCCTTGCGGGCGGAGGACTCGAGGCTCTCGACCGCGGCCGCGACGGCGCGCTCGTCGCCCTTGAAGCCCTTGGACGAGTCCCTCGGGGCGGCGCCGCAACCGGCGACCGCGAGGATCGCGAGACAGAGGACGACGGCGATTCTCACGGCCGGGAGCCTATCTACACTCCGTGGCGGTGGCCGACGTCACTCCCTCCCAGTCGCCCATCCCACGTGGGCGCCACGCTCCTCCGCTCGAGGTTCGCCTTCAGGTCCAGGCGCACCGGCTGTTCGATGCGGCCGCGACGGTCTTCACGCGCGTAGGCTATGCCGAGGCCAGTGCCGAGGCAATCAGCCGCCAGGCCGGGATGTCCAAGGCGACGTTCTACGAGCATTTCGCCAACAAGGAGGAATGCCTGATCGCGCTGTTCCAGCACGCGTCGACGATGCTGCTCGACGAGCTCGTCGCTGCTTCGCGAGGCGCCGACCGCGACTACGAGGATCGCCACCGCGCCGGGCTGCGCGCGATCCTCGAGGCGATCGAGTCCAACCCGGCGATGGCCCAGGCGATTCTCGTCGAGACGGTTGGAGCCGGCCCTCGCGTCGCCGAGCTGCGCGATAGCGCGCTGAACGACATCGCACAGGTCATGTACGAGCAGACGGTCCGCGCTGCCGCGCTGACAGGAGGTCCGGCGTTCTCGTCGTCCGACGAGGCGTTTGCGATCGTCGGCGCGACGTTCGAGCTCGTGTCGCGCCAGCTGCGCACGGGGCAGCCCGCGCGCGTGCTGGACTTGCAACCGCTCATCGAGCGCCTCATCCTGGGGCTGCTGTCGCAGCCGGCCAGCGGCTCTTGAGCCGCAGCTCCGACGCGCTGGGTGAGCTCGAGCGCGAGGTCGTCTCCTGCCGGCGCTGTCCGCGGCTCGTCGCGTGGCGCGAGCTGGTCGCGCGTGAGAAGCGCGCGGCGTTCAGCGATCAGGAGTATTGGGGCCGGCCGATCCCCGGCTTCGGGGATCCCAGCGCTCGGGTGATGATCTTCGGGCTCGCGCCGGCCGCCCACGGCGCGAACCGCACCGGCCGCGTCTTCACGGGCGACCGTTCGGGCGACTTCCTCTTCGCCGCGCTGCATCGCGCGGGCTTCGCCAACCAGCCGACCTCGCTGCACGCCGGCGACGGCCTAGCGCTGCGCGACGCATGGATCACGGCCGCCGTGCGCTGTGCACCGCCGGCGAACAAGCCGACCCCGCAGGAGCGCGACAACTGCCTGCCGTTCGCCCTCCGCGAGCTCGATCTGCTCACGGAGGTCCGGGTGATGGTCTGCCTCGGCGCTTTCGCCTGGGACGCGGCGCTGCGCGTGCTCACAGCGCGCGGGGCGATCGTCCCGCGCCCGAAGCCGCGCTTCGGCCACGGTGCCGAGTACCGGCCACAACCGCCCAATCCGCTGCTGTTGGGCTGCTTTCACCCAAGCCAGCAGAACACGTTCACCGGCCGTCTGACGGCCGAGATGCTCGACGCGATCCTGCTGCGCGCGCGGGAGCTCGCGGAGCTTCCCACCATGTCCTGAGCGAGCCGATTGCGGCCATCATGTGGCCGGTATCGACGCTAGTCTGGATCCGTGGCTCAGGAGCAGTTCAGCCCCGTCGTGCGCGACTGGTTCGCGTCGGCGTTCGAGGGTCCGACGGAGGTCCAGGCGCAGGCCTGGCCGGCGATCGCGACGGGAGATCACACGCTCATCTCGGCGCCCACGGGGTCTGGAAAGACGCTGGCGGCGTTCCTGTGGGGCCTGGACCGGCTCGCGCGCGAGCCCGCCGAGCACACGCGCCTGGTGTACGTCTCGCCCTTGAAGGCGCTGGCCTACGACATCGACCGCAACCTCCGCGCTCCCCTGCGCGGGATCGGGGCGGACCTCAGCGTCGGCGTCCGCACGGGCGACACCCCGCAGCGCGACCGCGTGGCGATGCGCCGCAATCCGCCGGACATCCTCATCACGACGCCCGAGTCGCTGTACCTCATCCTCTCCAGCGGCGCGCGCGACATGCTGACCGCCGTCGAGGCGGTGATCGTCGACGAGATCCACGCCGTCGCGGCAACCAAGCGCGGCGCGCACCTTGCGCTGACGCTGGAGCGGCTGGCCGCGCTGCAGGCCGACGGGCATGACCCGCAGCGCATCGGGCTCAGCGCGACGCAGAACCCGCTCGAGGAGGTCGGTCGCTTTATGGTCGGCCCGCGGCGCACGTGCACGATCGTCGACGCCGGCATGCGCAAGCCGCTCGACGTGCAGATCCAGGTGCCGGTCGAGTCGATGCTCGAGCCAGATCAACAGCCAGCGGCCGCGGTCTCGACCGATCCGCTGGAGCCGCTCGTCGGCAGCGAAGCCACGCGCCGCTCGATCTGGCCGGCGATCTACCCCGAGATCCTCAAGCTCGTCCGAGAGCACCGCTCGACGATCGTCTTCGTCAACGCACGCCGCGGCGCCGAGCGCCTGGCAATACGCCTCAACGAACTCGCCAATGCCGACCTTCCCGACGGCGCCGCACGGCGTGACATCGCGCGCGCGCACCACGGATCGCTGGCGCACGAGGAGCGCCTCGTCGTCGAGGAGATGCTCAAGGCCGGCCAGCTGCCATGCCTCGTGGCGACGAGCTCGCTGGAGCTCGGCATCGACATGGGCGCCGTCGACCTCGTCTTGCAGGTGGAGTCGCCGAAGTCCGTCGCGCGCGGTCTGCAGCGCATCGGCCGTGCCGGCCACAACGTCGGCGACGTCTCCAAGGGACGCATCTTCCCCAAGTTCCGCGCCGACCTGCTCGAGTGCGCGGTCGTCTGCAAGCTCATGCGCGAGGGCCGGATCGAACCGACCGTCGTGCCGCGCAACGCCCTGGACGTGCTCGCCCAGCAGATCGTCGCGATCGCCACCAGCGCGCCCGACGACCAGATCCGCGTCGACGACCTGTACGCGCTCGTCACGCGCACGCACTCCTACGCCGAGCTGTCGCGGACGCTGCTTGAGAACGTGCTCGACATGCTCGACGGCCGCTATCCGTCACAGGAGTTCGGCGAGCTGCGCGCGCGGATCGTCTGGGATCGCGGCGGCGGCACGATCCGCCCGCGCAAGGGCGCGCGCCAGCTTGTCGTCACCAACGCGGGCACGATCCCCGACCGCGGGCTGTTCTCGGTGGTGCTGCCCGACGGGCGCCGCGTCGGCGAGCTGGACGAGGAGATGGTCTACGAGGCCCGCGCGGGCCAGACGTTCCTGCTCGGCGCAAGCACCTGGCGAATCGAGGAGATCGGCCACGACCGGGTCATCGTCACGCCCGCACCGGGCGCACCGGGCGCCGTGCCGTTCTGGCGCGGCGACGGCGTCGGCCGGCCCAAGGAGCTCGGCAAGGCGATCGGCGAGTTCAGCCGCTGGGCGGTGGAGCGGGACGCGGAGACCCTGCAGGCCGACTACGACCTGGACGCGTTCGCCGCCAAGAACCTGCTCGACTTCCTGCGCGAGCAGCAGGCCGCGACGCGCGTCCTGCCAAGCGACAGGACGATCGTCGTCGAGCGCTTCCGCGACGAGATCGGCGACTGGCGCTTATGCGTGCTGTCGCCGTTCGGCGGCCGCGTGCATGCCGCCTGGGGGCTGGCGCTCAGCCGCCGCATCCGCGAGCAGTACGGCCTGGAGTCCGACGCGATCTGGTCCGACGACGGGATCATCGTTCACCTGCCCGACGCCGACGAGCCGCCGGGGTCGGAGCTCGTGCTCGTCGAACCCGACGAGGTCCAGGACGCGGTCGTCGCCGAGCTGGCGTCCAGCGCGCTATTCGGCGCGCGCTTTCGCGAGAACGCCGGCCGGGCGCTGCTGATCCCGCGCGCGTATCCCGGCAAGCGCACGCCGCTGTGGCAGCAGCGCCTGAAGGCGCAGTCGCTGCTCGAGGTCGCGCGGCGATACCCGGACTTCCCGGTCATCCTCGAGACCTACCGAGAGTGCCTGCGCGACGTGCTCGACGTGCCCGGCCTGGAGGAGATCCTGCGCGCCCTGCACTCGCGCGAGCTGTCGCTCGTGGAGGTCGAGACGCCGACCGCGTCGCCGTTCGCGTCGTCGCTGCTGTTCGACTACGTCGCGACGTACATGTACGAGGGCGACACGCCAAACGCAGAACGGCGCGCGGCCGCGCTGTCGCTCGATCGGGAGCTGCTGCGCGAGCTGCTCGGCCAGGAGGAGCTGCGCGAGCTGATCGATCCGCGCGCGCTGGAGCAGGTCGAGGCCGACCTGCAGCACCGCTCGCAGCGCACCCGCGCCGAGACACGGGATGCGCTCGCCGACGTGCTGCGGCGACTGGGCGATCTGACGGTCGACGAGGTGCGCGATCGCGTGCTGCCGAGGACCGATCCGGATGGCATGCTCGACGCCTTGGCCGCCGAGCGGCGCGCGGTGCGCCTGCGCATCGGCGGCGAGCAGCGCTGGGTCGCGGCGGACGACGCGGGCATGTATCGCGACGCCTTGGGAGCGGTACCGCCGGGCGGGCTGCCCGCCGCGTTCACGGCCGACGTGCCGGACGCGCTGGCGAAGCTCCTCGCGCGCTACGCGCGCACGCACGGCCCGTTCACGACCGCCGATGCGCGATCGCGCTACGGCGTCGATCCGACCGCGGTGCTCGAATGGCTGGAGCGCGACGGCGCGCTCGTGCGCGGGGAGCTGCGCCCCGGTGGGACAGAGCGGGAGTGGTGCGACGTCGAGGTCCTGCGCCGGTTGCGGCGCGCGTCACTGGCGGCGCTGCGCAAGGAGATCGAGCCCGCCGACCAGCGCGCCCTGGCGGCGTTCCTGCCGTCGTGGCAAGGCGTCGATCGCCATCCCGCCGCGGGTGCCGGCATCGATCGCCTGCGCGAGGTGCTCGTGGCGCTTCAAGGGGTTGCGCTTCCCGCGGAGGTGTGGGAGCGCGACGTGCTGCCGCGACGCGTGGGCGCGTACTCGCCGACGTGGATGGACCAGCTGTGCGCGTCGGGCGAGGTCGTATGGACCGGCGCCGGCACACTCGGTCGCTCGGCCGGACGGGTGGCGTTGTACTTCCGCGAGGATGCGGAGGCGATCGGGCGCCCGTGGATGGCATCCGGTTCCCGTGGCGCCGCTACAGCACCCGGCGAGCGCGAACACGACCTGATCCGCGAGCGCCTGGCCGCCTCGCCCTGCTTCTTCACCGACCTGCTGGCGGACGTCGACCTCGCTCCCGAGCAGGTTCAGGAGGCGCTGTGGGATCTCGTCTGGGCGGGCGAGGTGACGAACGACGCCTTCGCACCGCTGCGCGCGCCGAGGCTGACGCTGGCGCGGGCACAGCGAGCCGCCGGGCCGCGCCGCACGGTACGGCGCTTCGGCACCCGCCGCGGCGGCGCCCAGCCGACGGTCCAGGGGCGCTGGGCGCCGACCGACACGATCTTCCGCAACGAGCCTGAGCCGGCCCAGCGTCGCCGCACCCAGGCTGAGCTGTTGCTCGAGCGCTACGGGATCGTCACCCGTGAGCAGGTGCTCGCCGAGGGCATATCGGGTGGCTTCTCGATCCTCTACGACGCCCTGTCGCAGCTCGAGACCTTGGGGGTGTGCCGGCGCGGCTACTTCGTCGAGGGTCTCGGCGGCGCGCAGTTCGCGCTGCCCGGCGCGGTCGAGCGCCTGCGATCGCAGCGCGCGGTCGAGGAGTCCGCGCCGATCGTGCTCGCCGCGACCGACCCGGCGCAGCCCTATGGCGCGGCGCTGCCGTGGCCGCAACGTTCAGACGACGCGCGCCGCCCGGCGCGCGTGCGCGGCGCGTACGTCGTGCTCGCGGGGGCGGAGCCGGTGCTGTACATCGAGAAGGGCGGGCGCGGGATCGTGACCATGGTCGAGGCAGACGACCCCCGCCTGCGGTCGTCGTTCGCCGCGCTGGCAGGGTTCGTCACGGCTGGGCGCGGGCGCAAGGTCTCGCTGGAGCGTGTGGACGGCGAGCCGGTCGTGGGGTCAGCACTGGAGGCGCTGCTCGTGGAGGTCGGCTTCCGCGCCGGGCCGCGGAAGCTGACGCTTAGCGCGTAGGCGCCGGGCAGCTGCCGGCGGGTGGGGCTGCCGCGCGCCAAGCCGTGAGCGCCTCGTTCGCACGTGTGCGACCTGGGGTACGGCGTGCGCCATGCGAGCACTCACCTGGCATGCAAACCGCGACGTCCGCGTCGACACGGTTCCCGATCCGGCGATCGAGGAGCCGACGGATGCGATCATCCGCGTGACCTCGAGCGGCATCTGCGGCTCTGACCTGCACCTCTACGAGGTCCTCGGCCCGTTCATCGACGAGGGCGACGTCCTCGGCCACGAGCCGATGGGGATCGTCGAGGAGGTCGGTGCCGAGGTCACGCAGATCGCCCGCGGCGATCGCGTCGTGATCCCGTTCAACATCTCCTGCGGGCACTGCTACATGTGCGACAAGGGTCTGCAGTCGCAATGCGAGACGACCCAGGTCCACGAGCAGGACACCGGTGCGGCACTGTTTGGCTACACCAAGCTCTACGGCCAGGTCCCAGGCGGCCAAGCCGAGTATCTGCGCGTGCCGCAGGCCCAGTACGGGCCGATCAAGGTCCCCGAGGGCCCAGCCGACGACCGCTTCGTCTACCTCTCCGACGTGCTGCCCACCGCGTGGCAGGCCGTCGAGTACGCAAACGTCCCGGACGGCGAGACGCTGCTCGTGCTCGGCCTTGGCCCGATCGGGGAGATGTGCACCCGGATCGGGCAGCACCGCGGCGCGGGACGCGTCATCGCGGTCGACCTCGTGCCCGAGCGTCTGCAGCGCGCTCGCTCCCATGGCGTCGAGGCGCTGGACCTCACGCTGTACGACGGGGACCTGCCCGCTGCAGTGCGCGAGATGACCGACGGCCGCGGCCCGATCTCGGTCATCGACGCGGTCGGGATGGAGGCCCACGGCGCGCCGGTCGGCAAGCTCGCTCACCGGATCGCAGGGATGCTCCCCGACGTCGTGGCCCGGCCGATGACCGAGAAGGCGGGGATCGACCGGCTCAGCGCGCTGCACCTGGCGATCGAGCTCGTCCAGCGCGGCGGAACGATCTCGCTGTCGGGCGTCTACGGCGGCGCCGCCAGCCCGATGCCGCTGATCCAGATGTTCGACAAGCAGATCAGCCTGCGCATGGGCCAGGCCAACGTCAAGCGCTGGGTCGACTACATCATGCCGCTGCTGAGCGGCGACGACGATCCTCTGGGCGTCGACGGCTTTGCGACCCACCACGTGCCGCTCGACGAGGCTCCGCACGCCTACGAGATCTTCCAGAAGAAGGAGGACAACGCGTTCAAGGTGCTGCTCAAGCCCTGATCGCGATCTGCCTGACGGTGTGCTGAGGGCGACGTCAGACCTCGCCGGCAGCCTTCTCGATCCGGGCGAGCCACTCGTCGACGGCGTCCTCGTCGAGCACCTGCGCCTCGAGCCGTGCGGGCAACTTCAGGAACATCCGCTGCGCCTGCCAGCTGCGCGGGTAGGGCGCCGGACCGAGGAGGATCACGCGGTGCTCGTCGAGCGCCGGGATGTCGGCCGGCATGCCCTCGTTCCAGATCCAGGTCTCGCTGAAGGCATGGTCTGAGGGGTCGGGCAGCGCGGCGCCCGGCTGCAGCGCCGAGTACGTGTAAAGGTTCCAGGCCCCGGTCACCTCCTCCTCGGCCTGCTGCGGACCCTCGCCGCGCGCCACGGTCACCGCGGCCGCCGAAACTCGCTGCTCGTCGCCGGGAAACGCGTCCATGAGCAGCACGTTGAGTTGGAAGTTCTCGACGATGCCGCTCATCCGGCCTGCGATGCCCGTCCTCGTCGCCGGCTCAATCGCCACAAACGGCTCGTTGTGCAGGACGCTGAGCATCGCGCGCACCCAGCCCGCGGCCTCGTGCACTCCCTCGAGCTCCTCGGCGAGCGGGCTGAGGTCGTGGGCCTGCGCCCGCGCGATCGGGTCGACCGAGAACAGCGCGATCGCGCCCGGCCAGATTTCGTTGAGGCGTTGCCAGGCGTCTGCCAGCTCGGGCCGCTGCGCTGCGATCCGCTGCAGCGCGGAGTTCTCCCGGTCGGTCAGCCACTGCTCGGTCGCCTCCTCGTCGAGTCCCTCCGGCGGTGCTCCGATCGTCGCGTGGGCTTTATCGGCAAGCTCGACGCAGAGCGGGAACGTGCTGCGCAGGCAAGCCAACATCGCCTCCCGCGCCGGGGCGGGACGGGCGCCCGCCTCGAGCATCGCGCCCATGACGCGCGACGCGACGCCGGCGCGCTCGGGATCGGGCACGTCCAGGCCCGAGGACAACACCTCCAATGCCTCGGTGGCGGCGTTCTTCGACGCGCGTTGCAGCGCCTCGGCGAGAGCGCGGATGAGCGCGTCCACCTCGTCGTCCGGGGTCGTGCTCCTCAGGGCCGCGAGCAGCTCGCGCGCGGTTTGACCGCAGGTCGATGACATGGCGCTGAGCCTACTGCGGACCCGATCCAGCCCTACCCCTCCTTCTTTCCCGGGTTGAAGAGCCCCTTCGGATCCAGCGCCGCCTTGATCGCGCGATGCGCCCGCAGGGCCGCGGGCGCCCACTGACGCGCGAGCTGGCCGCGCTTGAGCACGCCGATCCCGTGCTCGCCGGTGACGGTGCCGCCGAGCCGAACGGCAAGGTCGAACAGCTCGAGCGCCGCCGCGTCCGCCCGCGCCCGTTGAGCTTCGTCGCCGGCGTCGAGCAGGAAGCTCGCGTGGAGGTTCCCGTCGCCCGCGTGTCCCCAGGAGCACGCGTCCAAGTTGCAGCGTGCGCCGATGGCGACGACCTCCGCCACGGCTTCCTCCAGACGGTCCACGGGAACGGCGATGTCCTGCGACAGCTTCGCTCCGCGCGCCGCGGCCACCGCGATCGAGACGCCGTCGCGCCAGCGCCAGAGCGCACGGATGGCTCCCGCTTCCCGAGGGGCGACGATGTCGCGAGCTCCCTCGGCCAATGCCTCCAGCAGCTCGTCGCGCACCCGCGCGGCCTCCTCGGCCGAGCCGTCGGCTTCGGCCATCACGACGAACCCGTTCAGCGCCGCGCCCGGAAACGCGCCACCGGCTGCGCCCATCGCACGGGCATCGAAGTACTCCAGCGCCGCCGCGACCGTCCCGGCCTCCAGCACGCGCAGCACCGCGGCGCACCCGAAGGACGCATCCGGATACGTAGCCACCACCGGTAGCTGCGCCTCCGGCGCGGGGACGAGCCGTAGCCACGCCGCCGTGACGATGCCCAGCGTCCCCTCCGAGCCGGCGAGCAGGCCCCGCAGGTCATAGCCGGCGACGTCCTTGCGCACCTTGCCACCCACCCGCACGAGCTCGCCGGGGGCGAGCACCGCCTCGAGCCCGGTCACCCAGTCTCCCGTGACGCCGTACTTGAACGCATGCGGGCCGCCCGCGTTCGTCGCGACCATCCCGCCGAGCTGCGACTGCTCGGGCGCGCCGGGGTCGGGTGGGAAGTACAGCCCGCTCTCGCGAGCGCGCCGCGCGATCGTCGCCGTCGTCACGCCGGCCTCGGCCTCCATCCGCCACAGGCCGGGCTCGAAGGACCGCACGACCCGTAGGCGCTCCATCGACACCGCCACCGCGTCGCGGTCCAGCACCGCGGCTCCGCCTGCCAGCCCGCTGCGCCCGCCGACCGGCACGATCGCGACGTCGTGCTCGTAGCACCACGCGACGAGCGCCGCGACCTCGGCGGCGCTGCCCGGATGAGCCAGCACGCAGGGGACACCGCCGAGCGCCCGATCCCCGACCACCGCGCCCTCCTGCACGTGCTCGGGCCCGACGATGCGCTTCAGCGCGTCCATGCCCCTACGCTAGAACGGACCCATGCCAGAGGGCGACACGATCCACTACGCCGCGCTGCGCATGCGCCCGCTGCTGGAGGGCCGCGTGCCGGAGATCTCCCATCCCCACCCGCGCCTGCGCGGCGAACGCTGGCCGCAGAAGCTCGCCGGCCAGACCGTCACCCGCATCGACGCTCATGGAAAGCACCTCTTCCTGCGCTTCGCAAACGACCTGACGGTTCACTCGCACCTGCGCATGACGGGCTCCTGGGGCACGTACCGTCCCAGCCAGGCATGGCGCCGCGCACGCCGGCGCGCGTGGCTGGTGCTGCACACCGACGAGGGCGACGTCGTGCAGTTCGACGGCCCGGTGCTCGAGTTGCTGACGCAGTCGCGCACGCACTTCGATAGGCAGCTCGCGCAGCTGGGACCCGACATCCTCGCCTCCGAGCTGGACGGGCAGGAGTTCCTGCGCCGGCTGCGCCAGGACGATCCGACGCGCCCGATCGGCGATGCCCTGCTCGACCAGCGCACGATCGCCGGGATCGGCAACCTGTGGAAGTGCGAGGGCTGCTTCTCTGCCGGGATCGATCCGTGGCGCCCGATCGGCCGCGTCAGCGACGAGGAGGCGCTGGCGATCGTCGTCGCCGCCCGGCCGCGGATGCAGCAGTCCGCCCGCGACGGCATGCAGGACCTGCACCGCGTCGTCTACGCGCGCGCCGGCCGTCCCTGCCCACGCTGCGGTGAGCCGATCATCAGGCGCGGCCAGGGCGAGGACAACCGCGTGACCTACTGGTGCCGAGGCTGCCAGAGGTGAGGCGCGTCGGCCACAAGGGAGCCGATCACATCGCGCCCGGAAACACGTTCGCGTCCTTCGAAGCCGCGCTGAACGCCGGCGTCGACATGATCGAGTTCGACGTCCTCGCCGAGCATCCGGACGGCAGCGGCGAGCTCTGGCTCGCGCACGACTGGGACGATGCCATGGAGCGCGCACCGCACACGCTCGAGGAGGGCCTGGCCCACTTCGCCGACGCCGCCTACGAGGGCGTGGAGCTCGATGTCGACATGAAGTTCGGCGGGTACGAGGAGCGCGTCGTGCGGGCGCTGCGCGAGCACGGGCTGGCGGGCCGCTCGCTGATCTCGACGACGGAGAACTCCTCGCTGGAGTACCTGCGCAGGCGCCATCCGGACATCCCGCTCGGCTGGTCGCTGCCGCGCATGCGCCGCGATCCGCTACGCAATCCCATCACCGCGATACCAGCGGTGGCCGTCCTGCTCTACGTCCGCCGGGCGCTGCCCGGGGTGGCGGCGAACCGCGTCGCCCGCGGCGAGATCGAGGCGCTGATGGCCCATTGGCGGCTCATCACGCCGCGCCTTGCGCAGGCGATCGCCCGCGCCGGTGGGCAGCTCTACGCCTGGACCGTCGACGAGGCCGACCGGATCGCCGCACTGGAGCGCATCGGCGTGACGGGCGTCATCTCCAATGACCCGCGCCTGTTCGTTCCCGCTACGGACTGATCTTGCACGTCGACGCCGTGTAGCCCGGCGGATCCGCGCCGGCGCTGGACTCATAGCCCCTGCGCGTGCGCATGCTTGCCCGCCGGATGACCTCGCCACGCAGCCGCCACTCGAAGGACACCCTTCCGCGAAGCACGACCAGCTTGCCGTTGTTCGGGTCGATGCGAAACGATCGGCCGGCCTGGCGTGCCCTGCTGCGCGCCGATCCGACCGCAACGAAGCCGGAGTCGCCGCCCATCGTCACGTCGTGCCAGCGGTCGTCCTCGGAGAGGTACTGGACCCGGAAGCGCATCCACATCGTCGCGCGCGCGTCGTCCGTGCCGGGCATCGAACCGCGGATCCCGATCGTGTTCGGTGAGTTGTCGGTGTCGCAGACGTTCACCGTCGCCCACAACAAGCGCGACTCCTGGACGATCGAGGCAGCGTGGCCTTGAGCGGCCGCGAGCGCGGTCGGGGCGAAGACGAGCACCGACAGGACAGCGGCACCGACCGATCGGCGCGACCACATTGGCTCACAGTAGCTTCGACACGTGATGATCTCGACCCCGCGGCGTAGTAGAGGCATGAGCGGAGTTCTGATCATGGATGCACACCACCAGAACACGTCCACCCTGAGCTTCGATGCGCTCTTCCGCGAGAGCGGGCGCGATCTGTACGCCTACGTGCGCACGCTGCTGGGTGACGACGCGAGCGCGGAGGACGTCACCGCGCTCGCCTACGAGCGCGCGTACAGGAAGCGCGCCAGCTTCGATGCCGGTCGGGGCAGTCAGCGAGGCTGGCTGTTCGGGATCGCGCGCAACGCGGCGCTGGACGAGCTGCGCCGGCGAAAGCGCTCGGCGCCGCTGGTCGCCGATCTTCCCGACGGCCAGGTTCCCGCCGCGGCGGAGGAGGCGGAGACCGCCGTCCGCCGCACCACCGTCCGCATCGCCCTTGCCGCACTACCACCACGCGAGCGCGAGCTGATCGCGCTGAAGTTCCACGCCGGCCTGTCAAACGTCGAGCTTGCCACGGTGCTCGGGACGAGCGAGTCAAACGCCGGCACCCGGGTGCATCGTGCCGTCATGAAGCTGAGGGAGGCCTGCAATGCGCCAGCGTGAACGCCTGACCCCCGTGCAGATGCGCGAGCTCGAAGCGGTCGACCGCGCGCTGGCCGGCGAGCCGGTCGACGCGGACCTGCGCGAGCTCGAGGATCTCGCCCTCGACATCCGCGCGAATGCCCCGCAGATGACCCCGGCCTTCGCCGCTGCGCTGGAGCATCGGGTCAGCGAAGGTTTCCCTACCCAGCCCGAGAGCACGATCCCGCGGCGCAGGCGCAGGCGCTGGATGCTCGCGCCCGCCGCCGGCATGCTCGCGACGGTGGCGGTCGCGCTCGTCGCCGTCGTCGGCCCGGGCGGCAACGACAGCGCCGTGAGCACGACCGCCGTGAGCAGCCAGGCTGAGCCTCGCGCCACGGTCGAGAGCGTCGCCCCGGCCCCCACGGGCGCTCCGGCGATCGCCCCCCAAGCCCTTCAGAGTCGGTCAGATTCCGCCGACCGCACCGTCGGCCGTAAGGTCGAACGCAACGCCGTGCTCGTGCTTGCGGTGCCACGCGCCGAAGTGGAGTCGACGGCCGATGCGGTGATCCGCACCGTCGACCGCTTCGGCGGAATCGTCCACAGCTCGTCGAGCGACAGCAGCGACGCAACCGGCGGGGAGGCGACGTTCGACCTGCGCATTGCGACCGGCAAGCTCGACGAGGCGCTCGCCGCACTGTCGAAGCTCGGTCACGTGGCGCAGCGCAGCCAGAGCCTGCAGGACATCACGGGCTCCTTCACCTCGGCACAGGACCGTCTCGCCGGCGCCCGCGCCGAGCGTCGTGGCCTGCTGCGGGCACTCGGTCGCGCCACGACGCCGCTGCAGATCGAGAGCCTGCGCTCGCGCTTGCGCCTCGTGCGCAGCACGATCGCCCGCCTCGACGGCCAGCTTGCGTCGCTGCGCCGGCGCGCGGACCTCTCGACGGTCCAGCTGACGGTCCGCGGCGGCGGCACGCGCGACGAAGGCGCTGCCGGCGGCGACTGGACCCCCGCTGACGCGGCGCACGACGCGCTGCGCGTGCTCGAGGTGCTCGCCGGAGTCGCGCTCATCGGGCTGGCGATCGCGCTGCCGTTCGCACTGCTCGGCGTGGCGCTTGTGCTCGGTGTCCGCCTCGTGCGCCGCCGCCGCCGCGAAGGCGCCTTGGACGCCGTCTGACCTGCACTCGCTGGCTCGCGTGGCACGCGCCGCGCGAGCCATCGGGTTGCGGTAACACGCCGGACGGTGTGGTATTGCACATATATGGAGCCTCGAGAGGAAGATGAGATCACGCTGCTCTCGCACGTCCCGGTGTTCACGACGCTGGGTCCTCGAGAGCTCACGCACGTTGCCGCCGTCGCCGTTCCGCGCTCGTTCGACGCCGGCCACGTCATCTTCCGCGAGGGCGATCAGAGCGACACGTGCTACATCGTTCGCCGCGGCCATGCACGCGCGATGCGCGAGTACCTCGACGGGCGATCGCTGACGCTCGCGCACTTCGGACCGGGCGACATCTTCGGCGAACTTGCCATGTTCGAGGACGAGAAGCGCTCGGCCACCGTCGAGACGATCGACCAGCTCGACGCGATCGCGATCCTCGGCCACGACATGCGCCGGCTGCTGCGCGAGCACTCCGACATCTGTGTCAAGCTCGTCATCTCGCTCGGCCGGCGCCTGCGCGCGGCCAACGAGCGCATCGCGCGGCAGTCCTTCCAGACCGTCCAGAGCCGCGTCGCAGGTGTCCTCAGCCAGCTCGTCATCCAGGCGCAGGCGGAAGGCGCGGGCGACGCCGACGTCCTCGTGACCGTCACCCAATCCGACATCGCCCGGCTCGCCGGCTCGTCGCGCGAGTCTGCCAGCCGCTTCCTCGCCGTGCTCGAGCGCGCCGGCATCGTCACCCAGGGTCGCGGGCGCGTGACCGTCCACGATCCTGCCGCGCTACAGGGCTACGTCTACTGACGCCATGGCCTCTGAGTTCTCGGCCGGCGGCGTCGTCCTCAACGACGCAGAGGAGATCGTCGTGATCGTCCCGACCCGCAGGGCGTCGGATGGATCGAGGGTGCTCGCGCTGCCCAAGGGTCATCCGGACGGCCGCGAATCGCCGGCCGAGGCGGCGTTGCGCGAGGTCCGCGAGGAGGCCGGCGTGGACGCCGAGGTGGTCGACTCCCTCGGCGAGGTCCGCTACTGGTATCAGCGCGATGGTCGCAGGATCGCGAAGGTCGTCGAGTTCTTCCGTCTGCGCTACGTCTCAGGCGATGTCGACGACCACGATCACGAGGTCGAGCACGCCCGCTGGCTGCCCGCCAGCGAGGCCGCGAAGACGCTCACGTACGCCGGCGAGCGCGACATGGTGCGGGAGGCGCTGTCACGGATGCGGCGCGGCTTGTAGTCTGGCGCCTGTGCAGGTTCTGAACTTCTACTCGACGATCTTCGCCGATCAGCTCAAGCGCGGGCGCAAGACCGCGACGATCCGCCTGGGAGACAAGTCCCACAAGTACCGCAAGAACCAGGCGGTGCTGGTGACGATCGGCTATCAGCACTCGCCACGCGAGAAGGTCTTCACCGCCGTGATCGACAGCGTCGAGGTCAAGCGCGTCAAGGAGCTCTCGCCCCGCGACATCGAGCACGACAACCCCGAGTTCCGCCGCACCGAGGAGATGATTCACTTCCTCGAGCAGATCTACGCCCGCGACGTGACGCTCGAGGACACGGTCACGGTCGTTCGCTTTTCACAGATCATCGAGAACCCGCCCACGATGACCGAGCGGCTGCACGGCATCGGCGGGGCGCAGAACTAGTGGTCCACTAGATACGCGGCGGGCCAACCGAGCGGGCCGGATCGCCGAGGACCGCGGCGGGCGTCACCGGTGCGGGCGCGTAGTCAAGCGGCGGTACGTATGCGGCGGCCGCCGTCTTGCCGCCGAGCTTTGAGGCCGCGACGATCAGCAGCGCGCCGGTGAGCGCCAGCCACGCGCCCCACTGCAGCGAGAGGTACTCGCTTGGCCCAGGTCGCTGCACCATCACCCAGATGGTGTTCGCAAGCGCCACCGCGCCGGCGGTCGCAGCGATCTCAAAGCGATTGAGCATGGCCGCGAACGCGGCGGCGATCGCCGTCGCGAGCAGGACGACGTCGGTGCGCTCGAATGCCATCCACGCGCTCGCTTCGAGGCGTTCGGGCAGCAGCGTGACAAGCTGCCTGGCGAAGTTTGCGAACGTGCCGGGCAGCTGGTTGGCCTGCGAGCTGAGCGCCTCGCGAGCGGCCGGCCCGAGGTCGACCGCATACCATGGCGCGAACAGGGCGCCGATGACGAGCGCGGCGCCGAAGAGCACCGCGAGGCTGCGCGAATCGGTCACGCGGGCGCCATCGGCGCGCCGGCAGCGCTGCGCGAGCAGCGAGGTCGACGAGTGGACGAATGACTGACGTTGGCACTCTTGACGACAGAGTGCCAGTGTGCGCTACAGTGGGCGAACAGTGTTGGCACTCTGCCTGTGCGAGTGCCAACTCATTCGGGATCCACTGGAGGTCGGCACAACATGAAGCTCAAGCCACTGGGTGATCGGCTCATCGTCCGGGCGATCGAGGAGGAGGAGACCACTGCGAGTGGAATCGTCCTGCCCGACACCGCCAAGGAGAAGCCGCAGAAGGGCAAGGTCATCGCCGTCGGCGAGGGCAAGTACGACGAGGACGGAGACAAGCGCATCCCGCTGGACGTCGCCGAGGGCGACGAGGTCCTGTACTCCAAGTACGGCGGCACTGAAATCAAGGTCGATGGCGAGGAGCTGCTCGTGCTCCGCGAGTCCGACGTTCTCGCCAAGATCCTCTAAGGCTTAGGAGAAGCAATGCCACACAAGGAACTGTTGTACGACGTCGATGCACGTAATGCGCTGCAGAGCGGGGTCGACGCGGTAGCGAATGCCGTCAAGGTCACGCTCGGCCCCAAGGGCCGCTACGTCGTCCTCGACAAGAAGTTCGGCGCCCCGACGATCACAAACGACGGCGTTACGATCGCTCGTGAGATCGAGGTCGAGGACGTCTTTCAGAACCAGGGCGCTCAGCTCGTGCGCGAGGTCGCCACGGCGACCAACGACGTCGCCGGCGACGGCACGACGACCGCCACGGTACTCGCCCAGTCGATCGTCCGCAGCGGCCTGAAGAACGTGACGGCCGGGGCCAACCCGCTGGCGCTCAAGCGCGGCATCGAGCGCTCGGTCGAGGATGTCGTCGCGAACATCGCCAAGCAGTCCAAGGACGTCGCGGGCAAGGATCAGATCGCCCGCGTGGCGACGATCTCGGCCGGTGACGAGGAGATCGGCGACGTCATCGCCGACGCGATCGAGAAGGTCGGCAAGGACGGCGTCGTGAACGTCGAGGAGGGCCAGACGTTCGGCATGGACCTCGAGTTCACCGAGGGCATGCTGTTTGACAAGGGCTACATCTCGCCCTACATGGTCACCGACCAGGAGCGTATGGAGGCCGTCCTCGACGACCCCTACATCCTCATCGCGAACTCCAAGATCGCGTCGGTTCGCGACGTGCTGCCGGTCCTCGAGGCCGTCATCCAGTCGGGCAAGCCGCTGCTGATCATCGCCGAGGACGTCGAGGGCGAGTCGCTCGCGACGCTCGTCGTCAACAAGCTGCGCGGCACGTTCACCGGCGTCGCCGTCAAGGCTCCCGGCTTCGGCGACCGCCGCAAGCGGATGCTCGAGGACATCGCGATCCTGACCAACGGTGAGGTCATCACCGAGGAGATGGGCCTCAAGCTCGAGAACACCACGATCTCCCAGCTCGGGCGTGCCCGTCGCGTCGTCGTCGGCAAGGACACGACCACGATCGTGGACGGCGCCGGCGATCCCGCTGCGATCAAGGGCCGCATCAACCAGCTCAAGGCCGAGATCGAGACGACCGACTCCGACTTCGACCGCGAGAAGCTCCAGGAGCGCCTCGCCAAGCTGTCGGGCGGTGTCGCCGTCGTGAAGGTCGGCGCAGCGACCGAGACGGAGATGAAGGAGAAGAAGCACCGCGTAGAGGACGCGCTGCAGGCCACTCGCGCAGCCCTCGAGGAGGGCATCGTTCCCGGCGGCGGCGTCGCGCTGCTGCAGGCCGAGGGCGCGATCGACCTCGACACCTACGACGACGACGAGAAGACCGGGGCGAAGATCGTCCTGCGTGCGCTCGAGGAGCCGCTGCGCCAGATCGCGCACAACGCGGGGCTCGAGGGCTCGGTCGTCATCAACGACGTTCGCAAGGCCAAGAAGGGCTGGGGCCTGAACGCCCAGACAAACGAGATCGAGGATCTCGTCGCCGCCGGCATCATCGATCCGGCGATGGTCACGCGCTCGGCGCTGCAGAACGCCGCTTCGATCGCGAAGAACATCCTCACGACCGAGGCGATCGTCTGCGAGATCGAGGGCAAGGAGATGTCCATGCCCGGCATGGGCGGCGACGGCGGCATGGGCGGGATGATGTAGCCAGCCGCGCTTGCCACGGCAAGTATCGGGAGGGCCCGGCATCATGCCGGGCCCTCTGTCGTTTCGGCCCGCCGGCTTCGTCGCACCCACCGGCTTCGCACCTCGCCGGTACGCGCTACGGTCTCGCCACGGCGCCGGCCCACAGGGCACGCTGCCCGCCAGCATGAGCCCCGAGACGACCACCTTTCGCCCCGCGCAGCGCTGGCTGGCTCCAGCGCTTGTCGTTCTCGGACTCGCGAGCCCGGCCGCTGCGACGGCCGCCGCGTGGCGCCTGGAGCCGATCGCCGGATCGGAGGGTGTTCAGACGCTGCACGATCTCGCGTTCGACGCGCAGGGTCGTGGCCTGCTGAGCTGGGACGCGGCGTTGCGCGGGCGCGTCCCGACGGCGTTCGGCGGCCTTGCGTCGCGCGACCCGGCCGGTGGCTGGCAGCGCCCGCCCGACATCGCAGGAGTCCAGCCTGAAAGCGCGCGGATCCACCTCTACGGCGACGAGCACGCGCTGCTCGTCGGCCGCGAATCCGAAGACGGCGCGCTGGCCGGGGTGACCCGGCGCCGGCTCGTCACCGCAGACGGCCGCTCGGATGGCGGCTTCGGTCCCCTGCGAACCCTCGACGATTTCGCGATTGCGTCGTGGTCGGCGGTCAACCCCTCGGGTGCCGCCGTCGTCGCCTGGACCGGCGAGCGCTCGCCGTTCGTCCGCGTCGCGTTCCGCGCCCCCACGAGGCTCGCCTTCCCCTCCCCGCGCGACCTCGCAATCTCCTCCTCCGCGGCCGTCGCGGTCAACCCGACGGGCGACGCCGTGCTGGCCTTCACGACCGGCAAGCGCCTCGCTGCGCGCGTGCGGCCGGCCGGCGGCGTGTGGGGGGCGGCCGTTCAGTTCGGCCGCTTCGCCTCGACCAGAGGCATGCGCCTTTCGGCGCTGTTCACCCGCGATCGCCGAATCGTCGTCGCCTGGAGCAGCGAGCGCGGCTCCTGTGGCGTCGCCGTCCGCGATCGCAGGCAGGCATGGCACGTGCAGCGCCTGGAGCGCCGCTGCGGACCCTCGGCACTCTCCACGCGCGGTGCGTCGGTGGCGCCGATCGCAGACAGCAGCGCAGCGACATACGTCGCATGGACCGGCAAGACCCACCAGCGCCGCAGCGCCGTGAAGTTCGCGCGGATCGATTCCAGCGGCGTGCGCAAGCCGGCGATCCTGTCGCGCCAGACGGGCGCGCCCCTCGCCGCCGTGGCGGCCGGGCCCGGCCGCGCGCTCGCCGTGACATGGACGGCGCCCCGGCCGGCGCCCCGCAAGCCCTACGTCATGGCGTCGTTCGCTGCCGTCCGCCGCGGTGGCGGCGCGTTTGGCACAGCCGCGCGGCTCTCGCCCGCGAGCATCACGGTCGCGCGCGGCAGCCGCGTC
>DASVPU010000213.1:0-4901 GCA_036389475.1 Solirubrobacteraceae bacterium
CCAGCTCGTTGCGGCCGGGACACGGATGACGGCGCAAGCGATCGGCCGTCTGGAGCCCGCGCGGCGGCACCCGCTCATCCTCGCCGTGCTCGCCGAGCTGTATCTCGAGCGCGGCGACGAGCTGCTGGACCTCTTCGACAAGCTGCTGCGTTACGCCGACAGCCGCGCACGACGGCGCGTCGACGAGCAACGACGCAAGACCGCCCGCCAACGCGACGAGCTCGCAGCGCTGGCCCGCCAGCTCTCACGCATCCTCGTCGAGTCCGCAGCGACCGGCGAGCTGCCGATGGCTCGCATCGAGCGCGAGATCGGCCTTGACCGCGTCCGTGCCGCGGCGGCCGTGCCCGACGATGCGCTCCCGCCGCTTGATCAGCAGCAGCTCGACGTCCTGCTCGCAAGCCACAGCTACCTGCGTCCCGCCGTCCTCGAGCTGCTCGCGGGCCTGGAGCTCGACGCCGCGCCCGCCGATCGCGCGCTGCTCGACGCGATCGCCACGACGGGCCGCGAGGTGCGCAGCAAGCTGCTTGACGACGTCGCGCTCGAGGTGCTGCCGAAGGCGTGGCGAACGTGGGTGTGCGAGGACGGCCGAGTGCGGCGGGTGCGCTACGAGCTCGGCCTGTGGTTCGCCGTCCGCGACGCCCTGCGCGCGGGCCGGCTGTACCGACCCGTCAGCCGCCGCTACGCCGACCCCACCAGCTTCCTCATGCCCATGGCGCGCTGGCAAACCGACCGCGACGAGCTCGCCGTCACGTTCGGCCGGCCTCTCGACGCCAGCGAGCGCCTCGCGCAGCTCGAGCTCAACCAACGCGCCCAGCTCCAGCGACTGCAAAGCGCGATCGACGCCGGCGGCGGCGTGCGCCTGCATCGCGGCCACGTGGTCCTCGACCCCGTCACAGCAGAGCCCGTCGACGCCGATGCGCAACGTCTGGCGAGCGAGCTCGGGGGTCGCCTCCCGCGGCTGGAGCTCACCGAGCTGCTGCTCGAAGTCGACGCCTGGACGCAGTTCAGCACCCACCTGACGCATGCCGCCGGCGCAACGCCACGAATGGCGCACCTCTCCGAGCACCTGCACGCCGCGCTGCTCGCCGCCGCGACCAACCTCGGCCCGACGCGGATGGCCGCCAGCAGCGACCTGACCTACCGCCAGCTCGCTTGGGCGACGGAGTGGTATCTCGGCGACGAGCAGCTGCAGGCCGCCAACGCCGTCCTCGTCGACTACCTGCACCGCCTCGAGCTCGCCGCCCACTGGGGCACCGGCCGCTTCTCCTCAAGCGACGGTATGCGCTCCCCAGCCCGCGCACGCGCCGCCACGGCCGATCCGCTGGCCCGCGAGTTCGGCTGGCGCCGCGGCGGACTGACCACGCTGTGCTGGACCTCCGATCAGTACACCCAGTACGGCACCAAGGTCGTGTCGGTCGCCGAACGCGAAGCCTCACACACCCTCGACGGGATCCTGCACAACCAGAGCGCCCTGCAGATCGCCGAGCACACCACCGACACGCACGGCGCTACCGTTATGTGGACAGTCGGTTGTGTCAAGGGTCGCCGGCATTATTTGTCTGCTGGGTCGAGCGGTTCGCCGAGCTCGTCGAGGAGGTGCGCGAGGCGCGCCGCGGTGCAGCGGTGGCGGTCGACTTCGCGTGGCCAGCCGCGCTGTTCGGCGTCGTCGGCGAGGCGTAGCTCGGTCTCGCGGCGGGTGCGGAGTCTCGGGGCATAGTCGGGGGTCGTGACGAACTTGGCGCAGGTCAGGTAGAGGTCGCACTCGCAGGGGCCTTCGCTGGGGAGGCGTAGGCAATGGCCGAGCTCGAGCTCGGTCTTGAAGAAGTTGGTCTTCAGCCACTCGATCGCGGAGCTGGGGAGCTCGCCTGCTTTGAGCGCGGCCGCGCAGGGCCCGGCGATCGTGGCGCCAGGGCCGAGCACGGCCTGGTAGTCACGGAGGACCTCGGGGTCGCTGATCTGGGCGTAGACGAGCGACATCGAGACGCTGCGGTGGCCGAGGAGGCTCATGATCGTCTGCAGCCGGGCGCCGCGTTCGGCGAGCTGGGTCCCGACGGTGTGGCGGAAGCGGTGGCTGCTGACCGTCGGCCGGCCAGCGGCGTCGACAAGGTTCGCCTGCGCGCACGCCCGCGCGAGTGGCGCTTGGAAGAGGTAGGCGGTCGAGAGAAGCTTGCCGTGGCTCATGAACAGGTAGCGGGTGTCGTTGCCGGTGAGTTCGTCGGTGAACGCGCGCTCACCGCCGGCGGCGCGCAGCGCGATCACTGCGCGCAGCGCTTCGGCGGCTTGGTCGTGGAGCGGCACGATCCGCTCGCGGTAGGTCTTGCCGGCGGGGAGCCGCAGCCGCGGCGTGGAGTCGGGGTAGCGGTCAAGGCAGTCCACGGCGAGGCGCCGGATCTCGCCTTGGCGGGCGCCGCACCAGCGCGCGACGAGCAGCGCGGCGCGCTGCTGCGGGCATTCGAGGTCGGCGATCGCGGCCATCAGTCGCTCGAGCTCGTCCGCGGGGATGAACCGCGGCACCCGGCACGGCGCTTTGGGGCGGTCGCCAACGCCGAGCAGTGGGTGGCCGGGGACGTCGGGCCACTGCCACGCCGCGGTGTCGCGGAAGAACATCGACAGCGCCGAGGCGCGCCCGATACGCGAGAGCGCCGACAGCGGCCGTCCCGTTCGCGGGTTCGGGTCCTCGGCGAGCGCGGTGAGGAATCCGAGCGCGTGCTCGCGGGTCACCGCGGCGAAGCTTTGGAGGGTCGGGTCGATCTGCGTCAGCCAGATCATGAAGCGGCGCAGCGCGAGCTCGAGCTTGGCGACCGTGACGGGGCGATCGGTCAGCCGCCGCGCGGCGAGCCAGCGGTCGACGGTCGCCTGCATCCGCGGCGGGACGGGCGGGCGATCGGCGTAGCTGGGCATCACCTTGCGCGGTTGCACCGCGAGCTGCCCGCGGTGATAGAGGACGACCTGGAGCAGGTGGATGTGCGTCGTCCAGCCCTTCGCGCGGCTGCGGTAGCGCTCGCTCGAGCCGTGGAAGAGGTCTCGGTCGCGGTGGTCGTGGAAGCGCCGGACCGCCTCGAGCAGCTCGTCGATGTCCTCGTCCGTGATCGCCGCTGGCGTCGGGCACCCCGTGTGCAGGAGGATCCGTCCGAGCGTCCAGCGCAGCCCTTGCTCGGCTCCGCCGCGCTCGAACCCGAGCCGGACGGCGTCGTCGATGAGGCGTTGCAGGCCGAGCTCGATCCCGATCGGCGCGGCGAGCTCGCAGACATAGAGGTGCCCGCTGGCCAGCATCCACGGGTAGTCAAACCGGGCGTGGCCGGCGAGCCCGAGGAACAGCAGGTAGCTGCGGGCGTCATATGACGTGCGGTGCGACATCGCGCCGCGCTGTTCGCCGGCCAGACGCCCAACACGGCGAGCCAGCGGCTCATCGAACCATTCGGTCAGGTCTGGGTACGCGGCGACGAACCGCCGGCGCGCCGCCAGTCGTTGGCGGCGGTACGCACCGTCGATCTTGAGCGTCGTGAGGATCGCCGCGTACTCGGCCTCGAGGCAATGACGGCCACCATCCGCCGCGCATGTCGCCACCGCGACCGCGACGGGCGCTCGGGCCGCCGCGGCGTTCACCGGCTCTGCTCCTCGCGGGCGGCGCCGCTGGCGGGCAGGTCGCTGGACGGGCCGCCGAGTGCGCGGCGGTAGTCGGCGAGAACCTCCCGGTCAGAGACGCGGGTGTAGGTCCTGGTCGCCTCAGGCGAGGCGTGGCCGAGGCGCTTCTGGAGCGTCAGCTCGCGCATGCCGCCCTCCCACATCCGGGTCGCGTGGGTGTGGCGCAGCGCGTGCGCGGTGACCCACGGCGCGCGGATCCCGGAGCGCTCGCACGCCCGCGCGAACAGCTTCGCCAACGCGTCGTAGCCCAGCGGCTCCAGGCGACGCGCGCCGCGACCGCCGACCAGGAACAGATAGGGCGACTCGGCGTCAGCCGGCCGTTCGGTCATCACGTAGTCGCTGACAGCGGCGAGCGTCGCCGGTTCGTGGAGATCAACGACTCGCTCGCGCCGCGACTTCGAGCGGACGCCCTTGGGGTGGTCCTCGCGGCAGCGCACCACGACGCGCCGGCGGCCGTAGGCGACGTCCTCGAGGCACATTCCCAGCGCCTCACCCGGGCGAAGGCCGCCATCGAGCATCAACAGGAGCAGGGCACGATCGCGGAGGCAACGCAGCGCGCCGAACAGCGCGGCGACCTGCTGGTCATCGAGCGGCCGCGGCACCGCTTGGACGGTCTTCACCCGAACGGTACGTCGCACCGGGCGTTGACGACTCGCGCCGTCCATAAACGGCCTGTGGCGATCCGACACGAACTCGATCGCCCGGTCCGGGCGTTGCTCGATCGGGTTCTCGCGCTCCAGCCGCCCAGACAACACCGCATACTCGTAGAACGACGAGACCGCCGCCAGCGCCCGGTTGACCGTCGCGGGAGCGAGCCGTAGCGCCGGCCGGCCGGCAACCGTCGTCGCCAGGCTCAAACCGAGTCGCTGAGCACGCCGACTGCTCGGCGTGACCCGCAGCGCCTCCAACAGCTCAAGCGCGTGCGCCGGCCGAAACTCCTCCCACGACAGCCCCCGCGTCCCCAGAAAGCGCCAGAAATGGGCGAGGTCGTACGCGTAGGCCTCCACCGTGTTCGGCGAGCAACCACGCGCCCCGAGATGCCGCAGAAAGCTCGCGACGACCGCGACCGGCTCACCAGCGTCGTCCAGCAGCTCGACCGCGAGGTCTCCCGCGCCCTGCCCGCCACCGCGACGCACCCGCATCGAGGACTCCCCCGGATCGCTGACCCTCCCATCGTGGAGCGCCCGCCGGACGGGATCGTCGCCCCTCCGGGGCTCCTCACCCGCCCGGCGACCAGGTGTCCCGCTACCGCCCCG
>DASVPU010000214.1:0-3348 GCA_036389475.1 Solirubrobacteraceae bacterium
GAGGTCCTGCTCGGCTCGCTGCACGCCGCCGAGCACGCGCAGATCGCGGTGCTGCCGCTGCTGGCGATGTGCGACCGCTGGGACATCGGCGGCCTGTCGACGAACGCCCACCCGCAGACCGGCGCGCCGACGATCTTCATCTACGACGGTCACCCCGGTGGTGTCGGCATCACCCGCCAGGGCTTCCTGAGCTTCGAACGGCTCGTCGCCGATGCCCACCGGCTGATAGCGGAGTGCCCGTGCGAGCAGGGCTGCCCGTCGTGCGTGCAGTCGCCGAAGTGCGGCAACCTCAACGAGCCGCTGGCGAAGGCGGGAGCGCTCGAGGTGCTGGCGCGGATGTTGGAGCGCTGAGGCTCAGGCCTGCACTCCGGCTCGTCGCGTGGCGCGAGCGCTCGAAGCCGGCGCTCACCGGCGATCGCTCCTGCCTATGTCGCGCCGGCTGCACCGTCGGACGACGCCCGGATTTCGAGCTCGTCCAGCTCGGTGGCCATCTCGATCGTGCGCGGAGCTCCGCCGTCCGCCTGCCAGCGATCGTGCGCGAGCAGCAGGAGCGCGTCCAGCTCGTCGTCGGAATGCCGTGGATCGTGGTGGGACAGCAGCGTGCGGCGGGCGTTCGTGCGGCGCGCGAAGCACAGCGCATCGGACATCGAGGAGTGACCCCAGCCGAAGTGGTGCGGGTACTCCTCGTCGGTGTACTGACAGTCGTGCACGAGCACGTCGGCGTCGAGCGCCAGCGAGTAGCCCGACAGCCACGTGGGGTCGAGCTGCTCCAGCGGTCCGATGAGGGCGGGCTCGTGGTCGGGGATGTAGCAGAGCGAAGCGTCTTGCTCGGAGATCCGGAAGCCCAGCGTGGGACCGCGGTGGTTGACGGCCTCGGCACGGATCCGGGCCGGACCGATGTCCCATTCGCTGAAGGGACAATCGCGGAAGGCGAGCTGGCAGGGCAGCTCGCGAACCTCGACGGGCGTCAACGGCGCCGACAGGTAGCGTGCGATCCGGTTCTCCAGCGATCCACCCGGCCCCGCCGGTCCCCAGATCGTGATCTCCATGCGCGAATCGAACAGCGGCGAGAAGAACAGCAGCCCCTGGATGTGGTCGAGGTGCAGGTGCGTCAGCAGGATGTGAATCCGGCGCGACTGCATGCCGTCCCCGTCGAGCGTCAGGTTGCGGATGCCGGTGCCCGCGTCGAGGACCAGCTGCGTGCCGTCCGAGAGCGTGACCTGGGCGCACGACGTGTTGCCGCCATAGCGCACGGTCTCGGGTCCCGGACAGGGAATCGAGCCGCGGGTGCCCCACAGCTTGACCCGCATCATGGCGTTACCGGGAGCTCCCAGAAGATCGCCAGGGCGCCGCGCATACCACCGCTTCCCACGATCGGAAATGCGCTGACCTCGAGCCCCCGATTCTCGCCGAGCGTCGAGCGCACCCACATCTGCCGGTGCGATGGCTGCCCATTGGAGAGCACGCGCGACAGCGGCAACTCGGGGACCGGGATCGGCGCCCCGGTCTCGTCATGGGGGACGAAGAACGTGCCCCACTCGTCCACTGGCATCGGACCAGCCTCCTCGAAGTGCAGGCCCAGCAGATCGCCCGCTGCTTCGTTGTAGAAGACGAGCGTCCCTTCGAGGTCGACGAGGAACGCCGGCGTCGTCAGGTTCGACATCAGTCCGCGCGCGAGGATGATCTCAACCGGATGCTGGTCGGCCACCGATGCAGTATCTCCGGATCGGCGGTCGTCGAGTCGAGGATCGGCGCTCGTGCCGCCGTGTGCGGTGATGGTTCTGGTGGGCGCGTTGCAGCGCTTGAGCGTCCTGCGACGATCGCCCACGCTGCGCTCATGCGCTCACACGCAGTCGCGGTCCTGGTCATCCTGGCGCCGATCGTCTTGGCAGCGGCCCCCGCCGCCCCCGCTTCGGCAGGCGGCACACCGGGGCCACTGCGCAGCGGCGGGTCCGCCTACGGCTCGGCGCTTGTCGTGCCAGACGCGCGACCGCTTGCGAGCCGCCTGAGCCTCTCGCCGCGAGCCATCACGAAGGGCGACGCGCCGCCGAACATCCGCTTTCGCATCCGTCAGAGGGGGGTTGAGCGGGTGCAGGCGCGGGTCGTCGTCGTGCGCGTTCCGAGTCGTGGCGCTGTCGCACGGATCTCTCTCGGCTGGGTGAAGACCGGCCGGCGCGTGACCGTCCACTGGCCACGTCGCACCGCGCTGCGCAGCGGGCGCTACCTCGTGCGCCTGCACGTCACGGACTCGCGTGGGCACACGCTGCGGCGCAGCGCGCGCTACCCCGGACGGGCCCGGATCGTCGTGCACCGGCCCAAGGCGCCGCCTCGGCGGCCGGCCGTGCGCGCGCCCGCACCGCCCGGACCGCTCCCCGCGCCCGGCCCGTCCCCCGCCGGCGCCGGAGTCTTCCCCGTCGCCGGGACGTTTGACTTCGGCGGGCCGGACGGGCGCTTCGGCGCCGGCCGTATCGGCCACATTCACCAGGGCCA
The DNA here is from genome assembly GCA_036389475.1 of Solirubrobacteraceae bacterium. GTDB lineage: Bacteria > Actinomycetota > Thermoleophilia > Solirubrobacterales > Solirubrobacteraceae > CADCVQ01. The sequence continues at coordinate 2,491 of DASVPU010000214.1, forward strand.
GGACATCCTGGCCGCGCAGGGCACGCCGGTCGTCGCGCCGTACGCCGGCACGATCAGCCAGACGAGCTTCCAGGCCAGCGGCGCCGGAGAGTACGTCGTGCTCCACGCTGGGGACGGTCGCGACTACTTCTTCGCCCACTGCGTCCGCGGCTCGACCGTCGTCAGCGAAGGCGCCACCGTCGCAGCGGGCCAGGGGCTGTGCCAGGTCGGCGCGAGCGGAACGACCTCTGGCACGACACACCTGCACTTCGAGATCTGGCCCGGCGGATGGCGCGTCGACGGCGGCTATCCGATCGATCCGCTGCCCGAGTTGCGCGCCTGGTCGGGTCGCTGAACTGGGCGAGTCGCGCGAGGCCGACCGACCGCGCGGCGGCGGTATCCTCCCCGGCCGCGGCGAGATAGCTCAGTTGGTAGAGCACACGACTGAAAATCGTGGTGTCCCCGGTTCGAGTCCGGGTCTCGCCATAACGAAAAGCCTGTAAAACCGCCGTTTGCAAATCGTCTCCGTCGAACGCAAGATCGGCTCGCACGCTCCCGCGGGCCTTTTCGGGCCTTTTCAGCGCCCTCCCGTGCGCAAACGGGTGCGCGTGACACACATCGCACGGTCATCACGTCCGCGCACGTCATGCACGATCCCGCTGACATTCGGCGACGCCGCCCGCATCTTCGCGTGCATCGACCGCCGCCGGCGACAGCGCTGGTTTCGTCGAGAAGCGAAACTCTGCGCCATCGCGGCAAGCGCAGCAGACTGGGAGGGTCAAGGATGATACCGATCGGCAGGTGGTCAGGCTTGCGGTTCTCATCGTCAGGTGGGAGGGTTGACCCGTGGATTCCGCGCGAGCGAGGACGAGCGGGCCG
>DASVPU010000215.1:0-2331 GCA_036389475.1 Solirubrobacteraceae bacterium
GCTCGGGCACGACCGGCGCCGGCTCGGCGGGCGGCAGTTGAGGCTCCTGCGGACTGAGCCGCGGCCAAGCCGCGACGATGACGGCGATCGCGACGAGCGTGCCCGCGCGAGCCACGTTGGCCCAGCGCACCCGCTCGTACAGCGGCGGCGAATGATCGGGATCCATGCTCTGTGTAGGCGTGCGAGCTGCCCCTTTCGCCCCCCGGGCGCAAACACCTCCGGCCGCGGCGATGTGAGCCGTTTCGCCTCCCACGCAGGACACTTCCGACCGCAGCGCGCGAGCAACACACGGGGTCAGCGCGATGCAGGCCGCCCGCCGGGTGAGCGCGATCGCTCCGACGGTGCCCGATCGCGCGAACCCCCGGCGAGCAACACGGCGGCTCCTCGCTATCATGCTCGGCCGCCCCCCGGGGCTCTTCGTCATGGCCGCACACGACCCCCTCTACGACCTCGTGCTGATGCTCGACAGCGCCGCTCCCGACGAGCAGCGCCAGAAGGTGCTGACCGGGGTCGAGCAGACGGTCGTCGCCGGCGGCGAGATCGTCAACAAGCAGGACTGGGGCGTCCGCCAGACGGCCTACGAGATCCGTCACAAGACCGACGCCGAGTACCACCTGCTGCAGTTCCACGGCACGCGTCAGGTTCTCGAGACGCTGCAGCGCACGCTGCGCATCGCAGACGGCGTCGTGCGCTTCCGGATCATCAAGCTTGCGCCGGGCACCCCGGCCCCGCCGGCGAGCCGGCCCGAGCCGCGTCCGATGGGCATCGGTGAGCCCGTCGCCGTCGAGGCCGCGCCGGCCTACGTGCCGGCCGACGCCGTCGAGTAGCGAGTCCGGCCGGTGGCACATACCGCCGCGCCCCCGCCGTAGCGGCCGACTCTGCGTCAGATCAGACACGTTCGTCACGACACTGCGACTTAACTGCGGAGAGAGCGGCGTTGGCGGAAGTGCCAGCCGATCCCCTCTTTAGACTCGATCTCAGATCGTTCGTCCCCGAAGGAGGAGGCCGTAGATGGCCGCTACAAACATCAATCGTGTGGTGCTCACCGGCAATCTCACGACCGACCCCGAGCTACGTTCGCTGCCCAGCGGCACGTCCGTTTGCAAGCTACGAGTGGCCGTCAACACGCGCCGAAAGGGCCCAAGCGGCGATTGGGAGGACAAGCCCAACTTCTTCGACGTGACCGTCTGGGGCGCGCAGGGCGAGAACTGTGCTAGGTACCTCGCCAAGGGCCGCCCCGTCGCCATCGACGGGCGCTTGGAGTGGCGCGAGTGGGAGACCGAGAACCAAGGCAAGCGCCAAGCCGTCGACATCGTCGCCGACTCGGTCCAGTTCCTCGGTGGCCGCGATGACGGCGGCGGCGGCTCCAGCGCCTCAAACGGGTTCACCCCGCGATCCGATGTCCCGGCCAACACGGAAGACTTTCAGCCGGTCTCGACCGGCGGTGGCAGCAGCCACGCTGACGACGACATCCCGTTCTGATCGACATCCCGTTCTGATCGACTGGTGCGGCAACAGCGTATGTCTGTCGCCGCACCGGTCGTGCCGGACCGCCGTCTCCGTCGTTGCCGCCCGATCGTCCTCGGGACCATGGCCGTTCGGTCGTCGCATCCCGGCCGCATCCCTTCCGTCCTTCCCGCACGCTCGTGGTGTCGCCGCAGGTCATCCGTGTTGGCAAGTTGGCGGATCGCGACCGGTCGGCGGGTCGGTGGAGTGCGCGACAGCATCCCGTCGTGCCGTCAATCCACGTGCCGCATAGGCAGATACCTCGCATGTCCTAGTTATTGCGCACGGTGCACAAGGTGTTGCTCGCCGTTGTATCAGCATCCCGTGGCGGTGACCGATGCCTCGCCTGCAGCCGGTGCCGGACAGCCGTGGCTTATGCCGGGCGTACGCGGAATCGGAGCCGCGAGCCTGCTGTCGGATGCCGGCCACGAGATCCCGACATCGCTGCTGCCCTCCCTGCTGACCGGTCTGGGCGCTTCACCGACCGCATGGGGCATCATCGAGGGCGTCGCCGACGGTGTCGCCGGAGGCGCGCTTCACGGGCGGAGCGCTCGCCGACGATCCTGGGCGCCGTCGCGTCATCGCGATCGGCGGCTACGGAACGACGGTGGTGCTGTCGTCTCTGATCGGCGTCACAAACGCGGTCTGGCAGGTTCCCGTGCTGCGCTCCGCGGCGTGGGCGGTGTGCGCGGATTGCCCGTCCCGGCGCGCAACGCGCTGCTCGCGGACGTCGTGCCGGCCGACGCCTACGGGCGCGCGTACGGCTTCGAGCGCGCCATGGACACCTCGGCGCGATCATCGGCCACGCTGCTCGGCATCGCGCTT
>DASVPU010000216.1:0-31376 GCA_036389475.1 Solirubrobacteraceae bacterium
CCAGCTCGTCGCCGCGCTGGTCGAGCGGGCGCGCGAGCACGTCGACACGCTCTGCGTCGGGCGCACCCACGGCGTCCACGCCGAGCCGACGACCTTCGGCGTCAAGCTCGCCGGCTACGCGATGGAGGCGGCGCGCAACGCCGAGCGCCTCGAGCGCGCGTTCGCGCAAGCTTCCGTCGGCGCGATCTCCGGCGCGGTCGGCACCTACAGCGCGACATCGCCCGCGTACGAGCTGCGGGTCCTCGAGCGGCTGGGCCTGCAGCGCGAGCCGGTGTCCACCCAGGTCGTGGCGCGCGACCGCCACGCCGAGTTGCTCCAGGCGATCGCTTTAGCCGGTGCCGGCCTGGAGCGCTTCGCCACCGAGATCCGCCACCTGCAGCGCACCGAGGAGCGCGAGGTCGAGGAGCCGTTCCGCGCAGGGCAGAAGGGCTCGAGCGCGATGCCGCACAAGCGAAACCCGATCACGACGGAGCGCATCGCCGGCCTCGCGCGGGTCCTACGGGGCAACGCATCCGCGGCCGTCGAGAACGTCGCGCTCTGGCACGAGCGAGACATCTCCCACTCCGGCGCCGAGCGCGTGATCTTGCCCGACTCGGTGATCCTGCTCGACTACCTCCAGCACCTTGCTGTCCGGGTCGTCAGTGGGATGGTCGTCCACGAGGGTCGCATGCGGCGCAACCTCGATCTCACCCACGGGGCGCTGTTCAGCCAGCGCGCGCTGCTCGCCCTGGTCAGCAACGGGATGGCGCGCGACGAGGCCTACCGGATCGTCCAAGAGACCGCCCAGCGCGCGTGGGACGAGGAGGCGCCGCTGCGTCGGCTCCTGCAGGAGCGAGATCTAGGGATCGACCTTGACGTCGTCTTCGACCTCGGCGTCTATACGCGTCACGCGCAGGAGATCGTCGGGCGGTTGGACGCCGTCGCCAGCGGCGGCGCCGGGTGACGACGAGAGTCCGGCGCTCCCGAACCGGATTCTCGTCCTACGTCGAGCACCGAACGCAGGTCAGCGGCGCCTGATCCTCTCGCAATTGCCGAGCCTGATCCGTCCTGAGATGACTTCACCGCCAACCTTGTCGCTACGGTCTGCGATGACCTCGTCGTCGCCGGAACCGCAGTTGATCGTCTCGCTGTGGCCGTCGCGGGCGTCGATCAGGTCGTCGCCCGCACCGCCCGAGAACGTGTCGACCCCAGCGCCGCCCGTGATGGTGTCGTCACCGGATTCGCCGTTGATGGCGTCAGGGCCGCTTGCGCCGCTGATCGTGTCGTTGCCGGTCCCGCCGTTCAGCCGGTCGGCGTTGGCCTCGCCGTAGATGCGATCCGCGCCGGACTCGCCGTCGATGTCGTCGGCGCCACTGTCGCCGTGCAGGGTGTCGTTGCCCAGGCCGCCATCGATCGCGTCTTCGCCGGCACCGCCGCTGACGACGTCGTTGCCGCCTTGCGCCTCCGTATTGGCCACGACGCAGTACCCGGGATTCCTGGAGCCGGCTGGGCACGTGCGGGTTCCGTCGCCGTTGACGAAGTCGTCGCCATTGCCACCACGGATGGTGTCGCTGGCGCCGAGGCCGTAAACGGTGTCATCTCCGCCAAGAGCACTGATCCTGTCGGCGCCTTGCGTGCCGTAGAGCTTGTCGTCGCCGCTGGTGCCGTTGATCGTCGCCGCGCAGGCGATGCCGGCGAGGATGCCGGCGAGAAGCGCCGTCATCAGCGACACGCGTAGGACGCGCGCCGGCTTTCGGCGCCGTCGAGATGGACTGAAGTTCACGGGTTTCCCCTCTTTCTAAGAGATCGCGCTGTGTGATCTCGTATACGGCACGTAGCCGCGCGACCTGACGCCTACTGGACGTCCGTTCGGGGGAAGCGAGCTGTCACTGCGGACGAATGTTGTGTGCTCCCCGTCTATTCGGCGGCGAGCCGTCGCTCATCCACGTTACATGCCGCGGCGCGCGAGGACGTAGGCGACGGTGCGCAGCAGGATCTTGATGTCCAGCCACAATGACCAGCCGGCGACGTAGAGGTAGTCGAGCTTGACCATCTCGGCGATCGGGACGCGGGCGCCTTGGATTTGCCAATGGCCGGTGATGCCGGGGGTCAGTTGCAGGCGCGAGCGATCGCGGCCGGTGATCTGTTGGTCTTCGTCGGCGACCAGCGGGCGCGGGCCGACGAGGCTCATCTCACCGCGTAGCACGTTGACGAGTTGGGGCAATTCGTCCAGGCAGGTGCGCCGCAGGACGTGCCCGATACGTGTGATGCGGGGGTCATCGCGCAGCTTGAACAGGCCCATGGCGCAATCGTTGCGTGCACGCAACTCGCCTTTGATGGTGTCTGCGCCGCGAAACATCGTGCGAAACTTCCACATCTGAAAGGCGCGTCCGCCGCGGCCGATGCGGGTCTGGCGAAAGATCACCGGTCCCCGGCTGTCGAGCTTGATGAGGATCGCGATGAGCGTAAGCAGCGGCGCCAGCGCCAGCAGCCCGAGCGCCGCGCCGGCGCCGTCAAAGGAGCGCTTGATCAGCTTGGAAGTGGGTGTCAGACCAAAGCGGCGCACGCCCAACAGCGTCAGGCCGTTGACATCGTCGACTTCGATCGTTGAGCCCACGACCTCCAAGATCCGTGGCAGCAGGCTGACGCGGACCCCGATCGACTTGGCTTCGCGCACGAAGTCCAGCGTGATCTGCGGCAGCGCTTCGCTGGGCTCGATGATCACGCGATGCACCCCGAGGTGCGCGATCAAGCGATGCAGCGTCGCGGTGCCGGCGGCGAGGACCTGCTCGTCGGCGATGTGATTGAGCGCCATGCGCCCAACAAGCCGCGCGCGGTGATCGGCATCGGGCAGCTTGCTGTGTAAGCGCTCATAGGACTCGTCGCTGCCGACAAACAAGCAGCGCTCGACCGGCGTGCTCAGTCCCGCAACCCAGCGCGCGACGCGACGAGCCACCAGCGCCGCGAAGAACAACGTGGCCCACACCCCGACCGCCTGCGCGGCGCTCAGCGATCCCGCCACGAACGCGCCCTGCAACAACAACACCAACAGCGCATACAGCGTCGCGCACTGAAACAACGCCGGCGCCTGATCGATCGTCGTCTTGTTGACGACCAACTCATCACGGTCATACAAGCCATGCGCCTTGCCCGCGATCACGACCAGCGGCAACGCCAACACTGCGACCGGCCGCAACCCATCATCACCGACAACAGCCACCCACAGCACCAACGCCACGCCCGCCGCAACAACATCCGCGAGCGCCAAGCTACGCCGAAACACCGCCTCACGCACCCGGACATCCCGATCGCAACGACCCTCCCTGATCGGCAACTCCACCACGCGGCGCCACGAGCGCCTCCCAAACGCCGGTCGCACGAGCGGCGAGCTACGGGCGCCCGCCGTGGTGGTGCGCACGTCAGTCGCCATCGACCGCTCAGCCCTCTCGACCTGCGCGTCCGGCCGTCAGGGCGAGCCGCCGAATCATCGGGGGCCGATGCGTAAGGGTGGCAGCGTCGTAAGAGTCGTCAAACACAAGTGAAACCCTATTGATCAGATGGAAGATACAACGCGTCCGCCATCGGCGAGATAGACATCCGGTAACCGCCTGCGGATGCGATCTGGATCAGTTTTTGCCAAGACTCGTCATGAACACTCCTGGCAGGAAATACACAGAAAAGTTGAGGTCAGTGCTCAGCGAGCTACCGGTTTTCAGTGTCAGCGCGCAGAGAAGCGGGAGCCCGGCCACCGGCCGGGCTGCCTAACGGTCCGTCCTGTAAGTCGGTGCGCGTTTGGACGGTGCGGACTTGCAGGACGGACCATTTGCCGCGTGCTGAGGGCCGCACGCCCTCGAATAGCCTCAGCGCCTACGCGAGACGCGTTCGCAGTCGCCCTTGGCGAAGTTCGCTTGGATTGCGTCGCCGGTGGCGACGTCCGATTGGACATCGTCTTCGGCGACGAAGATGTCGAAGCGATCCGCGCTGACCTGGTCGCGCCCCTTGCCGCAGGTGATCGTGTCTACGTTGCCGTCACGCGCGCTGATTCGATCGTTGCCCGGACCACCAGAGAAGGTGTCCTCGCCCGAGCCGCCGCTCAGGTAGTCCTCGCCATCCTCCCCGATCACGCTGTCGGCGCCGGCGCCGCCGAAGACGTCGTCGTCATCGCTCCCGCCGTTCAGCTCGTCGGCGCCGCCGCCGCCGGCGATGGCGTCGTCACCGAGCTCTCCCCGGATGTCGTCGTTGCCGCTGTCGCCGCTGATGCGATCCTCGCCGCTGCCGCCCTCGATTGCGTCGTCTCCGCTGCCGCCGCTGATGGTGTCAGCGCCGCCGTAGGAGCAGTAGCCGCCCGTTCCGGGGGGACAGGCCTGGTCAGCGCTGACCCCTTCGTCGGCGAATCCGAGGCTGAGCCTGCCAGGGCGGCCGGTCAGCTCGTCGTTGGAGCAATAGCTCAGGTTCGGCGTCCCCGGAGGGCACGTCCCGTCGCCGTTGATGGTGTCGTTGCCGCTTCCACCGTCGATGCGATCCCGGTTGCCCAGTCCGAAGATGGTGTCTGCACCCCCGCGCCCGCTGATCCTGTCGCGGTCGTTGGTGCCAACCAAGACATCTGCGCCTTCGGTGCCCGGGACCCTCGCCGCGAACGCGGCCGCCGGCACAATCACCGCCACAACCGCGAGGATGATCAAAATACGTCCTGCGCCTTTCCTGCTATTCGACGTCTGAGTCATCAGATGCACCTCCGGCCGCGTGGTTGATGTGTCAGTGAATACGCGTGCCGGTGCTGCAGGCTGACACCGCCCGCGTCACAGCCAGTGACGCACCGCGGCTCAGGATGCCGCGCGACGTCGCAGCAGCACGAGCAAGAGGACCGCGAGCAGCGCGGCAATCAGGATCGCGGGCAGGACGAATCCCATGCCGTTCCCGCCGTCGCTGCCGGTCAGCGTGCCGAGCAGCTCGCCGACCGGCGCGCGCCCATCGCTCTTGGGCAGCACCTTCTCGCGCCTGGGCGCCGCCTTCTTGCTCGTGGGCTTCGCCTTCTTGTTCTTCGGCGCCGTCCTCGGCGTCACGGGCGAGGTCGCATCGACCGCGCTGGCAAGCGACTTGCCGTCGGGCCCGAGCTGTTGCAACCGCGAGCGCTGCGCGGTGGTCAGCGCACCGGTGCCGCCGCTGTGCCCCCGTGGCCGCGGGAGAGCGTTGCCGGACGCCCCCGGAACCGTCTCCAGGTACTCGTCGATCGCAGAGTTGCCGGGCGGCGCATTGGTCTGCGGCGCCCGCGCGACGGCCGTCGCCGGAAACGACATGGCGAGCGCGACGAGAACCACGAGCGCACGGGTCATGATTGACAATGTACGCACGTCATCGGAGTGCGCTGACATTCCCGCCGAACGTCAGCGTTCGACGCGCTGGGACGTATTGCCCAGCGATGGAGCTGACGGCCTCCAGATCGGCAGATGCACTGGCGCAGATGCGTCGCCTGCCCGCGCGCCTTGATCCGCCCGCCGTTGCGGCATGGACGCTCGCGTTCGCGCTCGCCGCCTACCTCGCCATGAGCAACGGGGGCTACGACACGATCGTGCGCAGCCAGGTCGGCGTCGCGGTCTGGTGGATCGTGCTGCTCGGAGCGCTGGGCGGAATCCTGCCGGGACGGATCGGCCGCGGCGGATGGGTCGCGATCGGCCTGCTGGGCGGGTTGGCGCTCTGGACGGGGCTGGCCACAGGCTGGTCTGAGAGCGCGGAGCGCAGCACGATCGAGCTCGGCCGGGCTGCGACGTACCTCGGCGTTCTGGTGCTCGCGCTCGCGCTGCAGGGGCGCGCAGCCGCGCGCCACACGATCAACGGGCTTGCCTGCGCGATCGGGTTGGTCACGCTTCTTGCGGTGCTGTCGCGGCTGCACCCGCAATGGTTTCCCGCGAACGATCAGCTCGAGTTCCTCGACTCGCAGACCGCACGCAAGCTCAGCTACCCGCTGAACTACTGGAACGCGCTCGCGGCATTGGCCGCGATCGGCGTCCCGCTGCTGCTCGGCGTGGCGCTGGGCGCGCGCACGCTGGCGGGGCAAGCGCTCGCTGCGGCGATGCTGCCGCTGTCGGCGCTGTGCATCTACCTGACCATCTCGCGCGGCGGCACCCTCGCGCTGCTCGTCGGACTCGTTGCGTTCTTCGCGCTGGTGCCGCTGCGGCTGCACGCGCTCGGCGCGCTGCTCTTGGCCGCGACCGGCTCCGCGATCCTGATCGCGGCGACATCGCAGCGGGACGCCCTCCAGGACGCCGCGGCTACCGCGACGGCGATCGACCAGGGCACCGAGACACTGTGGCTCGTGCTCATCGTCTGCGCGGGAGTCGCGCTGCTGCAGGTCTCGATGGGGCTTGCGGCGCGGCATCTGCCGCGTCCGGCGCTGCTGGCTTGCGGACGACGGAGCATGACGCTGCGTGCAGTCGTGGTGCTCACGCTGGCAACCGTGATCGCCGTCGGTGCGGGCGTGCCGGGTGAGGTAAGCGACCGCTGGCAGCAGTTCAAGGCCGTTCCGGGAACGGTCGCCAACAGCAGCCAGGACAACGTCTTCAGCCGGCTGGGAGCGGTCAACGGCACCGGCCGATACCAGTTCTGGCAATCCGCTCGCGAGGCGAACGCAAGCGCGCCTTGGAAGGGCATCGGTCCTGGGACCTTCGAGTTCTGGTGGGCGCGGAACGGAACGCTCCCGGACTTCGTGCGCGACGCGCACTCGCTGTACTTCGAGACGCTCGCCGAGACCGGATTCATCGGCCTCGCGCTCCTCGGCGGCCTCTTGCTGTGGCTCGCCGGAAGCGCTGTGGTGCGATCGCTGAGGGCACCGCCGGGGCTGCGCCTGTGGATCGCGGCAGCCGCGGGCGGCCTGGCCGCCTTCATGACGGCGGCCGCGCTGGAGTGGGTCTGGGAGATGGCGGCCATCACCGTGGTCGTGCTGGCGCTCGGCGCCGTGATCGTCAGCGGGCGCGACGAGGCATCGATCGGCGCCGAGGGCGCCCAACCGCGTCGACGTATGGCGCCGCGCGCTGTCCTCGCGCTGCTCGCCACCGTCGCGCTCGGCGCCGTCGCGGTGCCGATGGCGGCGGCCCTGGCGACCAAGCAGAGCCGCGACGCCGCCGCCGACGGGCGCCTGACCGCGGCGCTGGAGGACAGCCGGACGGCCGAGCGGCTGCAGCCGTACGCCGCGACGCCGCGGCTGCAGCGCGCGCTCGTGCTCGAAGCGTCCGGCGCGCTCGACGCCGCCGCCACCGCCGCACGCGCGGCGACCGCGGACGAGCCGACCAACTGGCGCACGTGGCTCGTGCTGGCTCGCATCGACGCGCGGCGCAACAGCTCTGCCTCGGCTCTGCATGCCCTGCGCGAGGCCCGGCGCCTGAACCCCCGCTCTAAGCTGTTTGCCCGATGACGCCGGCGCGCGACATCCACAGCGATCTTGGGCCCGACGCCCCGGACGAGATCGTGCGCCTCGCCGAGCGTCTGCAGCGCGAGCGCCCGGTCCCTGCTGCCGCCTTCCGCGGCGAGCTGCGCCGGCAGCTGCTGGCCGGCGGAGCTGTGCACGCGCGGCCGCGTCGACTGCGCGCGCTCATCACCGGCTATGCGACCGCCGGGTCGCTGCTGCTGCTCGTGGCAGCGGTGAGCGCCGTCGGTGGCGGCCCGCTCGCGGCGTGACGCAGCGACCGGCGGGTGGACCACTGGTGGTCCGCCCTGTAAGGACGACCACTACTAGCGGTCGTGATCGACGTGAACTGGCTCCCCCTCCTCGATCACGGTGCGCATGCGCCGCAGCGAGCGAGAGAGGATCTGCTGCACGTTGGCGAGCCTGAGGCCCATGGCCTCGGCGATCTCGGGTCCACTCAGCTCGGCGCCGTAGCGCAGCGCGATGATCTCCTGAGCACGTGTTCCCAGGCTAGAGAGCGCCCGCTCGAGATCGGGCTCGAGCCCCAGGTCCGGCTGATCGCAGGGGTCGACGAGCGCGGCGTGTCCGGCGTCGAGCTCGTCGAGCGGCTGCTGGCTGGCGCTGCGGTCGGCGCGCAGGTGATCGACGAGCAGGTTGCGCGCGATCGCGAACAGCCAGGTGGCCACGCTGGCTCGGGAGGGGTCGTAGCGCGACCACGATCTGAGCGCGCGCTCGAACGTCTTCTGCGTCAGATCCTCGGCGTCTGCCCGGCCGCGCGTCCGGTAGGCGAAGAAGCCGTACACCTGCCAGATGTGTTCGTCGTAGACGGCTGAGAAGTCGCGGGCCGGCATCAGTGCTGACTGAGGAGCAGGAGCGGCACAGTAGTGCACCTCCGCCGGATCTCACTCTTTGGGGTCTAGCGTAAGATTTCCTATTTCAGAAGAAATCGTCACACCGTCTGTTGGCCTTACCGGCGTCGATTAGAGTGCACGAATCTGCCGCATGAGGATCCAGCTGTGGAGCTACAACTACGATCCGGAGCCGACCGGCATCGGCCCCGTGAGCACCATCCTCGCCAGGGCGTTGCACGGTCGCGGCCACGAGGTTCACGTCGTCGCCGCGCACCCGCACTACCCCGCGCCGGTATGGGGAAAGCGCAGGCTGCCCTACCGTGAGCGGCGCGACTCGATAGATGTGCTGCGCCTGCCGTTGTGGGTCGGTCGCGCGACGGCATCCGAGCGCTACCGCCAGGAGCTCACGTTCCTCGCCGCGCAGTTTGCGGCGCTGCCCGCCATCCGGCGCCCCGACGTCTCGGTGGTGGTATCGCCCTCCTTTCCCGCGCTGTTCCCCGCGATCGTCGCGCACCGGTTGCGGCGATCGCCGTGGGTCTTGTGGCTGCACGACATCCTGCCCGACGGCGCCGCGGCGACGGGCCTGCTCGACGAGCGAGGGCTCGTCGTCCGGGCATCGCGGCGCCTGGAGTCGGCGGCCTATAGCCAGGCGGCCCTGATCGTCCCGCTCAGCCGCGCGTTTGAACGCAACCTCGTCGACAAGAAGGTTCCCGAAAGCAAGATCCGCATCATCTCCCTGCCGGCCACCCGCGAACCTCGGCGGCCGCTGTCAACCGATGCAGCGCCACCAACGCCGCAGCGGCCGTGGCGCCTGCTCTCGATGGGCAACATCGGCTATTCGCAAGGGCTCGCTCCGCTCGTGGAGGCCTTCGAGGCCTCCGATCTCGTCTCCGCGGCGGATGTCCGGCTGCACATCACCGGCGCCGGTGTCGCCGCCGCCGACGTGCGCAAGAACGTGCGCAGCGACCGCGTGCAGGTGCTCGGCATGGTCAGCGACGACGCGCTGGAGCAACAGCTCCAGGACGCCACGATCGCGCTCGTGAGCCAGCACCACGCGGGGGTGGAGTTCAACATCCCTTCCAAGCTCATGAACTTCATGATGTACGGGCTTCCGGTCCTCGCCGCTGTCAAACCAGGGTCCGAGGTCGCCCACATCATCGAGCGATCCGGCGGCGGCTGGGTGGTCGACAGCAGCCAAGCCGATCTCTTCCCGAGGAAGGTCGCCGAGCTGCTGGATCGGCCCGACGAGGTCCAAGAGCGAGCGCTGGCCGCGATCCGATACGCCCGCGAGCACTTCAGCCCGGCGGCGTTCGTGGACCGCTTCGAGTCCCTCCTCACCGAGGTCGCTGCAGCGCACCGCGCACGATGAACGCCGGCGCGGCCCAGCGCTGCGCCGTCACTCGGTGCCCAGGCGGGCCAACGCACCACCGTCGACCACGATGCATTGCCCGGTGATGAAGCCCGAGCGCTCGCCGTCCAGCAGGAACGCGACCGCCTGCGCGATCTCGTCGGGTTGGCCGATGCGCGACAGCGGAGTCCGTTGGACGAGCGACCGTTCGACGTCGGGGCGCCGATCCAGGCCGTCTCGCAGCGACGGGGTCTCGACGGCGCCCGGCGCTACGGTGTTGACGCGGACACCGTGAGGAGCCAGCTCGAGGGCCGCGGCGCGCGTCAGGGCGGAGATCGCGCCCTTGCTCGCCGCGTACGCTCCCATCGAGAGCGAGGTCGCGGTGGCGTGTACCGAGGAGACGTTCACGACCGCGCCACGGGCGGCGATGAGCTGCCGGGCAACGCCGCGCAGGCACACGAACGGCGCGCGGAGATTGACCGCGAACAACGCATCCCACTCTTCCGTGCTCGTGTCCAGCAGAGGCTTGTGCAGCTGCAACGCGGCGTTGTTGACCAGCGCATCGACCCGGGGCAGTCTCGCCAGCTGCGCAGACACCGCTGCCGCATCGGCAAGATCCAGCTGCAGAGCGCCGAATCGAGCGATCGGGTCGCGGTCGATTCCGATCACCTGCCAGCCGTCGGACTGCAAGCGGTCGCCGATCGCAGCGCCTATCCCTCTGGCGGCGCCGGTGACGACCGCCACCGGCGTCATCCGAGCTCCAGCCCCGCCAGGAGGTTGTCGACGGCCCTGGCGCTGGCACGCAGCACTCCCTCACGCGTGTTCGAGCCGTTGTGCGACCCCAACACGCACTGCGCAAAGCGACGTAGCGGATGCTCGGCGGCCAGCGGCTCCTCCTCGAAGACGTCGAGCGCCGCAGCGCACACCTGCCCGGTCTCAAGCGCCTGGACGAGCGCCGGCTCGTCGACGAGCGGTCCGCGGGCAACGTTGACGAGGTAGCTGCCGGGGCTCATGAGCCCCAGCCGGCGAGCATCGACCATGTGCCGGTTCTCGGCGGTCAGCGGGCAGCACAGGACGGCGTAGTCGCTGGTGCGAAACAGCTCGTCGACCTCGACCAGCTTCACCCCCAGCCAGTCGGCGGCAGGGCGCAAGGCCCCCACCGGATCATGCCCTATGACGTGCATGTCAAAGCCCCGGCCACGACGTGCCAGCGCTTGGCCGATGCTCCCGAAGCCGACGACGCCGAGCGTGGCGCCCGACAGCGAACGCCCCTCGTGCTTGCACCAGCCACCATTGGCCACCGACGCATGGATCCGGTGGAGCTGGCGCGCCAGCATGATCACATAGCCCATCGCGATGTCCGCTACCTCCTCGCCGAACACGCCCGGGGTGTTCGTGACCTTGATCCCGAGGCGCTCGGCCTCGTCGAGGTCGATGCCGTCGACGCCGACTCCCCACTTGGAGATGACGCGCAGCGCGGACGCGTGCGCCAGGACCCTCGCACTCAGCGGGTCGTCGCCGGCGATCATGCCGTCGAACTCGCCGATGATCGCGATCAGCTCGTCCTCGGTCGTTTGCTGGACGACGTCGGGCAGGACCAGCTCGAGATCCGCCGCTTCGAAACGCTCCCGAAATTGGTCGATGCAGCTCTGCATCTGACGGCAGGTGACGAGCACTCGGCGCCTGCTCATGTCGTCGTACGACCGTCGTAGAGCGCAGCCACGACGGACCAATCGATCTCCTCGTCGATGTCCCAGGCCTCCGCTCGATCGATGGGGTACAGCAGCGGCCGTTGTCCGATGCGATTGCCGCGCTTTCGGATGGTCGCTGCGTCGAAGACATACAAGCAGGAGTTCTCCTCCATCACCGGCGCCAGATCCTGGGTCCTCAGCAGGATCGCGGGATCATGGTTGATCGCCGTGCCTTCGGCCGTCCACAGGCGCGTCTGCAACGCAGTGACGGTGAACAGCGAGTCGTGCTCGTCGCGCAGGGCCAGGAACGCATCCAGCGCTCGGCTGATCGTCTGCGGGCGCAGCAGCGGGTTGGTGCTGTGCGTCTGCACGTAATAGTCCGCCGTCACCTGGTCGATGTCGTTGAGCAGGACGTCGTTCATCGGAACGTCGCCACCGAGCAGGTGCTCTGGCCGCGCCAGCACTCGAACGCTCGGAAACGCTTGAGTGGCGTCGGCGGTTATGACAGGGGAATCGGTGTCGATCACGACCTCGCCGATCTGATCGCACGCCAGCAGAGAACCCACGATGTGGTGATAGAGCGGGCGACCGCCCAGCAGCCGGTAGTTCTTGCCCTCGACGCGCTCGCTCGCGTGACGCATGGGAACGAAGGCGGCGATCCGCGGCATCAGCTGCCCACGGCAGGTCGCAGGATGGCCCGCGCAGGAGCGGCCTCGGCGCCCGCGAGGCGAAGAGGAAGGCAGACGAGCTCGTACGAGCCCGGCGCCGTAGCGTGTAGATCGAGCCCCTCGAGGATCGCGATCCCGGCACCGAGGATGACGCGGTGGATGTCGGTCGACAGGTCGTAGCGCTGTACGGAGAGGTAGTCGATCCCGATCAGCCCAATGTTGCCGTGATCAACGAGCCATTGCGCGCCGTCGAGCGTCAACGCGGCATAGCCGCTGTCAAACGGCGTTCGATAGAGGTCCTCCCTGGCGCTGTTGAGGGTCCGCAGCAGAAGGCGCTGCGCATCGCTCGGCAACTCCAGCGCGGCTAGCACGCCGGCGCTGATCTCTGCTTCGCTGCCCGCGTCCACGACCAGCGCCGGGCCGACGAACGGGTCGAGCCCGAGATCCTCTACGAGGGCCCCGCCATCGAGAAAATGGTACGGCGAATCCACGTGCGTGCCGGTGTGCACGTCCATGGCCAGCTGGCTGACATTCGCACCATCCCCCTTCGGGATGGACATCCGCCAGGTCGTCAGCACGCCCGGGCTTCCCGGCCAGATGGGGAGATCGGCGGCGAGCGCCGGCGAGATGTCCTGCCAGCCTGCGCTCACGTCGAGGGAGAAGGGTCGTCGTAGTCGATCAGGCGGCCCGGATCGTTGCCGCGGGAGCTTCCAGAGCCCGCTCCGTTGGGCAACGGGTAGTAGAACCGGCGCTTGAGGACATCGGTCACCGGTCCGCTCTGCATGAAGCCTCGATAGGTACCGAAGAACTGCGCCGCTCGAAAGCGCGGGATGTCGAGGATGTTCCTGCGCAGGCATCGGGTTCGATGCGCTTCGCGGTAGTCGCCGAGGACGTTGACCAGCGCCAGCCTGACGGCGGTCCCCAGGCCCATCTCCTGCTCGCGGTAGATCTCCTTGTGGGCGATGGCCTCGCGGCGGTAGCGGTTGACGACCAGTGCAAAGGGCTCTTGGTGGACGTGGACGACGGGAGCCTCGGCGACGTAGGCGATCGAGTGTCCCATCTCCATCGCATGCTTTGCCCAGTCGAGGTCCTCCAGGCCGGTCAAGCGCTCGTCGTAGCGTTGCTGCTCCCACACACAGCGGCGGATCGCGGCGTTCGCGTTGTTGCAGAACGGATGGCGTTGGTGACGCGCCGACTGCTCCGGGAACCAGTGCTTGAGCAGCCGTTGCTCGGAGAAGCGCCCGTGGGGGGCGCCCTGCTGACGGCCGTAGGTCAGTGCGACGGTGCCCTCCTCGAACGGTTCGAGCAGGTGCTCGATCCATGTGTCGTACAGCGGATAGACGTGCGCGCTCGCGAAGACGACGAGCTCAGCGGTCGACGCTGCGATCCCGACGTTCAGCGCGTGCCCGAAGGAGAACCGCTCAGGCGCGATCGAGACGAGCTGAACGTCGAACGCCGAGGCGATGGCGAGCGTGGCGTCAGTCGAGCCGCTGTCGACGACGATGATCTCCTCGGGCATTTCAGACTGGCGCGTGACTCCGGTGAGAAGGCGACCGATGTGAGCTTCCTCGTTGAAGCAGCGGATGATGAGCGCGACGGCCGCAGGCACGAAAGCGACAGGCTAGCTACTACGGGTTTACCATGGAACCCGCTCGAACACTTTCACGCGTTGGCTCACGAAGTGTGGCGCCGAGTCGTAGCATCCAGCTGCGTGTCCTTGCCTACAGCGGACTTCACCAGCGGGTTGTCCGGCGCCCGCGTCGTTGTCACCGGCGGCTCTGGCTTCATCGGCACAAACCTCGTCGAGGCCTATCAGCACGCCGGAATTCCGGTAATCAATGTGGACATCGCCCCCCCACGTAACCCGGCACACCGCAATGCCTGGGTACGCGCGGACGTGACGCGCCTGGGCGAGCTGCGCAGTGCCGTCGCCGGCGCCCGTCCGACGCATGTCTTTCACCTCGCGGCACGCACCGACCTGGACGGCAAGAGCGTCGACGACTACGACGCGAACGTCGCTGGCGTGGTGAATCTCCTCAGCGTCCTCGAAGACATGCCTGGGCCCGCCGTACGCAGCGTCGTCGCCTCGTCGCGGCTGGTATGCCGGCTCGGCTATGAGCCTCGCTCGGATGAGGACTACGCTCCGACGACGGCGTACGGCGCGAGCAAGGTGCAGACCGAGCGCCTCGTGCGAGCCGCAACACAGCTTCCGTGGGTGCTCGTTCGTCCGACGTCGATCTGGGGGCCGTGGTTCGGCGTGCCCTACCGGGACTTCTTCTTGAACATCGCTCGCGGTCGCTACGTGCACCCGGCCGGCCGCCGGATCGAGAAGAGCTTTGGCTTCGTCGGCAATACGACCTGGCAGCTGCACCGCCTCATGACAGCTCCCGCAGCAGACGTCCTCGGGCGTACCTTCTACCTGGGAGACGCTCCGCCGATCGAGGTCCGCACCCTGGCAGATCGCATCAGCGCGACGATGGGACGCCGGCCGCCGAAGACGGTGCCGATCTCGGTTCTACGCGTGATCGCGCGCGCCGGGGACGTGGCACAGCGCGCGGGCATACGAGCTCCGCTGACAAGCTTTCGGCTCGCCAACCTGATCACCCCGATGGTGTTCGACGTCGACGCGCTGATGCGAATCGCCGGTCCCCTGCCGTATGACGAGGCAGCCGGCGTGACGGCCACGGTCGCGTGGATGCGTCGCGAAAGGCTGCTTTAGTGGCGCCGGCCACCGCCATGACCCCAGCGCGCGGGCTGCGCAACGCCAGCGTGTACGCGCTCACCGCCGGTCTCCGCGGCGCGCTGGCGTTTCTGCTGCTCCCGCTCTACACCCACGTGCTCTCGCCGGCGGAGTACGGCCGCTTGGCGATCATCCTGTCGATTACTGCGGCAGCGACGATCGCCTTCTCGCTGGGTCTCGATTACGCGCTGCTGCGCAACTTCTTCCAGCTCGCGTCTGACCCTGCCGGGCAGCGGCGCCTCATCGACTCGCTGTGGACATTCCTGATCGTCGCCTCGCTCGCCGCGGCACTCGCGCTGAGCGCCTTGGTCGCGCCCTGGCTCTCCGCCGGTGGGCTCATCCGGCCGGCGGAGCTGATCGTAGGATTGATCGCAGCGGCACTCTACGTTTCCGCCACGACGGTGCCGCTGTCGCTGATGCGCGCCCAGGAGCGACTGCGCGACTACGTCGTGCTGAGCATCGTCTACGCGGCAGCGACGGCGGCCGCGACGGTCATGCTCGTCGTCGTTCTCGACGCCGGGGTCGGTGGCTGGCTATTGGCGATGCTGCTTGCCAACCTGGCAGCGTTCGTCGCCGCATGTCGCGTCATTCCGTGGCGGCCACCCAAGCCGTTCGATCGCCGGCTCGTACACGCAGCAGTGCTCCTCGGGGTTCCACTGATCCCGCATTTCCTAGGTCATTGGGCGCTTACGCTGGCCGATCGCGCCGTGCTCGGCGGCATCGTCTCCACCACGGCGGTGGGCGTCTACACGCTGGCGGCCACC
Source organism: Solirubrobacteraceae bacterium (assembly GCA_036389475.1). GTDB lineage: Bacteria > Actinomycetota > Thermoleophilia > Solirubrobacterales > Solirubrobacteraceae > CADCVQ01. The sequence continues at coordinate 15,441 of DASVPU010000216.1, forward strand.
CTGGCGCTGCCGGCCCTGATCCTCGTACAGAGCCTCGGTCAAGCCTTCGCGCCGAGCTACGCGGGAAGCGCCACGAACGAGCCGCAGCGCGCCGGCCTGCCGGGCCTCGTGAGCGTTCAGGCGGCGAGCGTGCTCGCAATCTGCCTGTCGGTCGCCCTGCTCGGTCCCAGCCTGGTACGCATCGTGGCTCCGCCCGCATACCACGGCGCATCCCCTCTCGTCCCGTGGATCGCACTCGGCTACGCGTTCCTCGGCCTCTACTCGATTCCCATGAGTGGGCTGAGCCTCGGCATGGGCCACACGAAGTCCATCTGGATCGCGACGGTGGGGGCGGCGCTCACGAACATCGGCGCGATCTACCTCCTCGTCCCGAGGCACGGCATCATCGCCGCCGCGATCGCCTCGGCGATCGGGTACCTCGTGCTGCTCGTGGCCGTGGGCTGGCTGTCGCGCAGTCCCCTCAACCCCGTGAGGTATGAGTGGAGCCGGCTGCTGCGGGTGCTCGCGGTGATCGCGGCGGTCTACACCGCGGCGGTACTGACCACCGACGACACGGGCATCGTCGATGCGCTCGTCAGGGTCGCGTGGCTCGCGGTGGCGGCCGTGGGACTCGTCGTGGCCGGGGGCGTCAGCGCCGGCCGGCTTCGCGTCCTGATGACTCGTCTTCGGCCCGCCTGATCGATCAGGCCGTTGACGGTGTTGTCATGGCCGGGGACGGCTGCGGCGCGCGATGGCGTGCTCAGCGTTCGAGCGCGCTCGCGGTCAGCGAAGCGTGAGTCGATGCGATCTGGCGCGCGAGACGCTGCCTTTGGGTATCGACCGACCAGGGGAAGGCGGGACGGTAGCGGCGCTTCCAACCGACGACCGACGGCACGCCTGCCAGCCGCGCAAGCGCGCCTGCGGCCTTGATCGTCAGGCCAGACCTCACGAAGCGAATGCCGTGTTCAGCCTCGAGCCGTGCCCATTCAGCCTCATGGCTCTTGGCGAGCGTGCGCACCTTGCGCTCGCCGTGATCGCGGTCGGCGGCGAGCGTGCGCGACAGCCGCAAGAAGCGGCAGCCGCGCGATCGCAGGCGAAGCCACAGGTCGACGTCGAGCGTGAGATGGAGATCCTCGTTGAGGAGCGGCTCGCCAGGTCGCAGGGCATCGCGGCGGATGAACGCCGCCGGCTGGCAGATCGGGCTCCAGCCGTACGGGGGTCTGCGCCAATTGACCGCCGGGGGCCGGAAGTGCCGGAGCAGGCGCCCGTCTGCAGACATCATCGCGGCGTCCCCGAAGATGACGTGCACGTCTGGGTGGTTCTCGAACTCGCGCACGACGGCGCTCACGGCGTCGACCGAGAACAGCGCATCGTCAGAGTTGATCCAGCCGATGATCGAGCCCTGGCTTCTTGCGAACGCGCGATTTATCGCTTCGGCCTGGCCGCCGTCGGGTTCGCTCGCCCAGGCCACCGGCTCGCTTGTCGTCATCAGCAGCTCGACGCTTCCATCGGTCGAGCCACCGTCCTGAACAACCTGCTCGATGCGCGAATAGTCCTGCGCCGCCACCGAGGCAAGACAATCGCCCAAGAACCGTCCCTGGTTGAAGGACGGCGTGAGGATCGAGACGAGCGGATCAGAAGAGCTCGTCATATTCTGCCTTCTCGAAGACTTGGAGCTTGCCGTCCAGCGTCGCGTCCAGCACCCGGCGCCCCGCTCGGTCGAAGTGGTCCCGCGCCATGACGTAGGCCATCTCCGATCGCTCGAGATCAGGCAGTTGCCAGCGCACCCCGGGACCGAAGTAGCTCGGGTCGAAATGGCTTGCGTCACCTGCCGTCGCCGTGACCGTCTGGTTGGCCGGGCCCTTGGTGGCGAAGTTATGGTCGACGCCGATCAGGATCACTTCCGTAAAGCCGATGAAGAAGGCCAGCTGCAGGGCGACGTAGGTCACCGTCGATCCCTCCCACATTCCCTTCGCAGGATCTGTCGAGAAGTGCGCCCTGGCCATCGTGCGGACGAACGCGATGTCCGCGTGCCCGGCGAAGTGCCGGCGCGTGCTCCAAGCAAACAGCTTGCGCGACCCGAGCGCTGCGAGGTCGGGCGCGAACTGGGAAGCAACCAATTGATTGATGCAAATGTGGTAAGTCGTCTCAAACCCGATCCGGTCAAATAGCAGATAACCGCGATTCAACCCGAACGTCCGCTCGCCCCGCAGGCGCCGGAGGTCAAGCTTCACCAAGCTCGGACCGTTGCCAAGGATGAAGCAGCGCTCGCCGACGTGGGTGTTGCGGAGACTCTCGATGATCGACGCGGAGCGTCGGCCCTCGGGGTGGAGCCGGTATCCGGCGCCGTGGTGGATGTCGCGCACACGGGTGCTGAGCTCGCCCGCGCGGCGCTCCCCGATCGCCTGCCCCAATCCGCGGCGGGTGCGTGTGCGTAATTGTGTCAGCATTGCCTGGGCTTGGCCGGGGCTCGGCGAGCGCTTGACCGCGTTGGGCACCACGGCGACAGCGTAGCGCGCTCGTTTGCAACTTACCCAGAGGAACTGCTCCAGTCGTATTGTCTGCCGTCAGCCGCGCGCCGAGCCTGGTCCCACTGGGTTATGACGCGTTCAACTTCGAAGGCCTGTGGAAAAATGGTAAATCTCAACGAAGACGCGGTGTTCGCCCGCTACCGCTTCAAGCAACCCGGCGCGTTCGTCGATGTCGGAGCCAACCTCGGCTTGTTCTTCGCGCCCTTCGCGCGTCGCGGCATCGACATCGTCGCCTTCGAGCCCCATCCTGAGCTGTTCGCGCTCCTGAAGCAGACGTACGCCGGCCAGCAGCATGTACGGATCGTCCAGCGCGCGATCTCCGACAAGGCCGGAGTCCTGCCGTTCTACACGAGCGACGAGCACCCCGGCATCCATTCGCTGGCTGCGTTTCATCCCACGCACAAGCCGACGGTGCAGGTGGAGGTGAGCACGCTTGAGACCGAGCTGTCCCGTATGAGCATCCGATCGGTCGCAGCGCTGAAGATCGACACGGAAGGCGCCGATCTGCTCGCGCTACGGAGCTTGAACTTCGTCGAGCGCCGGCCCGAGCTCGTCATGGTCGAGTTCATGGACAAGCGCTCGCTCGAGTACTTCGGCTACAGCCATCACGACATGGCGGCGTTCATGGCCGATCAGGGCTATGAGACCTGGGTATCGGAGTGGGCGGCGATCGAGGAGTACGGCCGCACAGGCGAGGACCCCGCCCACAGGTGGCTCGGCTTGTCGCCCTACAGCCGAGACAGGGCGCCTGCGTGGGGGAATCTGATCTGTGTTCAACCGGAGGATCGCCGCCGGCTTCAGGCCGCGGTACGTGCGTCTCTGCGCCGAGCCCGTGCTCGCGAGATCGCTCGCGCGGCGCCCGGAGCGCGAACCCTCGCGCGAGCAGCGCGTTCTGGTCTGCGGCGCGTAGCCGCGCTCCGCTCGCGCAGGATCCAGTAACGAATCCGGTCAGTTCGCGAGCTTGAGTGCGTCGCGGTACATCGCCTCGAGCTGGGGCGCCACGACCGGCCAGTCGTAGCGAGCCGCGAGCGCTCGGGCGCGATTCCCCAGGCCGGCGTGTCCCTTTTCGTCCTGCAGCAGGTTCGCCAGTGCCGTGCCGAACTCGACCGGATCCGTGCCGGCGACGATCCCCGCCTCGCTCTTTTTGATCACTCCTGCCAAATTCACCTCAGTCGAGACGATCGTCGGAAGTCCAGCGGCCAGCGCCTCCATGACCGCAACGCCGAAGTTCTCCGTGTACGACGAGAGCGCCCAGACGCTCGCCGCCGCAAACGCGTCGGCGCGATCGCTCTGGTAGAGCGGGCCAGGGAACACGACCCGGCCCGCGAGACCCTGCTCATGCACCAGCTGCTCCAAGCGCGGACGCAGATCCTCGTCGTCGGGACCCGCGACGACGAGCATTGCGCTGGCGGATCGTTGAGCAACGTGGGTGAACGATCGGATCAGCAGATCGAGTCCCTTCTTGTACGTGATCCGGCCAAGGAACAGGACGATCTGCGCATCGCTGCCTCCCAGAAATCGCGACCGAAAGCGTGCGCCGTCCCCGCGGCTCTGGAGCCTGTCCACCCACACCCCCACAGGCACGGTGTATCTGGGCGTGCTCGGGGCGATATCGGCAATCAACTCGCCCTCCTCGTCGGTCGTGATATGCAGAAGCGCGGCGTCGCGAAGCATCCGGCGCTGCCACGCGACGTCGGTCAACGCCTTGCGTAAACGGCCGTGCTTGCGCAGGTACGGATCAAGCGCTCCGTGCGGTGAGACGACGCACGGTACGCCGGATCGGCGAGCAGACCACTGCGCGGCGAACTGTGGAAACAGCCACAGGGAGTGCACATGAACGAGATCGTACCGATTAGTGACCTGCGCGAGGCGGCGGGCCATCGCGGGCGAAAACGCCAACCGGTGCGGTGGGCGCGTCGGGAAAAGATGAAGGTCGAGACGGTCGATGTTGGCGGGCAGCTCGCCGGGCGCGACGCGCCGGCGCGCGCCAGACGACGGGCTGTGCCCCATGTCCGTAGCGAACAGCGTGGACGCGACTCCCATTGTCTGGAGGGCCTCGGCGCCCTCCGTGACAAAGGCGACCGGGCCGCCCGCACGGGCTGTTATCAATGGAAGGATGTGGAGAATTCGCACGAGCACCCCCAGCGCCTGCCGGTTAAGCGGCCACGATACACTTGCGCCTGCGTGACGACGGATTTGCAGCAAGCTTCAGGCCATGGCAATCCATCTGCGGCTCCTGGCGACTGCGTTTCGGTGGCACGGAAGGAGCGCTTGCGCCGCCTGCGTAAGGCGGTCGTGCTGCTACGGCAACCTGCCTGGCGCCGGGCGGCGCGTAGTGGTGTCGCGGCGGCGGTAGAACATAGGGATGTCCCGTTTGGCCCGAACTTCGCGACCATCATCGACGTCGGCGCGCACCACGGTCAGTTCTCACTGCTCATGCGCGTCCTGTATCCCAATGCCGACATCGTCTGTGTTGAACCTCTGCCGGACGCGATCTCCCGGCTGCACGCCGTCCATTCCGGCGACGATCGCCTGACGATTGTGCCGTTCGCCGCCGCCGCCGAGGAAGCTCATCGGTCGCTGCATGTCTCGCGCAAGACGGACTCGTCGTCGCTGCTTCCGATTCTCGAGTCCTACGTCAACGCCTTCCCGGGAACCGACGAAGCACGCACGATCGAGGTCGAGGCACGACCGCTCGACGACCTGCTCGAGCGGGACGTCCGCCGTCCCGCTCTGCTCAAGATCGACGCACAGGGAGGTGAGCTCGACGTGGTTGCCGGCGCGGCGGTTGTCCTCGAGCAGGTGGATGCCGCCTTCGTGGAGTGTTCCTTCGTCGAGTTCTACCGCGGTCAGGCGCTGGCGGATCAAGTCATCGGGGCGTTCCTGCGCCACAACCTTCGCCTCGACGGTGTCTTCTCGGTCGTGCGAGACGATCGGGGGCGCTGCCTCCAGGCCGACCTGTTGTTCCGGCGCTCTCGCGACCGGCCCTGACTGCCTATTGCGCCGTCGTCCGCAGGCGCCGTCTTGCCATCGGCGTCGGTGCCAGGCTAAGGCGGATCCCGACCATGATCGCCAGCGCGAGCAGGAACGGGATCGCCAAGAACGACCACCACATGAAGCTCGTGAACGCGCCGAAGCCCAACGTGAAGCACGCAATGACTTCGAGGTAGTGGTAGTGCAGCGCGCCGGTCAGCTCGTAGCGATTGCGCGTCCAGGACATGAACGCACCGAACAGAACGCAGAACACGATCGCACCGATGTAGCCGAAGTCCACGAGCAGGTCGCGCAGCCACGTTGCCCAGACGTTGCCGAAGTAGCCGCGCGCCTCGATGGGCGCGTAGATCATGCGGCGCGTTGCGATCCATTGGTCGCGGGTCCAGGTGCCGTTGAAGGTGCCGACGACTCGTGCGGCCAGCGGGTAGGAGTAGGCGCCGTAGAACGGGCCGGGGATCGGCTGCTGCATGTAGAAGGCGAGTGTTGGCACCGGCGAGGCGAAGTAGCCGAGACTGACCATCGCGAGCCCCAGGTTCGGGTCGTTCTCGGCAGCGCCCTTGATCCATGGCCGCAGCTCCGCGCGCTGGGTTTCGTCCAGGATGGCGACGGTGCTGGCGTCGTTCTCGCGTGTGCCGAGCCAACTCGTCGACAGGTACCACACGCTGATGAGCAGCAGCGTCCCGAGGAGGAGTGTGCGCGGCCGGAACGGAGACAGGCGCCGGCCGCTGACGAACAGGCTGATGAGCCCAAGCAGCGCTACGTTGATGACCGTCGCTCTCCCGGCGTAGACCAGGAGACTCAGAGCCGCGATCAGCGCGAAGTTGACGATCCCGAGCATCCGGAGCAACCGGCCGCCTGCCTGACCGAGCCGCACGGCGGCGACGACGCTCAGCACGGCGCACGGCGCGAAGTAGGTTCCGAGGAAGAGCATCCGCCCGCCGCGGCTGGCGGCTGATGCAAGCGTGTCGAAGTTCTCCGTGCGGATAGCGCTGAGGTTGTCGAGCAGGTAGCTGATGCTGAAGTGCAACCCGGCGTTGAAGTACGCGTCGGCCAGCAGCAGCAGGCAGCCGAGCGTGCCGGTCATCCCGAGCAGCTTCGCGACGAGGATCTCCTGCGCCCGCTTCTCGTACGTCGGCGGAACTGGGCGGGGTGCTCGGCGGAAGAACAGGTAGAAGATCGTGACGGCGGTGAGGCACGCCGCTACGAATGCGTCCGCCTCGAGCGAGTAGTCGACCGCGTACTCGAACAGGATCGGTGACCCGAGCAACAGCGAGACGGCCCAAGCGCCGAGGGCGAGCACGAGCGGGCCGCGGCGGCCGTCTCGCCGGTACGCGCCCACGATGCAGGCCGCGATGCAGAGCGATGTGATCGGAAACAGCAAGCGCTAGGGCGTATCCGAAGGTCGCCCTGTCCAGCCCGGCTCAGCGAGCCTTTGTCTCGTCGCCATGTGGCTTGCCTGGGCGGCGCGATGCACCGGAACCGTTCGTGGATTGTGCCACGGCAGCCGGTTGAGGCGTACCGTATCCGTAGTACCCGTAGTACCCGCCGTCATCTGTCGGCGAGGACGCGTTGATGATGATGCCCAGCGGCGTTATCTGGAGGTTGTCGAGCTGCTTGCGCAGGTTGCGCGCGCCCGCGCTCGTGCTCTTGCCCTCGCGAATGACGATCACCACCCCGCTGACGCGATGAGCGAGCGGTACCGCATCCGGCAAGACCGTCAGGGGGGACGAATCGATGATCACGAGGTCGTAACGAACTTCCAGCTCGGCGAGAAGATCGTTCATACGGTCAGACTCGAGCAGATCGGTGGGGTTCGGAGGTATCGGCCCGGCGGTCATCACGTCAAGCGTCTTCGGAGCCGGCTCGTCGCCGCCACCCCGGCCCGGAACCTGAAGCGAGACCTGCTGGATCACGTCGGTGAGCGAAGCGTCACCTGCCAGCACGTCCGTGAGTCCGTGGTCTTCCAGCATCGGCAGCGCATCTTGCAACACCGGTCTGCGAAGGTCGGCCTCGATCAGAATCACCCGAACGCCGCTGGCGGCGGACGTGGCTGCGAGATACCGGGCGATCGTGCTCTTGCCGTCTCCGGGCGCCGAAGAGGTGATCAGCATCGACTTCACGTCCTGATCGATCGCGAAGTAGCGCAGGTTCGTCCGCAGCGCGCGGAACGCCTCGCCTTCGACGCCGCCTAGATGCAGCCCATCCGTCTTGGTCTTGCGCAGGGCTCGACTCTCGGGGATTGCTCCCAGGATCGGTCGCTCGAAGATGCCCTCGGCGTCGTTGCGGTGACGAAGACGGCGATCGATGCGATCCAGCAGCACCGCGACCAACGCCCCGATGAGAAGCCCCAGCAGCAAGGCGCTGATCGTGTTTCGCACCGTCTTCGGCGAAGATGCTGTCCGCGGCGCCTCAGCCGGCTGCACGAGCTCGGCGTTGCCGGTCTGCAGGGATGCCAACGTCTCGAGCTGCTGGACGCGCTCCTTCGCCGACCTGCCTTCGGGTCCGTCGCGCTGGCGCGTGTTGAGCGCATCGAACTGCCGGCGCACCAACGTGATGGCATCGGTGATCTTCGAGCGGTCGGCGGCCCGCCGGAACTCGATGTATTGCTCGGCGATCGTGTTCGCGAGGTCAGCCGCGAACGCCGGCTGCGGGTCTGTGGCCATGACCGCGACCACATCGGAGCGCCCTTCCGAATTAACGACGACCTTGTCGCGGATCTCAGACTGCGTCAGTCCCGATGCACTGAGTTGTGTTGCAGTGCGTCTTGTGATCGTGTCGAGCGAAACGAGACTGACATTCGTCGCGGCCTCGCGGTCAGGATCTTGTGACGGAGCCAGGATCGACGACCCGAACAGTCGCTGATCGAACCCAGGATCACGGAACAGAAGCTTCGCCGTTGCCGTGTATTGCTTCTCGGCTCGCAGCGAGAATACGAGCACCGAGGTGGCAAGCGCAATCGCAATAGCCAGCACGATGGGACTGCGCCGACGAAGCGCCCGCAGGAGATCATGGAGCGGCAGCTCGTCAGAGCTTCGGCTTTGAGCAACGTCAGCTGACGGCATGCATTACCCGCTCACATCGAGACGAAAATCAGCATCCTCCCACGCAGGGAGCATTGACTAAACACACAGGCTATCCATCCCGCTCTAAAGGCGCCGCCGCTTTAGACGCGGCGGATCCTCTGCGTCCCGCAACCGAGCCATCCCGATCGCGTTCTTCTAAGACCGGACCGAAGCGCCTGCCCACTCCTCGCAGGATGTACGCGTCGCGCGGATAGGAGTACCGCATGATCGGTTGGAGCAGCCGTATGGTGGCGCGCCTGACCTGCCGGCGTGGACGATGTTTCGTTCTCACCCTTCTCTCATACACGAGGTTAGGCGAGCTGACAAGCGATCAACAACGGAAAGCTCCACCTGAACGCCGCGCTGTCAGCCCCGACCGCTGCTACGTGTCCCTGTCTACTTCGTGAGAATGAAGCTGGGCGACTCGATCGGAAGGCCCGCTGGCGCGTTTACGTCGAGTGTGGAGTTTCACTTTATTCCGGTGGCTCGAGTCGGAGGAGGCACATCGAAGGTTTCGTCCGCAGGAAACATCCGATCGCCGCGTTTTCGGTAAAACGAGACTAGACCTCCGGGGACTCGTATTTCATGGATGCGCGATACGATCCGCCAACGAGCAACCCCGGTCAGCGAAGAGCAACCGGCCCTAGCAGCCCTACGCGTATCGATAACCCGGTGGCTATGTGCCGCCGCTTGGTGCTGTCGTAGGGGACCTTCTCAAGAAGGGCAGGGAAGCATGCACGCGGCATATGAGTTGCGCAGATCTAACGCGAACGGCGTGATCGCCTGGGTCCGTGGCTGGCGCATCGCCGCGCTGACCGGCGCGCTCGGCGCCCTGCTGGCGGTCCTACCGGCTCGCGCGCAGGCCAGACCGGCGCTGGTCGTCTCGACGACGATGCCGGCGGTGGCGACCGTGGGCCAAACGCTCCCCGGGAGCTTCGCGCTGACCAACAACAGCGGCGTCGACGACCCCTCCCTGATCATCTGCGACGCCGGTGACAGCGGTCGCTGCGGCGGCTCGGCGGGCATCATCCTCATTCCGTCCTGCGGGCAGGAAGCAGGAAGCACCTGCACGACCGGCGGAGCTGACCCGGACGTGTTCTCTGTCAGGCAGCCCGCGATTGGGGCGCAGGGCACGGCGTGCGCCGGCCTGACATTCCTCACCCCAGCGATCGACGACAGCTTCGGCAAGGTCCGCTTCGCTCCGACCGGCGGCCAGCACGTCACGCTGCCGCGTGGCGAGACGTGCCGCGTGGACTTCACGTTCACCGTGCTGAAGCTCCCGGCCCTCGACGCTCGGCCACAGTCCGGCACTCAGACTGCGGCCATCGTCAGCGCAAAAGCCATTTCGTACCTGGACAAGATCGTCTCTGCCGGCTCATCGTCGATCGTCACGGTCGTCCCGATGGCGCCGGCGGCGCCGTCGGTGACCGAAACCGATCCCGTCTCTCCCGCAAACGACAACGGGCCGAAGGTCCAGGGCGGAGCGCCGGACGGGACCACGGTCAGCGTGTACACCAACCCGAGCTGCGCGGGCGTGCCCGCGGCACAGGGCACGGCGTCGGAGTTTGGCTCGCCGGGCTTGGCCGCCGCCGTCGCCGACGACTCGACCGCCACGTTCTACGCCACGGCAACAGACCCGAAGACGGCCCTCACCTCGACGTGCTCGACGATCTCCCGCACATACGTCGAAGACTCGACGGCTCCCGAGACGACGATCGACTCCGGTCCCTCGGGAGCGACCGGCGCCCGCACGCCGGTCTTCACGTTCTCGTCCGACGACCCAAGCGCAAGCTTCGCCTGCGACATGGACAGCACCGCCTTCGCTTCGTGCATGTCGCCCTTGCTGAGCTCCCCCCTTTCCATGGGCGCACATACGTTCCAGGTATGGGCGACCGATGCGGCCGGCAATGCCGACCAGACCCCCGCCAGCCGCTCGTTCACGGTCAGCAACACCGGCCCAAGCTCCGAAGATCCCGTCTTGACGGCGGTCACGATGCCCCAGTCTGAGGATCTCAGCGATTGCACGCTGAAGGGAAACACGATCACGGGAACCTCCGACGACGACACGCTCGGCGGCACGGCGAAGATCGACATCATCGCCGGCCTGTCCGGCAGCGATGTGCTGCGTGGCCTCGGCGGTCGCGACTGCCTCTTCGGCGGCGATGGGACCGATCGCCTGTTCGGCGGATCGGCAGCCGACCTGCTGTTCGGCGGAGCCGACGAGGACAGCCTGCGCGGCGACGCCGGCAACGACCGGCTCAGCGGAGACGAGGGAAGCGATCGCATCGACGGCGGCGCCGGAAACGACAACCTCCTCGGCGGCACCGGAAATGACAGGCTCATGGATCGGCGAGGGACCGATCGCTTCTCGGGCGATGCGGGAGACGACCGCATCGATGCGCGCAACAGCTCGCCCAGCGACCGGCGCGGGCAAGACAGGATCTCGTGCGGCGCCGGGCGCGACACCGTGCTCGCCGACCCCCGCGACATCGTCGCGCGCGACTGCGAGACCGTCACGAGGCGTTCCTTGTAGCGCGTGGGGGCTTCGGGCCGTGACGGGAGCCCAACGCGAGCGGGAGCCCCCCTGTGTGAGCGGGAGCTCCCGAGTCCGGCGCCGCGGTAGCGGCGCCTACCGCGTGACGTTCGTCAGCGCGTTGGCGACCTTCTCCAGCGCGCTGTTGATGCCGCGAAGCTCCGGATCGATCGGACGCAGTTGTTCGTCGATCGCGTGCACCCCGATCCGGATCAGGCCGACCGTCGAGCCGATCTTCTGCAATGTCGCTGCAATCGCGACCAGATACCCAGCGAGCACGAGGACCAGAAGCAGGACCTCGACCAGTGTCAAGATGATCAGGATGGTGTTCATCGGTCGCTCCTCCCGCTACCCGTGGTGGCCAAGCTCATCGACAAGCTCCTCGCCCGAGTCGCGCGTGTTCTTCAGTAGATAAGTCGTGCCGGTGTGCTTGACGACGGCCTTGCCCTTCACCCATGTCTCCCAGATGTCTTGCTCGAGCGCCAGCACGGTGCGTCTCAGGCCCTCGAGCAGAGCGATGACGACCAGAAGCACGATCAGCCCGGCCACGAGCGTGTACACCCACGCCGACTGATTGGATGACAGCGCCATGATTGTTGTCGCCGCGGCCATCAGCGGTACCCTCGCTGAGGCGGCCCCGGGTCAGGGAAGGTCTGCGCGGGTAGCTCGGTGTTGACCGGCAGGCCGAGCTTCTGCATGTAGGCGACCGCGAGGTCGGGCACGGACTCCGCGAGACGGCGCGTCCGCGCGAGCTGATCGGTCCCCTGCACCCCGCGCTCGAGCAGCGGCGCGGTTTGCGCATCCTCTACGTCGTTGAGAATCCGGCGCAGCGGAGTGAGCACATCGTTGAGCAGCCAGATCACAACGAAGAGGACGACCAGTCCGATGATGAGTCCGAGAATGATTAGGACGATCATTCCCGCCACCCCGGTGAGGTCGAGTACCTGTTGACCAGGGGTTGCTCCCCGCGCGCGATACGCAGGCAGCGAGCGATCGTACGCACGGCGATGTTGGTCCGGCCCACATCGTGCAGGCCCTGCGTCTTGCTCGCGATCGAGTCGAGGTCCTTCACCAGCCCTTGCGCCTCCCCGTCGATCTTCTTCGCGAGGGCAGTGATGGCGAGGAGGAGGACTGCGACGAGGAGAACCACTACGGCACCAACCGCCCAGCCCACCGTCCACCAGCTTGAGAGCGCAGCCACGTTATGCGCCCGCGTTTGAGTGTCGGCGTGTCCGCATCACATCGTCAGCCCCCTGAATCGAGTGGAAAACCACGATCTAAACGCTCGGGCCCGTGACCACGGGCAGGCCGGCGCGGTCGTGACCCTAACAGGGAACGGGGGGACGCGTGAACTTCTTCTTGCACGGTCAGGCCGGGGGCCTCAGCTGGGCGTCTGTGCCCGGCGGCGCATGAGCTTTCGCAGCTATGTACTGGCAAACGATGGTTCGGATCCGGTGGCTCCCGAGCCAAGCTCACCTCGGCAAGCTGAGCACCGTCCCCACTCGTATATCCGTCGGTGGCCTGGCCACCATCTCGTGGACCGTATGCGCGAGGTCGATGCGGTTGGCGAATCCGTATGAGCGTCCCCCTCGTAATCGGAATCGGCGTCCTTGTGTGGCTCGTCGTGTGCGTGGTCGCAGTCGCCGTAGGAGCGGCGGCCAGCCGCGGCGACGACGCCGTGTCCGACTCCGCTACGGACTGTGCCTGGCATACGGAGGCCACCCCGGCGGCGCGTTCCCGGCTGAGCGATGAAGACCGCGTGCAACGCGTTCGGTCGCCGGCGTCCAGCTGACGCCTTCGATGTCCTCTACAGCCCGCGCCGGGCCAGCACGTAAGGGATCGTGCGCAGCAGCAGCCGGATGTCGGTCCACAGCGTCCAGCCGGCGACGTAGAGGTAATCGAGCTTGACCATCTCCGCGAGCGGGACGCGCGACGAACCTGCGATCTGCCAGTGGCCGGTCATCCCGGGTGTGAGGCGCAGGCGGCTGCGGTCCCTCCCGTTGATGAGGCCGTCCTCGTCGCTGACGAGAGGGCGCGGCCCGACGAGGCTCATCTCGCCCCGTAAGACGTTGACGAGCTGGGGCAGCTCGTCGAGCGACACGATCCTCAGCCAGCGGCCGGGGCGGGTCATCCGGGGGTCGTCGGCGATCTTGAACAGGCCGCCGGCAGCGCCGTTGTGCGCCGCAAGCTGAGCCTTGAGCCCGTCGGCGCCGGTGATCATGGTCCGGAACTTCCACATCTCAAAGGGCTTTCCGCCGCGCCCGATGCGCGTCTGGCGAAAGATCACGCAGCCGCGGCTGTCGAGCTTGATGAGGATCGCGATGAACAGCAGCAGCGGCGACAGCACGATCAGACCGGCGCTCGCGATCGCCACGTCGAATCCGCGTTTGAGCAACCAGGACGACCGTGACAGGCCGAAACGCCGCACGCCCAGCAAGGTAAGTCCGTTGACATCGTCGACTTCGATCGCGGATCCGACGACCTCCAGGATGCGCGGTAGCAAGCTCACCCGCACGCTGGTCGCCTTCGCCTCGCGGACGAAGTCCATGGTGAGTTGAGGAAGCACTTCGTTGGGCTCGATGATCACACGGTGAACGCCCAGGTCGTCGATCAGGCGCCCGAGTAGGACTGCGGCGGAGGTCGCCAGACCGTCCGCCCCGGGAGACATCGACATCCTCCCTACGAGCTTCGCGCGGCTGCTGCCGTCCGGGAGCTTGGATCGCAGCCGCTCATATGACTCGTCGCTGCCGACGAACAGGCAGCGCTCGGCCGCGATGGTCCGGTGCGCGATCCAGCGCGCCAGGCCGCGCATCAGGATCGCTGCGAGCAGCAACGTGGCCCACAGCACGAGGATCTCGCGGGCGCCGAGCGTGCCCTCGATGAACAGCGACTGCATCACCGCGACGAGCAACGCGTAGAACGTGGCGCAGTTGAAGAGCTGCGGCGCCTGATCGAGCGTCGTCTTGTTGACCAGCATCTCGTCGCGGTCGTAGAGGCGCTGCAGCTTGCTCACGACGATCACCAGCGGCAACGCGAGCAGGGCGAAGGGCGTCAGACCATCGTCTCCCAGCGTCACGCATGCCAGCAGCGCCAGCGTTGCGGCGAACACATCGGCGACCGCGAGCGACCACCGGAAGACCGACTCCCGCCGCAGGACTCCGTAGCGGCGCGAACCATAGTCCTCCGAGCCACAGTCCTCCAAATCAGAGCGCCCGGCGGCGGGCAACGGCGTGCAGTCACCAGCCCGCTTGACCAGCCGTGGCGCCGCGCTCATCACCGCACTGTGGCCGCAGCGGTAGTGCCGCGCAATCGTCCATCTGTCCAGCTGAGGTGTACCTACCCGATCGGCGAACGCCGTGCTGTCCAGCGCGCATCGTCAGCTGATCCGGTGGGAGCGTTCACGAACGCGATCGCACCGGTCTGCCGATCTGCACCGTCAGCCTGACGGTCTTCCCCGCGATGCGAAGACGGGCGCGGCGCGTGCTCACGAGACGCGTGGTGACCGCTCCCGCGGTCTCGAAGCGCAGCGTGCCCTCCGCGGCGGATCCCGGCGCGACGGGCCGCAGCAGCGAACCTCGGGCGTCATTTGCGGCCGGATTCGCTCGCACGGCGGCCCGCGCGATCAGGAGCGGCTTGACGTTGGCGATCCCGCGCTTGCCGTGGTTGACGACTCGGACATGGACGGCGAGACGGGCGCGATTGCGGCGCCGCGCCACTGCGGTGAGCCCGCGATGAAGGACCGTCGACACGACGTGCACGCGCACACGGCTTGCGCCTGGGCGACTGCTTCTCGTCGTCCCCCGCGTTGTCGTCGTCGCGTGCTGGACCGTGCTTGTCGTCTTCGGCTCGCTCGCCGTCGCCGTTGACCGCGCGGCCGCCGCGCTATTCGTCGACGTTGTGGTGCTGGTCAAACGCTTCGCCGTGCTGGTGGTCGAACCCCCATCCGTCAACGTGGAGAGTGCGATGCCAAGTGCTACACCGGCCGCTACCGCCACTACGATCACGGCCGTCAGCTTGGACAGGCGGCGCAGCAGCAGCCGCAGCCTCACCTTCAACGGCATGCAATCCCGTCGCTGCGCCGACTCCGATCGCCGGTGCGCTGCCTCATCTGCGCCAGGATACGCAGCGCCAACCGTTAGAGCGCCAGCAGTTCGCCGACGCGCGGGCCGTCATCGCGTTGTCGCTGGTCCCGCGCGATCACGGCGCCTCGTCGCCCCACGAGAACAGCGCGGACACGACGAACTCCTGCTCGCGGACGTGATGTGCCACCTGGAACTCGAGATGGATGTAGCCGACGTCGTCGGCCGTGAACACGTGCGTGCTGTAGTCGCGATCGCGCGACGCCCGGCGGCGCTCGACTCCCTGTCGCCAGCCGGCGACGGCGTCGCTCGGAAAGCCCCATTCGACGGCATACCCCTCGATCAGCTGCTGGGTCGTCTCGGCGTCGCCGGGCGGAAGCTGGATCGTCAGCCGGGTCGGATCGCCGCCGCGGGCACGGGCCAGCATCGCCGTCTTCTCAGCGCGCGCTCGGAACGTCCGGCCGGCCGGCAGTTCCACGGTCAGGTCGAACGGCCGGCGCAGCGGGTCCATCCAGATTCGGCTGTCGCTGCCGTTCGCAGCATCGCGCGTGGGCGCGCTTGTGAGGCCCACCACTGCCCCGGCAGGCTCGCAGCGGGCCGCGCGCCGTCCGCCGCGCATCACCGGCGAGGGCGACGGCGGCTTAGAGCTGAAGGTCAGGCGCCAGCCGACGATCGCCGCCTTCGCGAGCTTGCCGGCGCGCGCGATCAGCCTGAGCCCGCGGGCGCGCGTGGAAACAGGCTCCGCGACCAGTTGCCTC
>DASVPU010000217.1:0-8715 GCA_036389475.1 Solirubrobacteraceae bacterium
ATACTCAAACGGCGTCGTGCCCTCCGGCGGCTTCTTCGACAAAAACAACCCCAACTTCGTCGCCAAATCCTTCGCCCCCGGCGCATCCGCGGGAAGAACATGACTACCGTGCTTCAGATCGAGCATCGAGGCTCTCCTTGGAAGATCGAACACCCCGCGCCTACGCGGAGGGCTCTGGTCATCGATCGCGTGTCCGCGGCAGGATGCGCGAGCGAATCGATAACGAGCTTCGCGCGCCGGAGGCGCAGCGAGCCGGCCGACGCGCGCGTAGAGGGGACACGGTAGGCTGAGGCAGTCAACCTGGATGGGCGCGAGGCTCACCGAGTCGCGCCGCCTAGCCATCCGGAGCCAGTCGTGGCCAGCCTAACGTCAGGCGCTCCTCCCCTGGATTGCACCGCCGGGACGAGCGAAAGACAGCAGGACAGGAGCGCCTTTCTCTCGGCGACCGTGCCTTCGGGCACGGTCTTAGCCTCGGCAGACGCCGCAGCTCGCGCCAGCACCCGCGGACCGCACAAGCGTGTATGCGCCGCAACTTGGCCAACGCTCGCGCCGCGCTTCTACGAGAAGCCACTCGCGCTCACGGTCCGCACGTCGCGCTGGGCCGCCGTGGTGCACATGACGGCCGTTCCCACTTCGCCGCCCGGGCCACAGGCCCGTCTTGTCCGCCCCAAGACGAGAGCGGCGAAGACCGCCTCGCGGTCCACCCGGGTACGCCCCCCGCACATCCCGGGTGACCGCGAGGCCACTCTTGCTTCGTCAAACGCATCATCCTGCGCTGTTCGCGACGACCCGGCAGCTTAGAGACGACATCGACGACGTGCGTCACGGTAGCTCCGGCAGCGCTCGACGACCATCTCGTGACGGTTGGCAAGCGCGCGCTGCTGATGGGATGGGAATGACCCTCGCGCGAGCAGGCAAGCCGCGGGCGAAGAACTCCGCCCGCGGCGACTGACAGTTCAGGCTCTCCCGGATTAGGGGCAGACTCCGGGCTGGTGAGGCTTGTGCTTGTTGATAATGCACGGCGCCGGGTCGCCCCCGTCGCTGATCGGCCTCAGCGCGGCGGCGGGAATCGCCGACACCGCGAGGACGGACGCGGCGATTGCGCCGATGATGGTGGTACGGACCTTGTTGGACATGTGGACTCCAGGTAAGGGCGGTTGATGACAGCCCTCCGGTTGAGTTTGAGTTGGCCATCAACGGAGTCGGAAGCGACGGCCGTTGATACGTGCTGCAAGCACGCCGTGTACCTGTAACCGACTGTTAAGGTGCAAGGCCCCCGGACACCGCGCGCTGGCAGCCCGTCGCAGGCTGGCGATCTGCGTCGCCGGGACGCGGGCGCGCCCCCGCGCCCCGGCAACCGCCGCGCCGACTTCAGCCTCGTCTCAAGTGCGAGCGGTGCGACTCGCTCTGGAGCCGTGCGCCACGCAGCGTGCTGGCGAGGACCAACGTTGCGGCGACGAGGACGATGTCCTTGATGACGTACTGGCCCTCGAGCGTCGGTGCGTGGTGTGGTCCGCTGAACAGGCGGGCCGTGAGCAGTACGACGGGCGAGAGGATCCCGACGAGCTGGATGACCAGCAGGTAGATCGCCCCACGCAAGGCCCGCCCGCTGATGAGGCACAGCCCGATGACGCACTCGACCGCAGCGACTGCTGCCAGCGCCACAGATCCAGGAACGAGCCCAAACGTGAGGATGTCCGCCGTGGTCTTGACGAGATTCTCCGCAGGGCTAACGCCCGGGAAGAACTTCAGAGCGCCGAACGCGAGAAAGACCACGCCGAGACTCAGCCGCAACAGCGCCATGCTGTGAGCCACAAGCCACCCATGCATGGCGGCATCGAGGCGGTCCAGGCGCCCTCCCGGCTGCAGGCGGGCGCGCGTCGGCCGCGTCGAGTCGGCGGCCGGCGGATCGTCCACGGTCACGATGAGTCGCAGTTGCACCGGCTGATCGCTGGTGTTGACGGACGATGCGGTATGGGCGTGCGGCATAAAGCGTTCCTTGCGGTGGAGGTCAGGACAGGCGCGCGAACGTCGTCGCTCGCGGCGTTCCTTTAGGTGAGTAATCCGGCCGCGTGCCTGATACATCCACCGCAGGCCGAGTTCTTAACGGTTGATAACGTGCGTAAGCGTTTGGGATTGTGTGATGGAAAGCACTTTGCCGCCGCCCAATCCCCAATCCGATGTATTTGCAGCACGGCGGCCGGCCTCTGGAGAGTCAGGACACCGATGCGTCTCGTCAACTTCACCCACCACCTCAGGTGCCCGCGAGCGCCCGCCCGCGGTCGACGGCCTCGCTCCCAGCAGGCAAGGCATCGCCGCGACCTGATCGCGAGGGTCCTCGCCGGCACCGCGCCCGCGCTGCCTTGGTGGCCAGCGCGAGCGGCGGTGCCAGCCGGCCCATCAGCGCCGTCGGTGGCGCTGCGGGCGCGTAACCCGTCCGCGCCGATCGACCTCCTCGGGGAAGGATCACGAGGCGCGCTCGTCGTGCAGCAGTCCCACGCGCGACAGGGCGTCATGTTTTGAACTCGCGTGCCCGCGCGGTAGGCTCGGCAGCGCCTGCTGTAGACCTACCCAGGAGGACTCTCACATGCGCCGTTCCCGCACGATGATCGTTGCGCCCGCCGCGGTCATCGCGACTGCAGCGCTGGCGTCTGCATCACCCGCGGCATCCACAACCACCGAGCTCTACGCGTCGTTGAGCGGCTCGCAGGAGGTCCCAACCAAGGGCAACCCGGCGGCATCCGGAACGGCTGAGATCACGATCTCCTCGGCGAAGGGCCTGTGCTACTCGATCACGCTGAAGAAGCTTTCAGGCACCCCGCAAGCGGGGCACATTCACCGCGGCAAGAAGGGCAAGGCCGGCCCCGTCTTCGTGGCCCTCTTCGCGAAGCCGAAGACGCCCAGATACGGCAAGATCAGCGGCTGCGTGTCGTCCACGAAGGCTCAGCAGAACGCAATCAAGGCGAAGCCGGCCAACTTCTACGTGAACGTCCACACCAAGAAGTATCCGAACGGCGAGCTGCGCGGCCAGCTCAGCGCGAAGAAGTAACTGATCCGTCGCTGTCGTTTTTCTACAGCGACGGCAAGCGAACCCAAGATCAAGATCGCGCCTGTTCATCGAGGACCGGGCTGATGACCCGGCCCTCGATCGCTGCACGTAGGCCGCGAGACGCTGAGAGCCAGTCCGCGGGGACGGGGTCGAACGCGGCGTTCGTGCAGGTCAAGATGCAGGGATGGCCGCAGCTTCGCTTGATCGCCTCGCTGACGTCTACGTGAGATTCGCGATCAATGAAGCGCGTGGCCGTTCGTCTCTGTACGAGGAGCTGGCGCGGGGGGGTGGCCGCAGATCGCGAGGTTCTAGGCGTGCTCGCCGAGCTGCAAGCTCCCAAGCGGCAGCCCAACCTGCTCTTCGCGAGCGTGCGATACCTGTACGGAGCGCCCACGGGTTGGACGCAATTTCGCAACTGGGTTTTCGAGCGTCGCGACGAGATCGTGACGGTGATCCGGGTACGACGCACGCAGACGAACGAACCCGCTCGTTGCGCGACGCTGCTGCCGCTGCTGGCAACACTGCCGCAGCCGCTGGCACTGCTAGAGGTCGGCGCCGCTGCTGGACTTTGCCTGCTGGCAGACCGCTACGCCTACGACTACAACAGCCATAACGTGGCGCCGTCACGCCCCGTCGCCGCGGTTGCGCCCCACGTTCAAATGCCGCGCGAGCTTCTCAACTCCGCTTCCAGCGCGCGGTATCGACGGGCGTGGCGCGCAGGCCTGGACCTCGAGCCGCTGGACGTCCGCGACAACGACCAGATGGCCTGGCTCGAGGCGCTCGTCTGGCCCGGCGAGGGACACCGTCTTGAGCTGCTGCGCGCCGCGACCGAGGTCGCGAAGCTCGACCCGCCGGCGCTGTTTCGCGGCGACCTGTGCCACGACCTGCCCTCGCTGGCCGCGCAGGCACCAAGCAACGCGACGCTCGTCGTCTTTCACACGGCCGTGCTGGCCTATGTCCCTGATCGACGCGAGCGAGCCGCCTTCGCCGAGACCGTCGGCGAACTCGACGCCGTCTGGGTAGCCAACGAGGCGCCGGGACTGGTGAGCCACGCCAGGCGTCCGGATCACGCATACCGCTCAGACGCGTTCTTGCTCATACAGACACGCAACCGATCGCGTGGGCCGATCCCCACGGAGCGAGCATCGATTGGCTGACCTATGAACAACATGTCGCCGACCGGCGCCCGTCAGCCTGCCTGCGCTGACATCTACACTCGATGCGCGGCGAAGGCCTTCCGGGGCTCCCGCCCCTGGGATGCCAATGCTCGAACAGCACGATGTGGCCGCATACCTGCTCGAGCGGCGGCTCATCAGCCGCAGGTCGATCGTCTCCGGGCAGCTGCGGATCCTGGACGCGTCGCGCCGCAATCGCAACTTCAGGGTCAGCGGCGGCGCCGGCGAGAGCTATCTGCTCAAGCAGGGGATCGCGGCAGACAGCACGGTGAGCCTCGCCAACGAGGTCGCCGTATACCGCCGGCTGGCGGCTGGCGAAGGGTCGATCGCCTCCTGCATCCCGCGCTTGTATGGCTACGACGCCGAGCGCGGAGTCCTCATCCTGGAATGGATCGCGGGCGCTCAGGATCTGTATCGCTACCACGCCGCGCGCGGATGCTGCTCGGTCGCGCTGGGCGGAGCCGTTGGTCGCGCGCTCGCGGCGCTGCACGCAGTGACGCCTGACGAGGAGGAGTTCCGGCGCGACGCGCCGTGGGTGCTGTCGCTGCATCGTCCGCAACTCGATGCGCTGCGCTACCTCAGTGCCGCAAGCATCGAGCTCATCAAGGTCATCCAAGAGGACGAGCGATTCGGCCGTGGCCTCGACGAGCTGCGCGAAGGCTGGTGCATCGAGACGCTCGTCCATCGCGACGTGAAGTGGGAGAACTGCGTCGCGCACGCGCGGCCGGGCGGCGTCCGCCTCACGCGCGTGAAGCTCGTCGATTGGGAGATGGCGGGCTGGGGCGACCCAGGTTTCGATGTCGGTTCGGCGTTCAGCGACGTTCTCGGCTTCTGGCTGGCCTCGATGCCCGTCGATGGCGATCTGCTCGACGAGCATCGGGAGCGATCGTTGCAGTCGCTGCGGCCCGCGACCGCGGCGTTCTGGCGCGCGTACACGCGCGCGCGTGGCTTGGACCCGGGTCAGGCGTCGCGGCTGCTCCTGCGATCCATCCGGTATGCGGCCGCCCGGCTCGTGCAGAGCGCCTACGAGCACACGCAGGAGACGCCGCTGATGACCAAGCGCGTGGCGGGCAGCTTGCAGCTGAGCCGCGACATGCTCTTGCAGCCGCGCAAAGCGGCCACCGATCTGCTTGGGATCTCTTGGTGACACGGATGCCAACCGAGCTCGCGGGTCGCTATCACGCGCAAGTCGTGGCTGCACTCGGGGCCGTCGAGGTGCGTTCGCCCGGAGCATTTCTCTGGTTTGGCCGGCGCGTCTCGGCGCTCACGCCCGGCGTGCGGGCGCGACATGACGACGCGGTTGCACGCGAGTTGCTGATCGAGCGGATCCAGCAGCGGCTCTACGCGGATTTCTATTGCGCCGGCGCGCCGCGTCCTATCGCGGAAGGCCCTGTTGCGCCGGCCGGCGACGGCGGCGAGTTCGTACGGGCGCTGTCGCAGGCCAACTGCGGCCGCGGGTCGTGGCAGGCGGGGTGGCACGTGGCCGCGGCCGCGGCCGCCGAAGAATCGATCGCTGTCGTGCGCCCGGACGGCCTGCGCCTGCTCGCGCCCGCGGATGACTGTCGCGTCGAGGGTGCGATCCGCGCCGGCGCAGCAGTCGATGTGCGGGGTCCGAAGGAGCTCATGGCCCTCTCCCCCGGCTTCTACCACGCGCTCGCCGACACTCCGCCGAGGACCGGGCGCACCGGCGATCTCGTGCGGATGTGCTGGAACATCGCGGCGGCCGGCGCCGTCACCCTGGTCGCCCGCGTCACGTATGTGCTCAACAGCGCCAGCTTGCCCTTCAGCCTCAAGCTGCTCGACAACCCCGCGCGGTACGGAGACCTCTCCCCCGCCGTCCTCTTGCTGAGCAGGACGGATTTCGCGGCTGCCATCAAGAGCCTGCGCCCGCTACTGCGCGCCCTCGGGACGCAGCTGTCGGATGGTGCGCCTCCGTTCACCAAGCCACTGACCCGTGGGCTCTCCCTCGCCGAGGAGCCTGAGGACGGGCAGAGCTTCGGCGAGCACCGCTGTCACCTCCTCGCCGAGGCGATCGTGACGGCGAGCGAGCGTGGTCGGCGGACTCCCCAACAGCGACTGGCGGACGTATGCGAGCAGTTCGCAACCGCCGGCATTGCCCTCGATGCACCATACTTGGGGACCGGATCGCACGATGCGTACGAGCTTTCGTAGCATCGAGCCGCCCACGAGCGCGAGCGGGCCGGATGCGTTGGCGGCCGCGGCTGGGATCGGTGATCGCCTCGCGCGCGAGGTGGTCTGGTATCGCGGCCAGTGCAACTGGGTCGGCGTCCAAGCGCCGCACGACATGGGCCGCTATCGCCCGGTCAACCGCGCGCTCGGCCCCGAGCTCTCCGGCGGCACCGCGGGCGTCGCGCTCTTCCTCGCGCAGCTGTACGCGGTGACGGGCGGCGGCGTGACACGGCGGATCGCGCTCGGCGCCATCGACCAAGCGCTCGCGCATGTCGAGCAGGTGCCTCCCCGCGGGCTGTACGAGGGACGGATCGGCATCGCGTACGCCGCTGCACGCTGCGGCCTGCTGCTCTGCGAGGAACGGCTTCTGCGGCGAGCGGCGCGGCTGGCAGGCGGACGCTGGCCACGCGAGTCGGAGACGGCCGCCTTCGACCTGCTCTGCGGAACAGCCGGTGCGATTGCCGGGCTGATTGCGCTCTCGCGCCTGTTAGACGACGAACGCTTCATGCGGCGCGCGCAGCGACTGGGCAACGAGCTTGCCGAGTCCGCGCGTCGCGGAGCAGAAGGCTGGTCCTGGCCGCCGCCGGGCGAGCGGCTGTGTCATGGCCTCTGCGGCATCTCGCGGGGCGCCGCCGGAGCCGCGTGGACGCTGCTCGAGCTTTTCGCCGCCACCGGCGACAGCCGGCACAGTGACGTCGCCGAGCGTGCGCTGGAGTACGAGCGCCATTGGTTTGACGCGCAGGAGGCGAACTGGCCCGACCTGCGCGGCATCCAGCGGCGCGAGCCACGGGGCTCTTTCAGGGCGCCCTACTCCGCCACGTGGTGCCACGGTGCACCGGGGATCGCGCTCACCCGGCTTCGCGCTTGGAGGATTCTCGGCGACGATCGCTACCGCGTTGAGGCGGCGATCGCGCTCGACACGACCGCCGCTGGCGTCAACCGAGCGCTGATTGCGCGCGGCGCGGACTTCACGCTCGGCCACGGGCTCGCCGGCAGCGCTGACGTGCTGCTGCTCGGGGCCGAGTTGTGGCCGGACGCTGAGCCGGAGCACGTGGCCCTCGCCCGGCGCGTCGGCGAGATCGGCATCGGCCGCTACGCGGCCAGCATCGACGGCTGGCCCTGTGGCGTCCCGGGCGGCCTGGTCCCCGGGCTCCTCGCCGGCCATGCCGGGATCGGGCTGCTCTATCTTCGCCTGCACGACCGGACGGTGCCGTCGCCGCTGCTCATTGGCGCAGCGGCAAGTTGAGCAGGCGGCGATCTGAGCTGAGGTTGACGAGCAACAACCGCTTGCGCCAGCGGCCCCGCGTCAGCTTTTTCGTCACGCTGTGTGCCGCTTGTCATACACGCGCCGGCTTGAGCGTTGTTGGATGCTGAGACGAGGGCTCGACCAAGGGCGGCACAAGTTTCATCGGAGCGCCGCACACGGACCGCAACGCGAGGTCACCTAAAGACACAGGCCAGTCCGCGATGGGCCGGTTGACGACATGATGGAGATCATGATGGCTGTAACCCCAACGTATGACGAAAAGGACGCGGCTTACGCGCGCAATGGCGCACGGCCTCGTCAAGGCCGGCGTGTGGTGATGTGCTGTGACGGGACCTGGAACGACCCCGACGCCGCTGCGCCTACCAACGTCGTGCGCGTCGCGATGGCCGTCGCACGTGAAGACAGCGCTCGCGTCCCCCAGCTTGTGTACTACCACCCCGGTGTCGGCACCAAGCCGTCTGAGCGTATGCGCGGCGGCGTGCTCGGCTACGGCCTGTCGCGCAACGTCCGCGACTGCTACCGCTATCTCGTTGACACCTACCAGCCCGGCGATGAGCTGTACTTCTTTGGCTTCAGCCGCGGCGCGTACACGGCGCGCAGCGTGATCGGGCTGATCAACAACTGCGGCATCCTTCGCCCCGAGCACCGTGATCGTCTTGACGATGCATACCGCCTGTACAAATCGCGGGACCCGCTGACCCACCCACGCGCGCGAGAAAGCCAACTGTTTCGCCGCTCCTACTCCTGGGACGACACCGAACTCGACATCCGCTTCGTGGGCGTGTGGGACACCGTCGGTGCGATGGGGATCCCGATCGACGGGCTGTACATCCCACACTTCATGAAGCGCAAATGGGGCTTTCACGACGCCACACTGAACGACCACGTTCGCCATGCCTACCAGGCGGTGGCCATCGACGAGAAGCGCGGTCCGTTCAAACCGGCGCTGTGGGAGAAGAAGGATGAGGCCCCGGAGGACCAGGTGGTCGAACAGGTGTGGTTTGCAGGCGACCATTGCGACGTCGGCGGCGGAC
>DASVPU010000218.1:0-5351 GCA_036389475.1 Solirubrobacteraceae bacterium
AGCTGTGCGATCACGATTGCGGCCGGTTCACCGTCGTTCCCGGCGGCTTCGAGGTCGTCGTGCCAGGAACAAGCGCTGGCCCACCGCGATCGCCCTCGCCAGTGCGGCCTGGTACGCGAGCGATTCGCTGCGCCACCGTCGCGAGCAGGGGGACGGCTATCGGCTGCGCGGCGAGGATCTCCGCGTCGGCTCAGGCGCGTTTCTGCGCGCCACGGAGGCGATCACGAGCGCGCCGATCTCCTACGGCAACGACATCGAGCTGCTCATCAACGGCGACCGGATCTTCCCCGCGATGATCGAGACGATCGCCAGCGCACAACGGTCGGTCAACTTCCTGACGTACATCTACTGGAGCGGCGAGATCGCCCGCGAGATCGCGGGGACGCTGTGCGAGCGCGCGAGCGCGGGCGTCGAGGTCAACGTCCTCCTCGACGCGGTCGGCAGCGCGAAGATGGAGCGCGGGCTGATCAAGGAGATGGACCGCTCGGGCGTCACGTTCGCGTACTTTCGCCCGCCCAAGCCCTACGCGCTGCGCCGCGTGAACAACCGCACGCACCGCAAGCTGCTGATCGCCGACGGGATCGTCGGGATGACCGGCGGCGTCGGCATCGCCGACGAGTGGACCGGCGACGCCGAGGATCCCGAGCACTGGCGCGACACACACGTCCGTGTTCGCGGTCCGGTCGTGCGGGGGCTGCAAGGCGCGTTCGCCGAAAACTGGCTCGAGGCGACCGGCGACGTCCTCGTCGGGCCTGCCTACCTGCCCGAGCTCGAGCCGATCGACGGCGGCGGCGCAATGCAGGTCGTGCGCTCCTCGGCGACCGTCGGCGACACGAACATCGAAGCGCTCTACTTTCTGGCGATCGCGTGCGCGCGGCGTAGCCTGCACCTCACATCCGCCTACTTCGCCCCGCGGCCCGCGTTCGTGGAGGCGCTTGCGGACGCAGCGCAGCGCGGCGTGGACGTCCGCGTGCTCGTCCCCGGCCCGCATCACGACAAGAGCGCCGTGCGACAGGCCGGCCGCGCCTCTTACCAGGAGCTGCTCGAGGCTGGCGTACGGATCTTCGAATACCAGCGCACGATGCTGCACGCCAAGACGCTGTCGATCGACGGCATCTGGTCCTCCGTCGGGTCGGTCAACTTCGACAACCGCTCATTCCAGCTCAACGACGAGTCGACGCTCTGCGTCTGCTCCGATCGCTTTGCCGGCGCGCTGGACGATCAGTTCGCGCGCGACGTCGAGCACGCCGAGGAGATCGAGCCCGGCCGCTGGCGCCGGCGCGGGCGCGGCGAGCGCGGAACGGAGGCGGTGCTGAAGCTCGCGCGACGCGAGCTGTGACCGGGGCGGGCCAGAATCTACCCGCCCGCGCCGAACCCCACCCTGTGCTCGTCCAGCTCGGTGCGCACGTAGACGATCTGGCTGAGATTCAGCCGGATCGTGCCGTCGTCGACCGTGAGGTCGTGCCATTCGCCGCCTGCGAGCGCCTGAAGCAGCTCGTTGAGCGGCGCCTCCTGGATGCGAACGCTGAGAACCTGGTTGCCGGCGAAGCCGAGCGTGACGCGCTGGAGAGCCATGACCGCGTCAGTGTCCTTCGGCCGGTTGGACGATCTCGGTCAGCACGCCGCCTGCGCTGCGCGGATGCACGAACGCCACGCGAGAGTCGCGGATGCCGACGCGCGGGGTCTCGTCGATGAGCTTCATGCCAGAGTCGCGCAGGGACTTGAGCGCGGCCTCGATGTCGTCGACCTGGTAGGCGACATGGTGAATGCCGGGGCCCTTCTTGGCGAGGAACTTGCCCACCGGCGTGTCGGGCCCGAGCGGACCCAGCAGCTCCACGTGGTTCTCGCCGACGTCCAGCAGAGCTGCGTCGACACCCTGTTCGGTGACCGCCTCGCGATGGACGAGCGTCATCCCGTAGTCGCGCTCGTAGAGCGCCAGCGCAGCGTCGATGTCCTCGACGGCGATTCCGATGTGGTCGATGCGGTTGAACACGCACCGCATCGTAAACGGCCCGGCTGGGCGGGGCGGTTTCCGCGCGGCCGGCTACGCGCCCGGCATCGTCGGCGGTGGCGTCGATGGGCGCGCGGGACGGGGCGCGTCGTCGACGGGCTGCTCGAGGGCGGTGGCGGCGACGACGCGCAGCCCGTGGCCCATGCGGCGCTCCATGCGCGGCACGCCCCGCATGATGCGGTCGATCTCCTCGCGCTCGAGCACCTCGTGATCGAGCAGCGCAAGTGCGAACTCGTCGAGCTTCTCGCGGTTGGCGTTGAGCATGCTGTGCGCCGCCTGCTGCGCGTTGAACGCGAGCTCCTGCTGCTCTTCGTCGCGAATGCGGCGGAACTGTTCGGAGTTGTTGTCGTCGCTGGCGACCGCGCGCGGCGCGCTGCCGGCCGCGCCCATCGCATAGTCGTGGACCATCGCGTGCGTCACCTGTGCGACGCGCTTGAGGTCGTCCGACGCGCCCGTCGTGACCTCGCCGAAGACGATCTGCTCTGCCGCGCGGCCGGCGAGCAGGACCGTGATGTGGTCGATCAGCTCCTCACGCGTCTTGAGGTAGCGATCCTCGTCGGGCAGGTTCAGCGTGTAGCCCAGCGCGCGTCCGCGGGGGATGATCGAGATCTTGTGCACGCGATCGACTCCGGGCAGCAGCTCGGCGCAGAGCGCGTGCCCTGCCTCGTGATAGGCGATCACCTGCTTTTCGTGGGCGTTGAGCACGCGCCGCGACTGCACGCCGGCGATCACGCGCTCGAGCGCCTGGTCGAAGTCCTCGCCGGTGAGCGTGGTGCCCTTACGGCGCGCGCAGCGGATCGCCGCCTCGTTGCAGAGGTTGGCGAGATCGGCGCCGGTGAGGCCGCTCGTCCGTGCGGCGACCCTTTTCAGGTCGACGTCCTCGCGCAGCGGCTTGTCGCTGCAATGCACCTCGAGGATCCGTTCGCGGCCGACGACGTCCGGCGGCGAGACGAAGACCTGGCGGTCAAACCGGCCCGGTCGCAGCAACGCCGGATCGAGCTTCTCGAGCAGGTTCGATGCGGCCATGACGACGATGTCACCGGTGGAGTCAAATCCGTCCATCTCGACGAGCAGCTGGTTGAGCGTCTGCTCGCGCTCGCCGGAGAGGTCAGAGCCGCGGCGGCCGCCGACGGCGTCGAGCTCGTCGATGAAGATGATCGCCGGCGCCTGCTTGCGCGCCTCGCGGAACAGGCGCCGGATGCGCGCCGCACCGAGCCCCGCGAACATCTCGACGAACGAGGCCGCCGACTGCGAGAAGAACTGCGCCCCGGATTCGTGCGCGACGGCCTTGGCCAGCAGCGTCTTGCCGGTTCCGGGCGGGCCGTGCAGCAGGACGCCCTTGGGCACGCGCGCGCCGAGCTTGCGAAACTCGCGCGGATCGCGCAGGAACTCCACGACCTCGCGCAGCTCGTCCTTCGCCTCGTCGACCCCGGCGATCTCCTCCCACCCGATCGACGACTTCACGTCGGGCTTGATCTGCACCGGCTTCGTGCGCGGCATGAGCTTGATCGTCCGCCACAAGAAGAAGCAGATCAGGAACATGAAGAGGATCGTGAAGACCCCCGACCACTCCAACCCGAAGTTCTTGATCGTGTCCAAGAAGCTCTGGTCTGGCACCGTCACTACATCGGCATCCGTGCCGAAAAGCTCAACGTCCTCTGGACACCGGCCCTTCGACGCGCAGGATCTCCCTCAGCGCCGCCCGGCCGACCTCCAGCTGGGCCTCGGTCGGCTCACGGGTCCCGAGCAGGCGCTGAAGCTCGTGCCCCGGCCTGCGCAGAGCGCGCGCCGCGGCGGTGTCGGCGTGACGCTCGCTCCAGACGAACACCTCGACCGCGAGGCCAAGCGAGGCGACGCTCAGCGCGAGCTGAGCCCCCGGCCCGGGCTTGCCCAGCGCGCGGCGCAGCAGCATCCCACCGGCGAGGTTCAGTGACAGCAGCGGCGCCATGAGGTGTGAGCCGCAGCGATCGTGCTCCTTGGCGGCCTCGGCGGCGTCGGCGGCATCAGTCTCGTAGGCGGCGATCGCCTTGTGCTCGACGCCGTGGTAGGCGGCGAGATCGCCGCCGCGCAGCGCGACGACGCTCGGCAGCAGCGAGATCGCCGCCACCGCCGCCTCCGCGCCGGGGCCGCCCCTGAGCGTGCGCCGCACGACCCGCCCGCCCGTCGCCGCCGCCAGCATCGCGGCGACCACCTTCGCGTCCTGAAACGGCAGCCGCGCGGCGGGCAGCGCGCGCTTGACCAGCGGGATGATCGCCATCGCCTCGCCGAGGCGGATGACGCCGCGCACTCCGGCGACGCGCTCGAAGCCGTGGATGTGCGGCTTGCGCCCCGACGCGGTCGCGATCGTCCCGTCGCGGCGGCGTACCGAGGCCGCCCACTGCGTCGGGCCGTGCACGAGCAGCCCATTGCGCAGCGCCATCCCGCCGAGGCGAAGCTTCCCGCCGTCGTCGCGTCGCGTCTCAGCCACCGAGGATCTCGCGGGTCGCGTCGCGGAAGAACTGCGCCGCGAAGCCGAGGTCGCGCACGTCGATGCGCTCGTCGGCGGAGTGTATGAGCGGCGCCGTCTCGTAGAGGTTCATGTGGCGCTGCGGAAAGAACCCGTAGGCCACGCAGTCCGGGAACGCGTCGCGGAACGTGCGCGAGTCCGTGAAGCCGGCCAGGGCCGTCGGGACGACGATCGCGCCCGGATCGTGCTCGGCGACCCAGCGTTCGATCACTTCCATGAGCGGCGAGTCCACGGGCGACTGATTGCCGACAACCCGCTCGGTGAACTCGAGGCGGTAGCCGTCGTCGCCGAGCACCTCGCGGATGCGCTGCAGCGCGTGCTCTTCCCCAAGGCCCGGCGGTATGCGGCAGTCCACTCGCAGCTCGGCGCTTGCGGGAATCACGTTGATCTTCTGCGACGCGGAGATCCGCGTCGGCGCGAGCGTCACGCCGAGCAGCGGCTCCACGAGCAGCGCCAGGCCAGCATCGCGCTCGCGCAGGCGCGTAAGGGCAGCCGCCGGATCGCCGTCGGGATCGAGGCCCAGTCCCTCCAGCAGGGCGCGCGGGCCGTCGGTCAGATCGAAGGACGGCTGGCGCTCGGCCATCCGCGCGAGCAGCGGTGCCATCTTGAGCAGCGCGTTGTCGCCGATCTTCGGGATCGAGGCGTGGCCGGCGACGCCCTCGGTCGTCAGGCGGAAGCGGAAGACGCCCTTCTCCGCGACGCAGACGCCGTAATAACGGTCGCCGTCGAACGGGATCACCGCCCCGGCGCCCTCGTTGAGCAGGTACTCGCAGCGAACCTTGTCGGGGTGCTGCTCGCAGATCCAGATCGCCCCGAGCGCGCCGCCGACCTCCT
>DASVPU010000219.1:0-22577 GCA_036389475.1 Solirubrobacteraceae bacterium
GCCAACGGCGAACTGCTGATCGGTCACCCGCGGCAGCGCTACGCCGGCCTGTCCGTACGCGTACTGCACGAGCCCCGAGCAGTCAAAGCCCGTCTGCGGCGTCACGCCACCCCAGCGGTAGGGCTGGCCGAGATACCGCTCTGCGATCCGCACCGCACGCGC
This sequence comes from Solirubrobacteraceae bacterium, assembly GCA_036389475.1. GTDB lineage: Bacteria > Actinomycetota > Thermoleophilia > Solirubrobacterales > Solirubrobacteraceae > CADCVQ01. The sequence goes on from DASVPU010000219.1 coordinate 163, forward strand.
GGCCGCGGCGGGCTGGTCGGATGACTGCTCGCCCGCGGCTGAGCTCGGATCGGCCGCCTCCAGGAGTCGCTGCGCCGCGCCGAGTCCTCCTTCGTCGCGGGTCCGCACGTCGTCCGGCCGCTGAACCGCGGCGTCGATCCACTGAGACCAGGAGCTGGGATCCTGACCATAGGCGCTGTCGCCGGCGGCGACGCGTTCGGCCCTGACCACCGCCGCACGATCGAGAAACCAGGCCAGCTGCAGATCGGGATCCTCGGCAAGTCCCTGATACGGACCGCGATCCCATGCCTTCAGGCTTGTCTGAAAGTAGCCGGCCGCGTCTTGGCCGGTTGGCGGCTCATCGCTCAGGCCTGACTGGGCGAGAGCGGCCATGACCGGCAACTCCGGAGGGATTCCGGCGTCGCTCGCTCGGCGCGCCATCCAGGCGGCGATCTTCGGCCGCGAGGACGGCTGCGAGACATGCTCGCGGTGGTGCGCAACCGGCTCCCGTGCCGCTGATCCCTCGTGTCGACGCTGGTCTTCCAGCGGCTTGGGATCCGCCGCTGGCAGCGTATGTGGCTCGACGGATGCCGCGGCTGTTCGAGCACTGCCGAGGTCGGCGCCGGCGTTCGTTCCACGCTGCGCTCCGTTGCCGACGGCGTGCTCTGCCAGGCCGATGACCTCAGCCGCCGCGGCGATCATCGCGCCGGCCAGGCTCGACCGCGACTCGCGTGGCTCGAGGGGAAGCGTCCCAGGTATGCCAATTTGAAGGTCGGCGGCGAGCTCGGGGAGGTCGAAGTCGCGATAGATCTTAGGGGGATCGCGCTGAAATGCCGTTCGTTGCAGCGGGTCGGCGAGCAGTGCCTCAAGCAGCGCGGCGGTTCGTTCATGCCGACCTGGTCCGGCCATCACGCCGCCCCCCGCGGCAGGCTGGCGCGGCGCAGGACCGGCGCCGTGAGAGCGCCGACGACGGGGAGCGCCGCGACCGCCCAGCAGGCAGCCAGTGCGGTCCACACGACGCCTTGAGGAGCGACTTGCCGCAGCTCATCCGCGTATCGAAGTGAGAGGACGACGGTGAACGCGGCGGTCAGCAGCGACCAGACGATCGTGGCCGCCGCGTAGCAGGCGACCGCTCGCGTGCGCGGGGCGCCACCGTCGCGGCCCGTGACGAGCCGGCCTCGCGCCCGCCGGCGCAGGTCCGGGACGCGCAGCCAGTCGACGAGGATGTGGTACCCGTCTCGCTCGAGCAGCGGGTTGAGGTTCATCAGCGCTCCGACGTACGCCGACAGCGCGATCTGAAACGCGATGTCGTGACCGACGCCACGCGGGCTGAGCAGACAGGCGAGGGCAAACGCGCCGCCGACCGTCAGATCGGCAGCCGGCCCGGAGGCGCTGACGGCGATCCGGCGCCGTCGCGGCTCGAAGAGCGCCGCGCTCGTGTCCACGAACGCGTACGGGAAGCCGAGCACGAACTTCACCCCGCAGCGGCCGCTGGTGCGTCCGAAGGCGCCGAGCGTCGACCCGTGCGCCAGCTCGTGCAGGAGCACGACGAGGAGTCGACCGAGGATGAATACGGCGGCGCCGACGCCGAAGTGGCCCGTGACGACGAACGGCGTCGCGTCGTCGCGAGCGACCAGCGCGGCGAATGCCGCGGCGCCCGTCATGGCGACCGTCGCAAGCGTCGCGAGTCCGGCCCAGGTGAACATCGCCCACGCTCCGCCTCTGTAGACACGCGCGAGCAGCGCGTCGGCAGACCGCAGGCAGAACACGCGCGGCGTCAGGATGCGGTCGCGCCAGCGCGTCGGGTCCGGACGCTGAGGCTCCTCTCCGCCGCCCAGCAGATGGCGCTCGGCGAGCGCGGCCAGCAGGCCCGCGAGCGCGGCGATCCCCTGCTGACCGTGCCGTTGCTCGGCCTCTTCGATCAGCTCGGCCAGCGAACGCGTGCCGTCGATCAGGCAAACCAGCTCCGCCTCGGCGTCCCCGAGGCGCAGTGCTGCGCTGCCGTCGAGATCGCGAAGCACCCATCGGTGGTCCGCCTCGCCGGCCTCCAAGCGCTTGAGCGCCCAACCGGCAAGGACGCTGGGCCGCGACTCGCCTGGCGGGAGCTGCACGCGCGGGCTCGCCGCCGCCTGCGCTTGGAGGGCGCTGCGGCCGTCGCCGCCGAAGATCGTCCGGGCCGCCTCGGCCGGGTCGCGCCGCCGCTCGACAGCCAGGCGGGAGTCCCCGACGACGATCGAGGCGCCATCGTGCAGTTGCGCCGAGCCCGTTAGGCGCTGCCCGTCCAGCCACGTACCGAACGTCGAGCCCGTGTCCGTCAGCACCGGGCCCCGATCCCCGCTCGGCTCCAGGATCGTCGCATGCGATCGCGAGACGCTCGGATCGCTCAAGCGGATGCTGCTGCCCGGAGTCCGGCCGATCGTGATGGTCTGCGTCAGTGCCACACGGGTCCCGTCCTCGAGGACCACCTCCAGCGCAGGCGCTTCATCAGCCAGCACGCGTCCGCACACAGTGCACCACGTACGTCGCCGACCGACATAGCGCCGGCAACTGGGACAGAGCGGCTTCACAGTCCCCATCCCGACGAGGACTCCGCATTGCAAATTGCGACGCTCAGCACACGTGCGACCGTAGTCGCCGGCGAGACAGCGTTGAGCTGGAATTGATCTGAGTTACATCTCGGCACCTGTGGCGCCGGCGTGCAGGGGTCACCCCCCGCCCTGGATCTGGCGGGTCGCGCGCACCACCGCCGCTTCGCGGACGCCAACCGTGTAGCGCTTCGCGTCGTACTGCGCCTTGCGGTGATCTCGCGCCTCCTGTGCCAGCGCGTCGTAGGCCCGGGCGGCGCGCTTGAGCTTGTCGCCCAAGAGCACGGCCGCACCCTGTGCAGCGGCCGTGGGCTTCAAGCGATCCACCGTTGCGGCGGCGGTGCGGTAGGCCGAGGCGATCGTCTTCGCCTCGACGACCTGCGCGCGTGCCGTCTTGGCCGCTGCCATCCGCCGGCGGGCGCTCGTGCGGATCCCGTTCAGCTTGGCGAACGCGCTGTCGAGCCCAGTCGCGAAGCGTCGTGCGGCGGCGGCCTGAGCACCGGCCGGCTGGCTCTTGACGGCCGGCGCAGTCGCCGGGTCGCGTTGGAACGCAAGGTAGCCGCCGCCGGCCGCAAGGAGCGCCGCAGCGATTGCGAGCGCGATCATGGTGATCGACCATCGCGGCCTCGGCGACGGGGCGGGCGCATCGTGCATCGGACCCTCGCGATAGTCTCGGCCGTAGTGCTCGGTCTGCTCGCGCAGAGCGTATGGTGCGATCGTCTCACCCCCCGCATCCCGAGTCGCGCCGCCACTGCTGGGCACGGGCACGGGCGCACGCGCCGCGGCCGCATCGGCCACATCCGGGCGATGATCGCGGCAGGCCAGCGAGGCGACTGGGGCACGGACGGCTGCGCAGCCGGGGTCGCTTCGGCGCGCGCGAGCAGCGGCGCCTCCCGGCGCCAGCGGCTTCCCAGCAGCTCGAGCGCGATCTCCTCGAGTGCGTCCAGCGCCACGGCCGCCGAGGGCGGGCGGTCTGCGGCCTCCTTCGCAAGGAGCTGCTCGACCCACTCGCACAGACGCGGGTCCAGGTCGGGCCGCAGCGCGCGCGTATCCGGCAGGGGATCGTTGACGTGCTGCCAGATGATCGCGATCGGGCTGTCGCCGGAGCCGAACGGGACGTAGCCGAACAGCATCTCGAAGGCCACGATGCCGACGGCGTACAGGTCGGTGGCGATGCTGAGCGGCTTCCCTGTCGCCTGCTCGGGCGCCATGTACATCGGCGTGCCCATCGTCGACCCCGTCGCTGTGAGCGTGCCGCTCATGACGCTGTACGCCTTGGCGATGCCGAAGTCCGCGATCTTGACGTTCCCGTCGCCCGTGACGAGGATGTTCTCGGGCTTGATGTCCCGGTGGACGATCTTGCGCGCCTCGGCATGCGTGAGCGCCGCGAGCAGCCCCTGCAGCACGCCGATGACCTGGCTGAGCGAGAGGCCGTCGAGATGCCCTCTGAGGGACCCGCGCTCGACGTGCTCCATCGCGATGTACGGTCGGCCGTCGTGCTCGAAGTACTCGTAGACGGTCACGATGTTGGCATGGCTCAACGACCCGGCCAGGCGGGCCTCGCGCAGGAACCGCGTCGCGAAGACGGGAGACTCGCCGGTTCCGACCCGGTCGAGCTCCTTGAGCGCGACATGGCGATCCAGGTCCAGCTGGCGTGCAAGATGGACCGTGGCCATCGCGCCCTGCCCGATCTGGCGCAGGATCTCGTAACGCCCGACGGCACGACCGCCCGTGCTCGGATACGACTTCATAGGGCCGCGATCACCCACTCATGCTATAGGCGCTGCTGCGTCACTCGCGCAGCCGTGCAGTACGGTGCAAGCGGCATTCACACGGTCGCGGCGACTGCCATAAATCGAGGCAATGATGCACATCGTCTTTCGGACGAATGAAGGTGATCGGGAGCTGGAGGTCCAGCTGCGAAATCCCGACGCGACCGTCGATGATCTCCTGCGGGCCGTGCTGGGCAGACCGCTCACGGGGTCGGTCGCCGTCGGCGACCGCGTCGTGCCGGGCTCATGCCCGATCGTGGACTCGGGACTGCATGAGGGCGCCGTTCTCACCGCGTCGCACGACGGCGCGCGCAACGGTAGCGCGCCCGCGTCGCCGTTCGAGCTCGTGATCGTGGCCGGCCGCGGCGCCGGACGGGCCTTTCCGCTCCCGATCGGCCGGTCGCTGGTCGGACGAGCTGCGCAGAACACGGTCGTTCTCGATGACGCCACGGTCTCGCGCCAGCACTGCATGATCGAGCTGGACGACACCGGCGCCGCCTGGGTCACCGATGCCGGCTCGGCCAACGGCACGTTCGCAGACGGGGCGCGGGTGGAGGGCACGGAAGCCGTCGAGCTCGCCCGCGGGAGCGTTGTCGAGGTCGGAGCGTTCGCACTCGCCATCCGCGCCGTCAGCGACGCCGACCGTCCCCGCAGCCTGGATTTCAGACGCCACTCCGGCCCCAGCGGCACGCTGCCGTTCAATCGTCCGCCGCGACCCGCTCGGGCGGCTGCGCCGGCGCCGATCGCGGTCCCGAGCAAGCCCGGGGCCCCGCCGAAGCCGCATTTCAGCATCGCATCCACGTTCGGCCCACTCGTGATGGCGGGCGTCATGATCGCCATGACCGGAGACCTGCGCTACGCGATGTTCACGCTGCTCACGCCGATCATCGCGCTCGGGACCTACGCCGAGTCGCGCCGCCGCGCCAGTCAGGGCGGCGCCCGATCGCACAGCGCCTACGAGTCCGAGGTCGAGGAGTTCACGCGCCTCATCGATGAGACCGGCGAGGCCGAGCGAACGCGCTTGAGAGACCTCTGCCCTGATCCCGCGGAAGCTCTGCGACGCGCCTGGCTGCCGAGCGTGCGCCTGTGGGAGCGTCGCCCGCACCACGAGGATTTCCTGCGGCTGTACGCGGGTCTCGCCGATCTGGCCTGGCAGCCGGAGGTCAAGCGCGGCGCCGACGAGCTGCCCGACGAGCTGGCCCAGAACGTGCAATCCAACAGGCTCGCCGTTGCTCCCGTGTGCGTCGATCTCTCCAACGGCGGCGTGGTCGGCATCGTCGGAGATCGCGGGCTGGCGCTCGCGACAGCACGCAGCCTGCTCTGCCAGGCGGCGGTGCATCAGGGTCCGGCCGATCTGACGATCGGAGTCTTCGTCGATCCCGGCCGCGAGCCGGACTGGGACTGGTGCAAGTGGCTGCCGCATACGCGGGATCCCGGTGGAGGCGGGCGCTGGCTGTCCGACAGGCGCGAGCGCAGCGAAGCGCTGCTGCGCCGGCTCAGCGGCGGCGGCGAAACCCGGACCGTGCTCGCCGTCATCGACTCCGACGTCCTGACCGAGGGGCCAAACGCACCCGCGAGGGACCTGCTGCGCGCCGGCGCCGAAGGGCGGCACCGGCAGCCCCACGAGCCGCGGGCGGCGGTCGCCGGGATCGTCGTCGCCACGACGGCGGATCGGCTGCCGGCAGCGTGCAACACGGTCATCGAGATAGAGAGCCTCAACGGCGACGCAACCGTCCGCCGGCCCGAGGAGGGCGCCGCGGTGCGCAAGGTTCTGCTCGGCGGACTCGACGTGCCAAGCGCGCGCGCCTGCGCGCGCGATCTTGCGCGGTTCGAGGATCCTGAGCTCGAGCAGGTCGGCGGCGCTCTGCCCGACAGCGTGCGACTGCTGCCGCTGCTGGAGCTCGAGCGGATCGACGCCGACTCGGTGCGCAAGCGCTGGCGAAGCGCCGGGCGCGATCCTGGTGCGTTGGCGCCGCTGGGCGTAACGGAGAGCGGGGTGTTCAGCCTCGATCTCATCCGCGACGGTCCGCACGGGCTGATCGGGGGCACGACCGGATCGGGCAAGAGCGAGCTACTGCGCAGCCTCGTGGCGGCACTGGCGGCGCACACCGATCCAGCGCATCTGACGTTCATCCTCATGGACTACAAGGGGGGCGCCGCGTTCGACGAGTGCGCGCGGCTGCCGCACACCGTCGGCATGGTCACCGACCTCGACGAGGGGCTTGGCGAGCGGGCGCTCGAGGCGCTCGAGGCCGAGATCCGCTATCGCGAGCGCCTGCTGCGAAGTGCGGGGGCCGACAACCTGCCGCAGTACCTTGCTCGGGGTTCGGAGGAACCGCTGCCGCGGCTGCTCGTCGTCATCGACGAGTTCGCGACGATGGCGAAGGACTTTCCAGACTTCCTCACGTCGCTCGTGAGCGTCGCGCAGCGCGGCCGCACGCTCGGCGTGCACATGATCCTCGCGACGCAGCGCCCGTCGGGGGCGGTCAACGACAACATCCGCACGAACACGAACCTGCGAATCGCGCTGCGCGTGCAGGACGCCGACGACTCGATCGACGTCATCGGCAGCCGCGACGCGGCGCAGCTCAGCCGCCACCGTCCGGGACGCGCCTACATCCGGCTCGGGCCGGGCGAGATCGTGCCGATCCAGACGGCCTTGGTGACGTGCATGACGAACGAGGGCACGGACGCAGGGGTCGAGGTCGCGCCGTTCGCGTTCGGCTTCGAGCCGGGGGAGGCGCGGCGCGGCGGCGGGGGAGCGAATGGGGGCGCCGGTGGCGGCGGCGACGGGGGCCCTCCGCGATCAGACCTGGCGCGGCTCGTAGACGCCGTCGTGGAGGCCAACGCCGCCGAGGGCATCGCGCCCGCGCGGCGGCCGTGGCCGGAGCCGCTGCCGGCGCGGCTGGACCTCGCCGATCTGATCGCCGACGCACCGGCCGCGGGACGAGGCAGCGCCGCCGTCGCGCTCGCCGACGACCCGCGCGAGCAGACCCAGTACCCCGTGGGCTGGGACCTCGACGAGGGCAACCTGCTGCTCTTCGGGATACCGGGAAGCGGGACGACGACGACGCTCGCCAGCCTCGCGCTGAGCCTGGCGGCGAAGATGACGCCGGACGAGCTGGAGCTGTACGCCTTTGACTACGGCGCCGGCGATCTCGCGCCGCTGGACGGGCTTGCGCACTGCGGCTCGGTGATCCTCGCCGCCGACCGCGAGCGCCAGATGCGCCTGATCCGCCACCTGCGCGCAGAGCTGGATCGGCGGCGCAGCGCGGCGGCGGGATCGTCGCCGCGCATCGTCGTCCTGATCGACAACCTCGCCGGGATGCGCGCCGAGTTCGACGATATCGAGGGCCTGGAGCTCATGGACGCGCTCACGCGGGTGTACGCCGACGGGCGCGAGGCCGGCATCTGCTTCGCCGTGTCCACCGACCGGCTCGGGACGGTCCCCGGTCCTTGGGCAGCGGTCACGACACAGAAATGGCTGTTCCGGCTCCCGGATCCCTACGACTACGTCTCGGCCGGCCTGGCGCGCCGCAACGTGCCCGCCGCGATCGCCGGGCGTGCGGTGATGGCGCCGAGCGGGCTGCAGATCCAGGTCGGGCAGCCGACGCCCTCCGTGGCCGCCGCCGTATCGGAGGTTGCCGCGCGCTGGCCGGCGGCGGTGCGGCGCGTTCATCCGATCGGGCTATTGCCCGCCGAGGTCTCATTCGCATCTCTCGGCGCGACGAGCCGCCTGTCCGGAGAGCCATGGCACATCCCGATCGGAGTCCGCGAATCGGATCTGGGCGTGGCCGAGCTCGTGCTCTACGAGGGCGAGCACGCGCTCGTCGCGGGCCCGGCGCGCAGCGGCAAGAGCACCGCGCTGTGGACCATCGCCGAGTCGCTGCGCAGCGGGCAGGGCGGCGTGTACATCGCCGGTGCCGGCGGGCGCCGATCGCCGCTGCGCGAGTGCCCGTTCGTCGAGCGCTACGCCCGCGTGGGCGGCGAGGCTACCGCGATGTTCGCCTCGATGCGCACGGTCAGCGGCCCGGTCGTCGTGCTGATCGACGACGCCGAGGACTTCGACGACGGCGACGGCGCGATCGCGGCCCTGCTGTCAACTGCACACCCCGATCTGCACGTGATCGTCGCCGGTCGGTCGGAGTCGCTGCGGTCGATGTACGGCCACTGGACCAAGACCGTCGCGCGGTCGAAGACGGGGGTGCTGCTGCGGCCGAATATCGACTTCGACGGCGACCTGCTGGGAGCGCCGCTGCCGCGGCGGGCGCCGGTGCGGATGGTGGTGGGACGGGGGTATGCGGTGAATAGTGGGGAGGTGGAGGTTGTGCAGGTGGGGATGGCAAGCGACAGCAGCGACGCGACGAGCCATCCCTGAGAGATCCGCCGTGCCGCTCCGGCACGACCTTATAAATTCGTCGTTGCCTTTAGTGTTCTGAAGCCTTTGCCGGCAAGTTTGGCTACAGCCGCTTCGATGGTTTCCCGAGTGACTGCGTCGACGATCACGAGATCGTCCTCGGCGAAGACGCCTTCCCTGTCGAGCTCGTCGCGGATCTCTTGGGCAAGCCGCGCCGGATCGTAAAACACTGGCCGATATTGGCGACCATCTGCCTCCACAATGACGTCTGCGAAATAGCCCTTGGCCTCGATCTCGGCGGCGTAGTCGTCGAAATATGGCGGCAGACGGAGCTGAAACCGAGTCATTCTGGCAGGATCCTGATCTGACTCAAAGCACGCCGATATTGCTCTTCGGTGAGATTGGCGCCCTCGGCTGGGACGATCTCATGGTGACCGGGGGTTTTACCCCTCCGTATGATCCGCAATTCATCAGGTACGCTCGCTGGATCGATCTTATTCGGAATGAATCCTCTGCTACTTACGTGCTCAGGTGAATCCCAAACTGACACGCCGTGTGTTGGTTTGACATATCCAGTGTCACGATCGACTTTGAACTCGTGGGGCTTCGGATCGAAGCTTACGGGTTCGCCGGGGGCGCTTCCACGCCAGAAGTGGTGCGGCGGATCGGGAGGTGGCGGGGCCGCTCTACTGGTGGCGCCCAATCGCCCTCCTGGCACCGCCGCCACTCCGCCCATCAGCAGATCCGTCCCAAGCCCGCGAGGATCGAACGGGTTTTCGCCGTTCAGCCCGCGGTCGGCCATCCCGGTCGCGAGCGACTTGCCGCCCTCGACCGCCGCCTGGCGCAGAAGACTTGCACCGGCGCCGCCGGTCACGGCCCCGATGGCGCCGTCGACAGCTACTTGCTTCCAGTTCACCTCGCCGGTCGTGAACTTCTGCATGCCGGCGCTCACGCCGGCGCCGATCAACCCCAAGCCGATCGGCCCACCGACGCCGGTAGCCATGAGGACGCCGCCGGCGACCACCAAGGCGCCGGCGATGATGTAGTCCTTGTGCTCGTCGATCCAGTCGCCGGCCTTCTCAAAGAAGTTGCGGTTCATCCGGTCGCGGTGCTCCTGCAGCTCCGCGTCGCTGATGGGCCGCAGGCCGAGCGGATCCGACAGGCCGATGGGGTTGTTGCCGGCGTAGTGGTAGGGGTTGGCGGCCCAGGCGGTTGCAGTCACCGCCGCGAGTGGGTCGGGCGCCAGGAATGACCGGCTGGACGGGTCGTAGGCGCGATTGCGCAGCCAGGTCTCGCCGGCGAACTCGAGCTCGCCGCGGTAGCCGAGCTGCAGGCCGGAGCCAGGGCCGGGCTCTGGTGTGCTGACTGGACCCCAGGGGTCGCGAGCGCTGTCTCCGATCGTGCCCTGCCAGTCCGGCGCCAGCCATCGGGCAGCGCCGCCAGCCGCCGTCGCCCATGGGGAGCCGTGGCCGATGACCGCGCAATCATCCATCCATGTCAGCGGCGAGAAGGCGTCAGCCGTGTCCCACAGCAGCGGTCTGTCGTCGACCTGAGCGAGCTCGCCGAGGGCGTCGACGCTGACGCTCGTGGTGTGCTCCACGCCCGCATGTGGATCCCGGCTGTCAATGCCCGAGAGGCGACCGAGCTCATCCCAGCGCCACGCGCGACCGCGGTCGGCGCTGGTCTCGCGGATGCGGCGGCCGGCGCCGTCGTAGTCGTACTTGGTGAGCGTCGCCGCAGCGCGGCCGCCGCGGCGCACGATCAGCTGGCCGGCGCTGTCGTACTCGTACTCGACGGCCCCCTCGCTCGACGTCTCGCACGCAAGCCGCCCGTTGGCGTCGTAGGAGAACGAGAACAACCCCGCGGGGGTCTCGGCCGAGAGCAGCTGCCCTGCGAGATCGTAGGAGAAGCGCTCCAGCTCCCCGTCGACCGTCGCAGCGACGACGCGCCCCACGGGGTCGCGGGTCAGCTGGGCGGTGCGTCGCGTGCCGGCGGCGTCGATCTCGTATTCGACGAGGTCACCGTCGTCATAGCGCCAGCGGGCGCGCATCCCATCTGCCGTCGCAGCGACGAGGCGGCCTGCGGCGTCGCGCTCGTACGCGATCGCACCCAGCGCCGGATGATGCTGCCCGGCAAGGACGCCGCCGGCGTCGTAGCTGTACGTCGTCTCCATGCCGTCGGGGTAGCCAAGCGCGGCGCGCTCGCCATCGGCCGTGTAGCGCCAGCGCATCGCCAGGTCGCCGCGGCTGCGCTCGACGAGCCGCCCGGCCTCGTCCCAGCGCAGCCGGTTCGCGGGGGCGCCCGGTTCGTCGATGGCGATCTCGCGTCCCAGCGCGTCGCGCTCGATCGCGATCGCGTCGCGCCCACTGGGCCCGAACGAACGCACGCGGCCGGAGGCATCGTAGGACCACTGCGTCGCCCGGCCGGAGCCGTCGACGTGCTCCAGCGGTCGTCCGGCCACGTCGTAGGTCAGGGTCGTGACCCGGCCGAGCGAGTCCGTCTCGGCGACCAGCCGGCCGGCGGCGTCGTAGCTTCGCGCCGTGACGCCGCCCAAGGGGTCGACGATCTCGGTCACCCAGCCGCGCTCGTTGTAGGCGTAGCGCGTCGTCGCGCCGTTGGCGTCGGTCGCGGCGACGAGGCGGCCGGCAGCGTCGTAGTCGAAGAGGCGCCTGCCGGCCGGCCGATCGGCGATCGCCGTCACGCGACCGGCCTCGTCGTAGGTGTAGCGCGTGACCCCGCGTCCCGGTGCCGACCACTCGCTGAGCCGCCCGGCGTCGTCGTAGGAGAAGCGAGCGTGGTCGCCGGTCGGCTCGATCCGCTCCGTCAGGGCGCCGTCGGCGTCATAGCGGTGCTCCCAGCGCCGGCCGGCGCCGTCGATCCGCGCGGAGATGCGCCCGCAACGGTCGTGCTCGATCTCGTCGACGCGACCCGACGGCGCGACCTCGCGACGGACCTTGCCGCCGGGGGTGTACTCGATCCGAGTGATCCCGCCGGCCGGGTCCTGGATCGAGATGCGGCGGCCGCAGAGGTCGTATTCGCAGCGCGCCTGGGTGCCGTCGGGGCGGATGTGGGCGACTGCTCGCCCGAGCTCGTCGAGCTCGAAGGCGCTTGACGTGAGGCCGTCGCTGAGTGCCGTCACCTGGCCGGCTGGGTCGATCGTCGCCGAGCAGTGCGTCCCGACGGGATCGATGCTGCCGATCAGGTTGCCGTTGACGTCGTACTCGCGCCCCCACGCGGCACCGACCGGATCGACGATCGTGGTCAGCCGCATGAGGGCGTCGTAGCCGTAGTCCCACGATGCGCCGTCCGGCGCGACCACGTTGACGACATTGCCGAAGACGTCGTAGCGCTGGGCGGTGACGTGCCCGAGCGCGTCCACGGACGCAGTCGGGCAGCCGTGCTCGCCGTAGCGGGTCTCCTGCACAGCTCCCGTCGGGTCCGTCACGCGCGTGAGCCGCCCCGCGGCCGTGTAGTCATAGCGCCACACGGCGCCCGCCGGATCGTGGCGCTCGACAAGCTGCCCGCGGTTGTCGTAGAAGAACGTCGTCCGCCGGCCCAGCGGCGTGACGGCGGCGGTGACACGCCCGGCGGCGTCGCGCTCGAGCCGCGCGACGTTGCCGTCCGCGTCGGTTGTGGCGACGATGTTGCCGTCGGTGTCGAACTCGAAGCGCAACCGCACCCCATCGGGATCGACGACCTCGCGCACCAACCCGCCGGCGACGGTCAGCTGCGTGATGGCGCCTTCGGGATCGATGATCTCGTCGGGACTGCGCTCGGACCCGTGGTAGCGCAGACGTGTGACCGCACCATTGGATGCTGCGACCTCCACGACCCGATCGAGGTCGTCGTAGGCGAAGGTGAACGAGGCGCCGGTCGGAAGCACGCGGCGGGTGAGCCGCGCGCGGTCGTCCCACTCTTGGATGGTGACCGCGCCGCTGCGCTCGGTGATGGCGACGGGGTTGCCCCACTCGTCGTAGTTGAACGACGTCTGCTGCTCGTCGCCGTCGACGATCGCCAACACGCGTCCGCAGAGGTCGTGGACGTAGGTGTTGGCGGGACCGTCGTTCTCGTCGCTGGTGACCGTCACCTGGCCGGGCAGGTAGGTGAAGAACGTGTGGCGCCCGAACGGCGAGAGCTGCTCGATGACGCGGCCCTCGTCGTCGTAGGTGTTGACGACCTCGACGACGCCGTCGGCGTCGGTGACCGAGACGATCCGGCCGTCGAGATCGAGTTCGTAGCGCCTGGCGCTTCCGTCGCGCTCGGCTTCGACGAGGTGGCCCGAGTCGTCATAGCGATAGACGACGCGACGACCGTCTGAACAGGCCGCGGCGGTGATCCGGTCTGCGTCCCACTCCAAATCCACGCGCTTGCCGCCCTCGTGGGTCAGCGCTACCAGGCGGCCCTCGTCGTCGTGGCGCAGCAGCACCTCGGTTCCGGGTCCGCGCTCGATCCGCGCCGGCCGCCCCGCCGCGTCGAACTCCCACCGACCGCGACCGCCGAACCAAGCGAGCGCCAGACCGTCCTCGTTCGGCTCCACGAGTGCGTTGACGCCGACGACGCGGCCGTAGCCGGCGCCCATGCGGGGGAAGAGCGCGCGCTGACCGTCGGGCCCCTCGTACTCGATGCCGTCCGGGCGCGAAAGCAGCCGCACGGCGGCCCAGGAAGACCAGCCCGGGCCGAACGCGCCGGTGCGATCTGAGCGACTGTTGTAGGTCCGCGTGAGACTGAGCCCGTCAACGAGTCCGTGGAACGCTAGATCGACCTCGGGCTCGACGAAATTGCCCGTGCCGGTGTTGACGGGATCGTTGGCATATCCGGACGTCGGCGGCATGCCGTACGCGACCGGGCCGTCGAACGTGAGCGAGCGACGCTCGTCGGAGAGCCCGGCGCGGCGCAGGCTCGCGGCGATGGCCGCGTCCGGCAGACGCGCCAGACCGCCGCTGCCGCCGGCGCTGCGAAACGCCTGGGCGATCGTGGCGACCCAGCGGGCGTCCTCACCGTTCAGGCCGATGTAGTCGTCGTAGGCCTTGAGCAGCGACTGGGCGTTGAGACTCCCCCATTTGCACGTCTCGGAGAACTTCGCACACGCGGCCTTGGTCTTCGCGCCATCGGTCTTCAGCTCGCCGTCGGCAGCGCGGCTGCCGGCGACGAAGCTGTCCAGGTTGGCGGGGCGGGCTGAGCTTGTGGGCATCGTGTCACTCCCGACCCGCGGGGTTAGGCGCGTCCGCGGTGAGCACGGGCGTGGACTTCGGGCCGTCCGGCGGCTGCGGCTTGCCGTCGTCGGCACCGAAGAACTCGGTGAACCCGTCGACTCCCGCCTCGAGCGCCGACCGCTGGTCGCGGCGATCCTGCCATTCCTTGAGGTCACGCTCGTACTGCTTGGCAACATCGCGCCGCTGCTGCTCTTCGCGCGCGAGCTGCGCGAGCTCCTTGACCTGCTTGGCGGCCAGCTCCATCGCATCGGCGAGACGGCCCGCGTCGGTCACGCAGACGGTCATCCGTGCGCCGAACTTCCCCTCGTACACGCCGCGCCAGTCCGTCCGCGCCTTGCTGGCGAGGTCGGTACGCCGGGAGCGCTGCCCGCGGAGAAGGCCCGCCCCGGCATTGAACTGGGCCACGAGCGCATCGGCCGCTTCCCAGTTAAAAGGAACGGGTTCGTGAATTGCTCCCAGGTCTTCCATGGCTCTCGCCTACCGCTCTCTCGCAGTTACTGTTTGCGCGCCCGGATTCACCCGGCGCCGCCGCCCGCCGACATGATGTTCTGCGCGATCTTCTCCAGCTGGCCGCGCAGCTCGTCGAGCTCCTGCTTGGCCTTCTCGAGCGCCGACTTCGTCTCGGGCCAGGTCTGGTCGCGGAATTGCTGGGCCAGCGGGCCGTCCCAGACTTCGGGGCTTGAGAGCATCTTGCCCTGGCTGTCGAGCTTGGCGATCTGCTCGGACAGCCCGCCGTTGATGATCGCCTGGACCTGCTGGATAGAGGTCTTGGCCTGCTCGGTTGACAACACACGTCCCGCCATCTCGGTCTCCTTCAGTAGGTGAACATTTGCGTGCACCGACCGTAGGTGGGCGTCGTTGGTCCTGGATCAGAAACTCATCTTGATCGCATCGAGGTCGTAGGTGTGGGGCGCAAGAAGCGGTTGATCCGAGCTACGGTTTCATGGCCGTCCCTGCAGACCCCGAGGAGAGCGACATGTTCAAAGACGTACCGGCGAGAGGGCCATGCGAATTCGCCCGCGATTCGGATGCGGTGGCTGAGCGTTGCTTGGGCGCGCTGCCAAGGAGGGCGGCATGGCGACAGACAGGTTTCTAATACGACGGGGCGGGCTCGCACGCCTCGCCGTGGCGAGTGTTCTGGCGCTCGCGGTGATCGGGACCCTTTTCGTTTCGGAGGCGCAGGCTGCTCGGGTGCTGCCGCTGCCGAGGGTGACCGCCGAGACCTACGAAGTCGACTTCCAAGGGCGGCCGGCGGTCGTGCTGCAGACGTTGCTCGTACGCCGTCTTCATGGAAAGCTCACGGTCACCTGCAACAGATGCCAACGCTATACGGACCACAAACTCGTCGCGAGCCGGCCGAGTCGCACGAGCAAGCGCTACAGACACGCCGATTGGATCCTGCACAGCCGGCGCGCGGTCAAGATCAAGGTCACGCGCAGGGGCTGGATCGGTCGGTATCTGCTGTTGACGGCGCAACGCCGCAAGAGCCGGCTGCGGCTCGGATACAAGGCGAGCGGGTGCCTGAGCCGCGCAAGCAGGCAGATTCGCTGCCCTCGCGGCGTCCCGAAGCCACGGCCACCCATCATCGTCGTGCCCATACCGGTGAGTCCGCCGACGGGCATCTCCCCCAGTGACCGCCCGACAAGCCCCGCGACAGCGGTTGGCGTCATCTACGCCATCAAACCCAACGGCGAACTCATGTGGTACCGCCACCTCGGACGCGAAAACGGCAGCTTCAAATGGGCAGCCACCACCAAAGTCGGCCAAGGCTGGGGCCAGTTCACGCGCATCGCGGCTCCAGGGTGAGCGGCGCTCGTCGCCACCCGGCACCGGCAGAAGCCACATCGCGATCGCGCTGGGCATGGAAGCACCTGCCCGCGCTACCTCATCTGCTATGTGGGATCGGTGATCTAAGGGCGAGTAAGGTTGCGCGAATGGTCGTCGGTTGTGCCTTCACCCGCGTCCTGTCCGGCGCGCATCGCGTCCGCCGGCTCGGGCCCTGCGCCGCGGTCCTGACAATCGCGTTGATCGCAGCGTGGGCTGTCGCCGACGCTCAGGCCGCCGTCGTCCCGCTGCCGAGGATCAAAGCCACCACCAAGGAGATCCGCTCCGGTGGCGGCCCGGCAATCGTCGTGCGCACCCTGTTGGTACGGCGCATCCACGGCAAGCTCACCGTGCGCTGTAACCGCTGCCGACGGATGGTCGGGCGTATCGGCATCAGCCGGCCGAGCGCCACGAGCAGGCGCTTCACGGGCGTCAACTGGATCCTCCGCGGAGGCCGTGCCGTAAAGGTCACGGTGGTGCGCCGCGGCCGGATCGGCCGCTACCTGCTGCTCACCGCCCAGCGCCGCGACGGGCGCTTGGGCCTCGCCTACAAGGAGAGCGGGTGCCTGAATGCCTACCGAAACCGTGTCGTGTGCCCGCGCGGCACTCCGCCGGTGCAGCCCGACCAGGTGGTGCAGTCCAATCCGGCGCCCTCGGGGCCGGCTCCGGCCACGCCGCCGGTCGCGCCTGTGCCTCCCGGCGCTCCGTCGGCGCCAGCGCCGCCGCCGGCCGCGTCGACGAGCGACACGTATCCCTGCGAATCGCCGGTATCGATGTCATGGTCGCAGGAGAAGGTGCAGCGCTGCCCTCTCGTCGGACCACTGCCCCCGAACAACTGGGTGCCCGTCTACAGCAGACCCGTCGCGAGGGCGGCCGGCGCGGGTAACCCGGCTCCGGCCGGCTGGCTGCACGGCACCGCGAATCAGTACTTCGTCTGCCAGCGCGAGTTCCCCGGCGTCGAGTACTACCACCCCAACGGGTACCGCAACCGATGGTGGTCCTACACGCTGTCCGACGAGAACGTGTGGGGCTGGACGCCGCAGGTCTTCTTTCAGGGCGGCACGGACGACGAGCCCGACAAGGGGCTCGCGATGTGCGGCCCCAACCACACGTGAGCGCGGCTCAGCGCGCCTTCCAGCCCCCGGTCGCCCCCTTGTAGAGCCCCTCGCCGCCGAGCACGAGCCGCGCGCTGCGCAGCAGGATCCGCAGGTCAAGGCGCCACGACCGATGCTCGATGTACCAGAGGTCGAGCTCGATCCGCTCTTCCCACGGAAGCGAGGTGCGCCCGTTGACCTGCGCCCAGCCGGTGATCCCGGGACGTACGGCGAGGCGCCCGCGCTCGCGCTCCGTGTACTGCGCGACCTGCACCGGGAGCGTCGGTCGCGGGCCCACGATCGCCATGTCGCCGCGCAGGACGTTGACGAGGTTGGGCAGCTCGTCAAGCGATGTGCGGCGCAGGATCCTTCCGACGCGCGTGATGCGCGGATCACCGGCATTTACGGCCATGCCCGCGCCGACGTACTCCGCCCCGTGCACCATCGTGCGCAGCTTGAGCACGTCGAACTCGTGGCCGTCCAGGCCCACGCGGCGCTGGCGATAGAACGCCCCGCCGGGCGATTCCAGCCGGATCGCGACGACCGCGAGCGCCAGCAGCGGCGACGCGGCGGCGAGCACGCTCGCGGCGAAGACGATGTCGAAGGCGCGACGCAGCATCAGCGCGTCCCCTCGGCCGGTTCCCAGCCGGCCTGGGTGCCGTGGCGCAGCCAGTCCCACAGGCCGGCGGCGACCGAGAGCGTCGTCAGGACGTAGTAGCGCGCGACGAGCAGCGGGCGCAGGGGGAGCGCCGGCGCCAGCAGCGCGCCCGCCAGCAGGCACAGCTGTAGGGCAAACGCGACGGCGTAGACGAGGCTCTCAGCGGCCAGCACCGCGCTTGATACGAGCGCCGCGACATGCAGGAACGGCGCGCCGTAGCGCAGCGCGCGGTGCGAGACGATCATCAGCGCGTACAGCGGCGGATAGCCGCGCAAGGAGAGCAGGCCGCCGCGCAGGACGATCGGCCAGGCGTGGCTCATCATCCGCCGCTTGCGCGCGAACTCGCCCTCGATCGACGGGACCATCTTCTCCGTCGCCTGGGCCGCCGGCACGTAGACCGCGCGCCAGCCGCGCTTGACCATGTTGAAGGGGAACGACAGATCGTGGCCCATGATCGGGTCGACTTCGATGTAGGCATCGCGGCGGGTCGCGTAGATCGCCCCGTTGCCGGCGGTGATCGAGCCGAGCTTGGACTCCAGCGCTCGCAGCCTCATCTCATAGCGCCAGTACAAGCCCTCCTGGTTGTCGCCGCCGTCGGAGACGAAGCGCACCTGGCCGCACGCGTAGCCGACGGCCGGATCGTCGAAGGCGCCGACGAGCGTGCGCAGGGCGTCGGGTTCCCAGGCGCTGTTGGCGTCCGAGAACGCGACGACCGCAGCACGCGACCGGTCGACGGCGGCGTCCTGAGCGCGGATCTTGCCGCCGCGCGGAAGGTCGAGGACGAGGTCGGCCCCGGCGGCCTGGGCCCGCGCCACCGTGGCGTCGCTGCAACCGTCGGCGGCCACCACCACCTGCAGGCGCTCGCGCGGGTAGTCGAGCGCCAGCGCGTTGGCGACCTTCGCGGCGATCACCCCCTCCTCGTCGTAGGCTGGGACGATGAGGCTGACCGTCGGCGGGTCGACTGCCGGCGCGCCGCGCTCGGGCCGCCGCCGGGACGCGCGAGCAAGAGCGGCGAGCAAGAGCGGGTAGCCGAGCTGGGCGTAGACCAGCAGCCCGGCGGACAGCCAGAACACGCCGGCCCAGAAGCTCACCTGGGCATTCTCTTCGAGCGATCGGCTACTGCCCGCATATGCGAGCGTCGGAGTTCAGCGCCACCGGACTGCGGTAGCGGATCCCCGCCCCGTCACGGACCTCCACACGCGTGATCGACCGCGCGATGCGCTGCGCTCGCAGCCGCGCGTAGACACCGCTGACATCGAACCTCAAGACGACCTGCTCGTCGCCGCCGACACGGCGCGGCGCGACATGGGCGTCGAGGCTCGTGCGCTTGCCGGCCAGGAAGCGGACCGCGCTGATCGTCGCCGGCTTGGAAGCCGTGTTGAGCACCGTGACGACGAGCGTCAGGCGGCGCACGCAACCGGGCTTCGCGGGCGCTTCGGGATCGACGTACGCGGTGAGCGACATGCTCCCCGGGATGCCCTCGGTCGCCTTGAACGCGTACCAGGCCATCACGCCACCCGCGATCAGGGTGAACGCTGCCGCATAGAGGGCGATCCGCGTCATGAGAGGCCGCTGCGCATGATCAGTCGACGAGCTGCTCGTACAGTTCGACGTGGCGCCGCGCGATCATGTCCCAGTCATAGGAGTGCCGGACCGCGAGGCGCGCCCCCGTGGACAGGCGCTCGCGGAAGCGGGGGCTGGAGAGCAGGCGGCGGAGCGCGGCGGCCAGGGCCGCCGGATCGCCGGGCTCGACGAGCACGGCGGCGCCGCGCGCCGCAACCTCCGGAAAGCCGCCGACAGCGGTGAGCAGCAGCGGCACGCCGAACGCCAGCGCCGTCGCAAGAACGCCGGACTGGTCGATGTCGCGGTACGGCAGAACGACGAGATCGGCCCGCCGGAAGTACGACGCCACCTCCTCGTCGGGGATGAAGCGCGAGATCCAGCGCACCGACGGCGCAGCGGTTTGGCGCAGCCGCGTGACATCCATCCGCGGCATGCCCACGATCCACAGCTCGGCGTCCGCGATCTCGCGCCACGCGTCGAGGAGGACGTCGACTCCCTTGTACGGGCGCAGAAGGCCGAAGAACAGCACGACTGGCTTGCGCACCGCCGCGAGCTCGCTCGGCAGCGGGCGCTCACCCGGCACGTCCGTGAGATGGTGAAAGGCTCCGTGGGGAATGACGTGGACCTTCTCGAGTCCGATCCCGAGCTCCCTGACGAGGCGCTCGCGACCGTGCGCGGAGTGCACGATGACGGCGTCGACGCGATCGTAGAGGCGTCGCTGTGCGGCGAGCTGGCCGGGCCGCGGCTCCCGCGGCAGAACGTCATGGGCGGTCAGGACCAGCGGCCGGTCCGATGGCAGCAGGCGCACGTCCAGCGGCTGGACCGTGAGCCACTGGAAGTGCACGACATCTGCCTCGGCGGCCGCTCGGCGGTACTCGCGCATGTCGGGCACGTGCTGGACGAGCTTCGCCGCGCGCCGCCGCCGCGATCCGGCGGCGCCGCCGCCGAGGCGGTAGAAGCGCTCAACACGCTGGTATGCGTCAGGCACCGGTATCGAGCCGTAGCAGAAGTGACTCGTCTGCAGCCGCACGTCCATTCCCGCCCGGCCAAGCGCGGCGCAGAGCGCATGGTCGTAGGGCGGCGTGAAGGCCGAGGGATCTACCACATCGATGCGCACCGCGAAGAAGTATCGTCGGCGCCGTTTGCGATCGAGGCTCGGGCATCCCCGCGGCGCGTCCCCGGGGCCGAAGGCGGGAAGTATCGTGGCCGCCGGTGGCGGTCGAGCTCTCCTACTGCGTCGTCAACACCGAGCAGCGCGAGCTGCTCGTGCGCTGTCTGGATGC
Source organism: Solirubrobacteraceae bacterium (assembly GCA_036389475.1). Classification (GTDB taxonomy): domain Bacteria; phylum Actinomycetota; class Thermoleophilia; order Solirubrobacterales; family Solirubrobacteraceae; genus CADCVQ01. The sequence goes on from DASVPU010000219.1 coordinate 20,491, forward strand.
GATCGCCGCCGAGCGCGCGACGCTCGCCTTTCCTACTGAGGTGCTCGTACTCGACAACGCGTCACTCGACGGCTCGGCCGGCGCTGCGCGGCGCCACCCGGCGACGACCCAGCTCGTGGCGCTCGAGCGCCGCCGCGGCAAGGGCGAGAACGACAGCGACCTGCTCCAGCGCGCGCGCGGGCGCTATTGCCTGCTGCTCAACGAGGACTCCGAGTTGCTGCCCGGCGCGACCGGCGCGCTGCGCGAGGCGCTGGAGGCGCAACCGGCGGCGGGCGCCGCCGGCGCGCGCCTGCTGCGGCCAGACGGGCGCGTGCAGCCGTCGGCCTGGCGTTTCCCGACCGTGCTCACCGCGCTTGCCGGAGCGCTGGTCCTGCACCGTCGCTTCACGGTCCAGAGCCGCGGCGACGAGGTCCGGCGGGTCGACTGGGCGCAATCCGCGGCGCTGCTCGTGCGCCGTGAGGCAGCCAAGCAGATCGGCTGGTTCGATCCAGCCTTCTTCGTCTACTCCGACGAGGTCGACTTCTGCAAGCGCCTGCGCGACGCCGGCTGGCGCACGCTCTACGTGCCCGCCGCCGTTGCGATCCACCACGAGCAGCTCTCGACCGGACGGGTGCCCGAACGGCGCATCGTCGAGCTGTCGCGCAACCGCGACGTCTACATGCGCAAGCACCACACGCTGCCGGCCGCCTGGGTCGTGCGGCTGCTGACAGCCTTTACGTATGCCGCCCGGGCGCTTGCGGCGATCGCGCTGCCCGGCCACGACCCGCGGCGCTACTGGCGCCACGTCACGGCGACGCTGCGTCCCGCGCGCGGCGAGGGGTTGCGCGAGGCGGCGTCCGAGCACAATCGCGGGCCGCGGCTGTGACGGGCGCGGGTCCGGTCACGGCGTCGAGCGATACAGCACGGCCGGCGCCTTGTCCCTGCGCCAGCAACGCAACAACGGCGTTAGGCAACTTCTTCGGCGAGAAGCGCGTCTGACACGTCGCGCGTCGGGCTGAATTCCGTCGATAAGCGCTATCCCTGTGCGATCGGTTGGGCGAAATGCTGCTCCAGCTGGCTGCGTCATCGCAGGCTGCGTCTCGTCGCCGTCGCCGGGCGTTCCGCACGCAGCAACGATCGGGCCGTAGAGCCGGAGCCGGCGAAGTACAGGTCCTCGTTTATCGAGCCGGTCTAGGTTGCGGAGCGTTCGTGGCGAGGTGCCCGGTGCGGTAGCGACCTGAACGCGCCGCCCGTCGAAGACCATCGATGGCCTTTTGAGCGTCCTTGTCAGCCTCCTTGCCGAGGCGGCGTGACTCGGCGACGTTCCGCCTGATGATGTCTCGCTCGCGCTCGGTCATCACCGCGAATGATACCCAGTGCACGCTCTGCGGCAATCCTCACTTCGGCTTCATCGTAGAGCCACTGCCCGGCTCCTCATCAGCGAGCACATCGAGGGTGTTTTCAATCTTCGCCAGGCGCTGGTCGGTCTTCTGTTTGTACCCAGCGAGACCTTCCGCGGCGTCATCGAGGTCTGGGTCGGGGTTCGGAAGGTCCATGCCCGCGCCGCCCGGTAGCTGAACCTTGCCGATGGAGCGACCGGAGTACCCGAGCCAGAAGATGAGCAAGACCACGAGCAGCCCGAGGAAGAACGCGCCACCGACCTCCAAGCGGTAGAGCCACGAGGACTCCAGCGCGTAGCCCGGAGCGTTGTCCGGCACTGCAATCGCAACAACGACGGAGGGAAGCGCCAGCACCCAGAGCAGCCAGAAGAACGGATGAGCCTTCTTGTGCCACTCCTTAGGCCTCTCCTTGGCGGATGTCTCCGCCATCTCAACCGCCGCCCCGTTCGAGGGCAGTAGTCGCCCGGGCGCAACAGCCGTGGGCACCCAGTGTCATGGTGGCCACCGTACCGCGCAGATCGGCCACTGCCGCCGCTGTCGTCGAGACATGCATACCCAGTTCGACGACGTGCGCCCCGGCTCACTTCTCGCTCTGGCCCGTCGAGTGGCCGATCGCTGCGAGCGCCTCTGCAACGAGCAAGGCGTCACCATGAGCGACGACATCTACGACCAGGCCGTCCACGAGCTCGCCTCGCACTCGCGGAAGGC
>DASVPU010000220.1:0-3815 GCA_036389475.1 Solirubrobacteraceae bacterium
AGCGGACCTGTGGGAGCACGTCGGGCGGAAGGTGCTCTTTGTGAGCCCGACGGCGCGCGCGGCCTCGGCGATCGGCATCGCGAGCACGGGGATGTCGACGGGCAGCTTCTGCTCGGTCACGGGCGGGGATCCTATGACCGCCCAATGCAGGTGTCTGACTGACAGCTCGGCCGTAGCAGCGACGGCCACACCCGCCGTGGCGGCTAAGACATCTCGTCCCGGCTCGGCGGCAAGGCTGGGTTCGACGGCCGGCGTCGGGGGCTCGGTCGGCGCGGGATAGGGCTTCGCGACGGGTGGCGCGGCGGACCCGTGGCGCCCGCTCGGTGACCGTTGTGACGTAGCAGGGCAGCAGCCCGGCGAGTGCCAGCGCCGCGCACGCGGCCTTGCGCGAGCGCAGCGCGTCGTAACGTTCCCGCGCCTCGGCGAGCTGGTCCTCGTAGCGAGCCTGTTCGCGCTGCGCAGCGTCGCTCGGCTGAGCCATTCGGTCGGCATCCACGCCGCGTGTGCCGTGAGCGCAACTATCCTGCGCGCGTGACCAACTTCCGGGAACGGGTCGCGCGCGAGCTCGACGGCTTCGGTCTCGAGGACGCCCACGGCCTGCCGGCGGTGACGCTGCCACCGGCGGTCGAGGTCGACCTGTCCGGCGCGGCCATGCGCCACTACTGGCGCGGGCGCGCCGAGCAGCACGTGCGCGACAGCTACGCCGGCGTGCCGCTGTCGAAGTTCCCCGAGGACCTGCGCGTCTACGAGCACCTGCTGTGGCTCGACGCGCCCGACACCGTCATCGAGATCGGCACGCAGTGGGGTGGCAGCGCGCTCTGGTTTCGCGACCGCTTGGCCGCCCTGCGCGCCTACGGCAGGATCGCGCGCGAGCCGACGGTCATCAGCGTCGACCTCGCGCAGGACGTGTCGCGCCGCACGATTGCGCAAGCTGGGAACACGGCTCATATCACGTTCGTCGAGGGCGACGTGGCCGATCCCGAGGTCGCCGAGCACGTCGCCGGACTGATTGGAGAGCGCTGCTTCGTCGTCGAGGACTCCGCGCACACGTATGAGACGACGCGCGCCGCTCTCCAGCACTACGCACGATTCGTGCCGGCGGGTGGGTTCATGGTCGTCGAGGACGGCTGCGTCGACGACGAGCGATTGCGCCTGGCGGGCTGGCCGCGCGGCGTGCTCCCGGCGCTCAACGCGTGGCTCGCCACCGCCGCCGGCGCCGCTTTTACGGTGCGGCGCGACCTCGAGCTGTACGGCGTCACGTGCCATCCGTCCGGCTACCTGCAACGGCGCGAAGGCGCGTAGGCGCCCGGCGGCGCCGTTTGAGCTCGACCGCATCGAGCTGACGGTCCTCCTCAGAACGGCAGCTCGTCCGCGATCTCGCGCAGCGTCGGCGCCTCGACGTCGCGCTGGGACACGAGCAGCGCCATGTCCTGTGGCCAGGCGATCCCGACCTCGTCGTCGTTGTAGCGAAAGCCGCGTTCGATGTCGGCGTCGTAGTAGGTCGAGCACTTGTAGGTCACGTCGGCGAGCTTTGACAGCACGCAGAAGCCGTGCGCGAAGCCGACCGGGATGTAGAGCTGATGGATGTTCTCGTCGTCGAGCTCCAAGCCTTCCCACTCCCCGAAGGTCGGCGACGCTCGCCGCAGGTCTACGACGACGTCGAGGATGCGCCCGCGCGCGCAGCGCACGAGCTTGGCCTGCCCCTCACCGATCGAGAAGTGCATCCCGCGCAGCACGCCCTGGCGCGAGCGCGAGTGGTTGTCCTGCACGAACGTCTCGCCGACGCCGTACTGCGCCCAGACGTTCGCGCGGTAGCTCTCCTGGAAGAAGCCGCGAGCATCGCCATGGACATCGGGCGCGAGCAAGATCGGGCCTTCGAGGCGGGTGTCGAGCCGGCGCATGCCGGGCGCAATCTAGTACAGGGTCCGCCCGCACCGGCGACCGCCGCTGCTCGCATGCACCCTAGGCTGCGCCGCGTGGACGACCCCCGCGTGAAGCGGCTGACCCTCATCGCCTGCATCCTCGGCTCAGCGGTCGTCTTCGTCGACCAGACGGTCGTCAACGTCGCGCTGCCCGCGCTGCGCCGCGACCTCGACGCCTCGCTCGCCGACCAGCAATGGGTCGTCGAGGCCTACCTGCTGCTGCTTGCGTCGCTCGTCCTCGTCGGCGGCTCGCTCGGCGACCTCTACGGCCGGCGGCGCATCTTCGCCATCGGCGTTGCTGGCTTCGGCGGTGCCTCGCTGCTCTGCGCCGTCGCGCCCTCGATCGAGGTCCTGATCGTCGCGCGGGCGCTGCAGGGCGCGTTCGGCGCGCTGCTCGTCCCGAGCTCGCTGGCGATCATCACGGCGGTCTTCGGACCGGACGAGCGCCCAGCCGCGATCGGGTCCTGGACGGCGGGTACGAGCGCGGCGATCGCCGTCGGCCCGCCGCTCGGCGGCCTGCTCGTCGACGTCTTCTCGTGGCGCGTGATCTTCGCGATGAACGTGCCGCTCGTGCTCGTCTGCCTGTGGCTCATCAAGCGCGCGGTTCCCGAGTTTCCCGGCGACGGTCGCCAGCGCATCGACCTCCCGGGCGCGCTGCTGTGCGCGATCGGCCTCGCGGGCCCGACGTGGGCCCTGATCCAGGGGCCGCAGCTAGGTTGGTCGGATCCAGAGGCCTGGATCCCGCTGTTCGGCGGCATCGGGGCGCTGATCGCCTTCTTCGCTTACGAGCGCGTTGCGCCGCAGCCGATGCTGCCGCCCTCGATCTTCGCGTCGCGCAACTTCGCCTTCGGTAATGCCGTCACGTTCGCGACATACGCCGGACTGGGAGCCGGAACGTTCTTCGTGGCGCTGTTTCTCCAGCAGATCGCCGGCTACAGCGCGCTCGAGGCCGGTCTGACGCTGACGCCGATCACGCTGCTGCTGATCTCGCTGTCGCGGCGCTTCGGGGCGCTCTCGACGCGCGTTGGCCCGCGGCTGGTGATGGCGGCGGGACCGATCGTCGCCGGGCTCGGGCTGCTCGCGTTCTCGCGCATGGACGCCGGCGCGGACTACCTGACCGAGGTCCTGCCCGCGACGCTGCTGTTCGGCCTCGGTCTTGCGATGACCGTCGCGCCGCTGACCGCGACCGTGCTCGATGCGGCCGATCGCCGCCACGCCGGCATCGCGTCCGGCGTGAACAACGCTGTCGCCCGGGTGGCGAGCCTGCTCGCCATCGCGGCGGTCGGTGCTGTGCTCTCGGCGCAATTCGGCGCGGAGGTCGACAAGCGCCTGGGCGCCGGCGTCAGCGGTGACGTTCGCGCGTACGTGGGTGAGGCGCGCAAGCATCCGCTGTCGCTTCCGCGCGGGCGGGTGGCGCCGCAGGCGCGCGCGGCCGTTCGCGAGGCCAACCTGCACGCCTTCCGCACGGCGATGGTCGTCGCCGGCCTGCTCATGATCGCGGGCGGTTTGCTCGCCGCCATCGGCATCGAGAACCCGCGCCGCGAGGGCGCCGTGCAGCCCGAGGCCGCGTGAGTCTCGTGCTGCGTCACGTGGACCTGAAGCCGAGAACGCAGCACTAAAATTGCCGGCCGTGAAGGATCGCTACACCCTCACCCCCGAGCGCTACGCGCTGATCGCGCGCGTCGCGCTCGTCATGCTGACGCTCATCGTGCTCACCGGTGCGGCGGTGCGGGTCACTGGGTCGGGCTTGGGCTGTCCGACCTGGCCGAAATGCACCGACAGCTCGCTGTACACCGAGCTGAACACCCACGGCATCATCGAGTTCGGCAACCGCGTCCTGACGTCGATCGTCGGTTTCGCGGCGATCGCGGCGTTCCTCGGGGCCCTGCGCCG
>DASVPU010000221.1:0-12539 GCA_036389475.1 Solirubrobacteraceae bacterium
TCGAGGCCGGCTTCCTCGGCCTGCTCGTCTACGGGGACGGGCGGATCGGCAAGCGGATGATGATGTTCTCCGCCTGCATGGTGAGTCTCGGCACGATGCTGTCGGTCACCTGGATCCTCGTGGCCAACTCGTGGATGCAGACGCCCGCCGGCTACAAGCGGGTCGATGGCCAATTCCAGCCGGTCGATTGGCTTCACGTCATCTTCAACCCGTCGTTCGGCATCCGGTTCGTCCACATGCTGGTCGGAGCGCTGGTCGCCGCGGGCTGGTTCATCTGCGGGATCTCGGCGTGGTACGCCGTCAAGCGCCGCCATCTGCCGATCGCGCGCCGGGGCCTATCGGTGACCCTGGGCGTGCTGTCACTCCTCGTGCCGCTGCAGATCTACATCGGTGACAACGTCGCCGGATACGTCGCGCAGTACAAGCTGCCGCAGCTGGAGGCGATGGAGGGCAACTGGAACTCCGCGAACACCGGCGAGAACCTCCTCGTGATCCCCAATCAGGACGCGGCCAAGAACGATGTGCAGGTCACGATCCCGTGGCTGGGAAGCGCCTTCGGCAAGGACTGGAGCGGCCACACCCCCGTTCCAGGGCTGAACCTGACGCCGAAGAGCCTGCGGCCGACGATGCTGCCCGCCTTCTACGGGTTTCACCTGATGTGGTGGCCCGCGGTGCTGATGGTGGCGGTGGCGTTGGGCGGCATCGCCCTCAGGCTGCATGGCCGCCTGTACAGCGCGCGCTGGTTCCACAAGCTCCTGGTCGGGTTGGTGCCGATCGGCTTCGTGTCGATCTGGGCCGGCTGGGTGGTGGCCGAGACCGGCCGCCAGCCCTGGCTCGTGTACGGCCAGCTGCTCACCGCTGACGCGGTCTCGCCGTTGCAGCCGTGGTCGGTGCTCACCTCGCTCGTCGTGTTCGTCCTCCTCTACGTCGCGCTGCTGGGGGCCTACGTCTGGTTCGTCGCGCGCACGGTCCGCGAGGGACCAGGCGAGGAGCCGCTCGTCGAGCCGGCTGCACCGTCAATTCGATCCGGGCCGCGGGCGGGCGGGGCCGTCTCCCCGGCGAGCTGAAGGAGCCTGGCGATGCACCTCTCCGACGGCTGGATGATCGTCGTGATCCTCGCGTTCACGCTGTACATCGTCCTTGACGGCTACGACCTCGGGATCGGCGTGCTGACCCTGTTGGACCCTGACGACCGGCGTCGCCGTGAGATGCACGGGCTCGTCGCGTGGCTCTGGGACGGCAACGAGTCATGGCTGGTGCTCGTCGCCCTGACGCTGTGGGCCGGGATGCCGCTCGTCGCCGGGGTTGCCCTGCCGGCCCTGTACATCGCGCTGGTTCCGATGCTGTGGTCGCTCATCGCGCGCGGCGTGGCACTCGAGCTCATCGATGAGCACAAGGGGTGGCATCCGGTGTGGGGCAAAGTCTTCGGGATCGGCTCGCTGGCGGTCGGGTTCTGCCAGGGTGCGGCGTTCGGCGGCCTCGTCGCGGGCTTGGACGTTCACGGCGCCACCTTCGCTGGCGGACCGTTCACCTTCCTTCACCACGGCTACGCCGTTCTGACGGGCCTCACCGCCGTCGCGCTGTACCTCCTCGCAGGGTGCGCCTGGGTGTACCTGAAGACCGACGGCGAGACCCAGCAGCGTGCGGCACGGGTTGGGCGCGTCGCCGTTGTCCTGCTGGCGGCGGGGACGGCGGCGAGCTGGCTGTTGGCCCCGGTTGCCGGGCCGACGACCCTGGACGCCGGCGCCACGGCGCGCCTGCCCGTCTGGACCGCGGGTGCCGCGGTGCTCGCGGCGGGCCTGGCGTTCGCGCTTCGGTCCTTCTCGAGCGATCTTCGAGGCCGGCGATCGGACCGGGCGCCGGTGCTCGCGACGCTGGCCGTCTATGCCGGGGGCCTGCTGATCGCCGGCGGCCTGCTCTATCCCCGCCTCGTGCCGCCGGACGTCACGGTGCATGAGGCCGCGTCCCCGCACACCACGCTGATGTTCCTGACGATCGCGACGGGTGTCCTCATCCCGATCATCCTGGCCTACCAGGCGTACGGCTACTGGGTCTTCCGTGGCAAGGTCGACGTCGAGCAGGAGGCGACGGCCGCATGAACCCGCTGACCCGGCTGTATCGCCGCTCGCGCGCCTATCGCATCGTGCTGTACGTCCTGTTCGTCCCGCTCACCTTGCTCGTCTTCGTCATCTCGGACGACATGTGGGCGAAGTACACGCAGGTCGGCACCCTCACCCTGCTGGCGGCGTTCATGTGCTTTGCCCTATGGGCGTGGTGGTACGGCGAGGACCGCGACAGGCGCAGGGCGACACGAGCGGCGCAGGCCAACGGAGCGAGCTCGGCCGACGGCGATGTCCGCTGACCCGCTGCTGTCTCCGGCGCTCGCCGCACCGCCGACGGCCGAGACCAGACGCCGCCTGGCCGAGGTCCTGATGCCGGGCAGGCGGCTGCTGACCGCCTCGGGCATCGCGACCACTGCGGCCGCGGCCGCGACGGCGGTGGGGTTCTTCGCGGTTGCGGCGGTGGCACAGGACGTCCTCTGGCAGCAGGTGAGCTGGGCGCACGACGCGGGCTGGCTGTTGGCGCTCGCGGGCGCCGCGGCCGTGCGCGCCGGTGCGACGTACCTGGCCGCGCGGTTTGCCGTCGACGGCGCGCTCGCGGTCGAGGAAGGCGTGCGGGCCCGGTTGCTCGAGCGTCTGCTCGGCGGCGCCGGCTCGACGCTTCCGAGCGCGGCGCAGGCGACGGCGGTGATGGACGAGGCGCAGCGCATCGGCGCCTACGCCGAGCGCTATGCGCCCGTGCGGGTGGCCGCGGCGCTCGTGCCGGTCGTGCTGCTGGCCGCCGTGTTCGGCTTCAGCTGGGTGGTCGGTGTGCTGCTGGTGCTCTGTACGCCGCTTGATTGAGGAAAGCGATCAAGCTCGCAGACGCATACGCCCACGGCCGGTTGCGATTACCGCCGGCGCCGTAGCTGTCACAGCCGCCGCGGCGGTCTTGGGCTTTGCCATCGCCGATCCCGGTGACAAGCCCAAGCCGGGTACTGCAGCCCGCCCGACGCAGGCGGGGACGTCGTCGCAGGTGACGATCGGAGCGCCGCCCAACTACAAGGTCCAGCGCTGCACGCAGTGGAGCGGCACCGCCAGACTCCCAGCTAGCCGGGCGCTCGTGCTCGGCGTCAGGAACATCGACAACGGGGACCCCAGGACGTACTTCGCGACGGTGACCAGCTGGAGTGGCGCGACGGGTCAAGGTGACTGGTCGCGGCCGCTGTACTTCGGCGACGCCGGCTCCATCCGACAGCAGTACGCCGTCACCCCGATGACCGTCAAACAGTCAGCGGTCGACGCCGTCCCCAATAAGGACGGCCCCACAACCTGGGCCGCCGAGCATCCGCGCCCGACGAGCACAGTCGTCAAGACCGTATACGTCAAGCGCCGCGGGGGCCGATGCGACTGCTAAACGACCAGCGGCCAGCCGACGCTCAGTCACCACCGCTGGCGTTGATCGAAAAGCTCGAGCCGATCACGCCCCTGTCGACGGTGCTCGCTGGCCCGCCTGCTCGCCTACCCGCGCTCGCCGCCCCCGGCCCACCCCGTACTGCCTGCTGACCGCCGTTCTCGACCGAGCAACTTGACCCGCCTGATCGGCGGCTCGTCCCCCGACGCGGGCGTTAGCGTCCGGCACGCCACACCCCCAAGGGCCGCCGAACCGCGCATGTCCTGCGCCACACGTTCTGCACGATGCTCGCCCAACGCGGCGCCGCGTTCGAAGTACACACCCGCTGTCAGCGTAGCCATCCGAGAAGATGCGGGAGCACGGAATCGCTGTGAGAACTCCGTTTTCCCACAGGGGTCCGACACGACCAGGGCCAGCAGGCACGGGCTCCGAGCCATGGAAACGGCCCGGCCAAAGAGGGGGGACTCGGGAGGCGTAGCGCCCTTCCGGGGCGGATCGGCCAGCGGTGCGATCGATGTCGCGCGCGGTCAGGGGTAGACGAAGCCGACCTCGAGCAGCTGCCAGCGCTCGGCGCTGCGCGCCGCCGTCAGCGACACCAGCCAGCCGGTGCGTGCCAGATCGCTGGCGGCGCGCGGGACCTCGATCGGGCCGATGTCGCCCTCAAAGCAGATCAGGCCGGGCTGCACATCGCTGAGCGCCAGCTGATCCTCGACCCAGCGGCATCCGCGATGCAGTCGGGATCGATCTGTGGGGCGCGCGCGGCGACGTCGTGCAGCAGACCGCCGAGGCGATCGGCTACAGGCAGATCGCAACGCGGCGGCGCGGGAGCGGTCGATCGCGTCGCCCGGTTGATTATCGTTGATGTGTCCGTGCTCTGCCAGCCAGCGCGTCAGCTTCGCGCTCACGGTCCCCGAGCAGCAACCTGCGCCTGCATGACGCGCTGGATGTCGCGGCGCGCTTGTCAAGCGCAGCTCGCCGGGCGCGCTCGCGCCGACCGACGGGGTCACTGATCTGAGCGGAGAACGCTGGCCATTGGCCGTCGGACCGCCTACGATCTGGCCTTGCCAGCACTCGGAAACCGTTGAAGGCCGCGGGCATGAGTCACCACGACGACAGGTTCTTTCCGGTCCCTGCTCATCTTCTTGTTCGGGGTGCCGTGGGCCTGGTTGGAGAACTCCGGCTGATCGTCAAGGGCCAGGGGACCATCAGTTTCGTGGGGGCGGAGCGTGAGCCGTTCGGCGTCACCCTCGGAGCACCGGATCTCCGGGACTCTCCGGCCTTTCGCTGGGACGTGGGGCACAATGCGGTGACGCTGTGGCAGCGAACGAAAGGAGATTGGCGTCGACTGCGGGTCTTCGCCGGTCAAAACGTCGGCCTCGATCCCGACGAAGGATGCCGGTACTGGTTCAGCATCGACAGCCACAACCGGCGATTGGCCTACGGGAAGGGGGAGATGCGGCTGGCGACGCGGATCGCGTCGTACGACCTGGCACCGGCGACGCCGGAGGGAGGGGATGAGCATCGGTGGCTGAGCCAGCTGGACTGCGTGCATGTCGCCCCGCCGATCGTCCAGTCGGCCGATGTTTGGCGCGACCCGGTGACGACTGATCCGCCGATGCGGATCGTGCCAAGCAACCGGATCACCATGTCGGACGTTGCCGAGTGCTCGGTGACGGTGGTGGAGAACCTGACGACAGCGTGCCAGAGGCTCTATGCCAACGTCGCCGGAGAACAATTCGTCCTCGACTCACCTGATTTTCCGGAGTTCTCGCAGGCCATCCAGGAGAGCATCGACAACGTCGATGGCTGGTGCCACCAGACGCTCATGGCCAAGGCGACAGAGTTCGGGCCGCCCGACCCGGACAGGACCTATCTGCGGATCACCATGGGAATCAACCAAGGTGAGTCACCCGGGATCCCGTTCGTGATGGAGATCTGGCCGGGCGGCCACTTCTCCCCGATTCACAACCACGGCGGAGCGGACGCGGTCATAAAAGTGCTGCACGGCGAAATCTGCGTGAGCCTCTACCGGATGCTGTCCTCCTTTCACCAAGAGCCGTTCGAACGGATATCGTTCGCCGCAGGCGAGGTGACCTGGATCACGCCGCGCCTCAACCAGACCCACATGCTGCGCAACGAGATGGCCGATGCCTGCGTCACGATTCAGTGCTACACGTACCCCGAATCCGACACGACCCACTACCCCTATTTCGACTACCTCGACCGAACCGGGATCGCCCAGTTCATTCCCGGATCTGACATGGAATTCCTGGCCTTCAAGGCGAGGATGAAAGAGGAGTGGGCACGGCGCTTGACCAGCAGAGTAGTTTCCGGCCAGCCTGGTGAGACCGGAGAGGCGGATCACGCCTGGATGCAAGCGGCCGACGGCCATCAAGGTGGTTGGCCAGCGCGCCGCTAGGCGCGAGAACACCTAGCGCGGGGCGACTCGTCGGTCGCGGCGCAATGTCAGGGAACTGGCTGAGCACGAGGCGCGCGGCGAAGATGGGGCGGTCGGTGACCATTTGCCCTACGAGCTTGCGCTGCGGGCAGCGGCGCTCGCCGAGCAGCTGCGCACGGCGTGAGCGACGTCGCCCGGCGCGACGGTGTGGGGGAGAGAGAGCTCGTCGAGGCCTTCGAGCGCGGGCCCTGGTGATCGCCGCGTCCGCGGCGGCGCAAACACCGCTGCGCCTACGCGACCGCCTCGCGAACGTTGGCCGTCTTCCTGCGCGGTCGCTGCGGCGCCGCGTCCGTTGATACGTTCACGGTCGCCGCCTGGCGCGTTCAGGAACCTGAGCACGACTTCCAACTCGCCCCACCGGACCCGACATCCAATAGCAAGGGTAGTGCGAGCCAGGCTCGGCGACTGCGCCGCTAGCGGTCAAAGCGTTCAGAAGGAGATCATTATTCGGGGCGCGCGGATCGGGTTCCTCCCCACGCCGCCATCCCTAAGTTTGCTGCATATTACTGACATGCAGGCAAATCAATGCGGGTAGGCCGCCCCGCAGGCGAACTGCTCGCCGGTCGCGTCAAGGATTTCCTGGCCGGGCTGCAGGCCGTCAAGCGCTCTGACACACGAGCGGGCCCTACCGCGACGACTTGCTGGGGCGTCGCCGGCCGGGATCGCTTGTCAGCTGCACGGCCCGGACGCATCCGTGCAGCGCCGATCGGGCTTCCGGTAACGCGCGAGACGCACGGGGGGGCGGGCAGGGCGCGAAAGGTCTGCCGGGCTTTTCAAGAATCGAATCAGGCGTTTCTGCTTCGTGCTGCCAGACCCCTACAGCAGGTTGAGCATGGTGTGGTCGACACCTGGGATCGCGCCGAAGTGCGCGTCGCAGGAAACGAGTGTCCAGCCGCGGCTGATCGCGGTCGCCGCGATCCAGATGTCGTTGTCGGGAATGGTGACACCTCTGCGGCGGCAGGTGGCTCGGAGGTCGGCGCAGCAGTCGACGGTTGTCATGTCGAGCGGGATCAGGAGATATGAGGCGATGAGTCGCTCGGCTCGTGCGCGCCGGGAGACGCCCCAGTTGGCGTAGATGTGGCCGTCGCGGAGTTCGGCCAGGGTGATCACGCTGATTGCGAGGATCGCGGAGTTCAGTCGGGTCATGGTCGCCGCCGGCCACATGCTGAGGCTGCGGGCGCTGCGTGCGTTGTCCGCGGCAGATTGCACGACGCTCACGAACGACGTGTCGCAGAGGATCGTCTCTGCCGCGGCGCCGGGCGCCGGCCATGCGCTCATTCAGGGCGCGTGGAGCCGAGTGTGGCTTCGAGGAATAGGCGGCTCTCCTCGTCGTCTTCCCAGTGCTCGTCGACGAGCGCGTCGAGGCCTTGTGGCCGGGCTATCTGCTGCTCGCTTAGCAGCTGCTCGAGGGATACGGTCTCGACGGTGAACAGTACGTCCTGCGTGTGTTCGGGGATCGGCTCGAGTCGCGTGATCGCGAGGCGGCCCGTTGCTGCGGTGGCCCGGCGACCGAGACCCTCGACGCGCACCAGGCGCTCGATCAGCGTTGTGACGAGTAGGTGCAGCTCGTCGGGGTAGGAGCAGGTCCAGTCGACGCCGTCCTGTGCGCGGATCCCGACACGCCGGCCCGGTTGGTCTACCTCGATCATGTGCAGCCGGCCGGTGATGCTGGTTGGGGCGTCCTCCGATCCGCTGTCTGGCTGCTGCAGTCGTTTCATGCGTTCCTGGTCGACCACCACTCGCGGGGACTGACGCGACCCGGAGATCTCGACGCCATAGCAGCCGTCGTCGCCGATCGCGCGCCGCGCGCTGCCGAGGGCTTCGACGACGGGCGCGGGAAGCCTTTCGTCGGCGTGGATTGCGATCAGAAGGCTCTGCAGCGTCGTGATCGACAGCGCCTCGCCGGGATCAAGCGTGGAATCCGCGGCGGTCAGATCGCCAGGGAGCGCCGGTTCGAGCGTCGCGATCCCGCTGCCCGTACGGAACTCGACGAGCCGGAAGGCCGCCGCCGCGGCGTCACGCGCGGCGGGCCGACCCCCGCTACGCGCGATCGCGCCGCGGCTGGCCCGGAAGAATTCGCGCAGGGCGGCCCGGAAGTGCTCGAAGAAGGTCTCGAAGGCGTCGATCTCGACACCGTGTTTGGCGCGTGCGCCGTGGAGATCTAGGACCACTCGAGTCATGACTGGGCCTACGGTACGCCGTTGCGCGCAGCGCCGCACGAGCCGCGGCCGACGCTCCGCGCCAAGCGCGTGCAACCACTGCGACGATATCGCGCGGCGCCGGCGACCAAGCGCGGACCAGGCCGAAAGATCGCTGGCTGACTCGGCGAGAAAGGCCTTCGCGTGCTGGGATGATCCATCGTCACGTCGCACACGCCCACAACAAGCGAGTGGGGCCGTGCGCGTTTGCGGCCGGTGTGGCCGGTCGATGGTGTATCACTCGTGCAGCTGCGACCATGGAACGACGCCCAGCTCGGGTCGGGCCCGACCCTTTAGCATGGCGAGGTACTCCAGCATGTGCCCGTCGGGGTCTTGGAAGTAGACAGCCGCGGCGGGCATCCATCCGATGACACTCGGCTCGTCGGCCGGCTCGCCAGCGAACGACAGCGGCTGGATCCCGTGCGCGCGCAGGCGATGCGAAGCGCCCAGTACGTCCTCGAGCGCCATGTCAAAGGCGATGTGCAGCTGCATGCCGATCGGTGCCGAGCCGATCGACCACAAGCCAAGCATCGCCTGTCCGGGCCGACCGATCCAGTGAAACGCCGCTGCGCGCTCGGGCACTTCAAAAGCTACTGGCAGGCCGACGACGTCGCGGTAAAACGCCACCGAGCGCGGCAGGTTCGCGACCGTCAGGTGCGTCTCAAAGAGTCCGCGAACGCGCATCGTCCCTGTGAGGATCGCTGCGTCGCGCACCCCGGTCAACCCAGAGCACGAGGGCCGTGCATTTCAAACGCCAGGGCGCGGTCGGTGCAAAGCAGCGCGTCGGTGATGTCCCGCCGACGAGTCACACGAGCGCGACGCGCGGCTCGCCGTCGAGCGCCTGCGCCTCGTAACGTTCGTGGCTGTCGCGTGCGGTCGGTATTCGAGCGACACGCAGGTGGCCGCCGAACGGACGGTTTGATCGTGAGCTCCTGAGGTGCTATCGAGCGATCATCCAGCGGCTTTGGTCGCTCCCGCCAGCCCAGCATCTTTGAAGCGTTTTCCGTGCCGTGGGTGACATCGCGGTCATGGGCTGCGCGAGCCTGGAAGAGCAGGTGCAGGCGTGGGCGCTTTGGCCGCGAGCTTTAGTAGTGCGGCCTTGTCGGCGAGCGCTTTGAGGCCGAGCTGGTCGGCTGTGGCGAGCGCTTGGTCGAGCAGCTCAAGCGCTGTGTCGCGATCGCCGGGGCCTTTTCGTAGCAGCAGCATGCGGGCGTAGTCGTGCTGGGTGTACGCGATCCAGAGCGGTGATCTGATCTTGGTGTTCATCTTCAGGGCATGCTCGAGATGGTGTTGGGCGTCCTCGTAGCGCGACAGTGTCGTCGCGAGCAGTCCGAGCGGACGGGAGGCGGAGCCAGCACATACCAGGAGGCCGGTGACCACGTTGTGATCGGCGTAGGGCGACAGGAGCTTGTAGAGCTGCTGAGCACGGGGTGCGTCGTTGAGGATGGCGACGACCTGAGAGAGCGTCACGAGGCTCGGAAGCCGATTCGCGTCACGGGCAAGGTCTTGGAAGTCCTCCTGCGCGAGCGCCGCGAGGAGTCGGCGCGCGTGCGCTGTGCGATCAAGCTGCGTGTAGATGTAGGCCAGTACGCAGCGCCAGGCGGCGATCTGGGGGAACTGCGCAACGAACGACTGGACCGGCTGTAGGAATTCATCCAGCCGTCCTTGCATGCTGCGTACGTGGAGCATGTGCACTCCGAAGACGCGGGCGGTGAGTTCGTCGTTGCCCTCGTAGCGGTGGGCGAACGCGTCGTGCGCAAGCATCTCGCAGTCCTCAAGTCGCCCCCCGAGGAAGGCGTAACCGGCGTCGACCGCTGCCACAAGCCACTTGAGATGGCGCTCTCTTCGCGTTTGCAGAAGGCGCTGCAGCGCCTCGAGCTCGCGACCGACCGCGTCGATGTCTCCCAGCTCCAGCAGAAGATCGAGCAGCCAGACATGTGCCAATGCCCGCAGTCCACGTCACCGACCTCGTCGGCCACGCGTCGAAGTTCGTTGGCTATGGCCAGCGATTCCCGCAGGCTGTCCGGGCCGCGGGTCGCCGAGAGGGCGCTGGCAAGCACGTCAGCGAGCGTCGCCTTGTCGGCCACGCGTCGGGCCATCTGCAGCGCCTGATGCGCGAGCCCGGGACCGTTACGTTGTTCGACAGCCGAATACGCGCTCGCGGCCGCCAGACGTCCCATTAGCTGCGCACGCAGCGCGCAGTCGTCGTCGCCGAGCCCGGCGAGCGCTCGCTGCAGCAAATCGGCGACGGCCCTAGTCACCTCTGCGCCGGACTCGGCGCGGTGAAATCCGCAGAAGCCAAGCGCCGCTCGGGCCAGTGCGGTGGCGTCGCCGAGCTGTTCGGCGAGCTCGGCGGCCTGGGTGCAGGCGTGGCGGGCTTTGGCGAGCTCACCTGCGCCCCAGCGCGCGTCTCCGAGGGCGAGCAGCAGCTCGCAGCGCTGCTGCTCATGTGGCTGACCGCTCAGCGCGAGCGCCTGCAGTCCGCGGTCGTAGTGGTCGGCGGCCTCCTCATAGCCCAGCCGCGCGATCGCGTTGGCGCCCGCGGCTAGCGCGTAGTCGGCGGCCTTGCAGGCTTGGCCGTCGGCGGCGGCCTGCGCGAAGTGATGCGCGAGCGCCTCTGCGTGTGCGTCGATGTTGCCGAGCGCTTCGAGTGCCTCACCGAGCTGGCGGTGCAGGCGCATCCGCCGTGCCGTGCCGAGCTGCCCGTAGATCGTCTGGCGTACCAGGGCGTGCGCGAAGGCGTAGTCGCCGTGCCCGGCCTCGGTCAACAGCCCTGCGGCGACGGCTTCGTCCAGCGCGTCGAGGGCGCTCGAATGCTCGCCGAGCACACCTTCTAAAAGCGCGAACGGGAACGTGGCTCCCGCTGCGGCCGCGACCTGAAGCGCGCGTCCGGCCGGCGCTGACAGCCGCGCGACGCGCTGGGCGATCACGTGGCGCAGCCCTTCGGGAGCCTCCAGTCTGGTCGCCGCGATAGCGGCGCCCGAGCGCTCGCCTGACTCGGCGAGGTGCGCCAGCAGCTCGCCGACGAAGAACGGGTTGCCGGCGGTCTGCGCTTGGAGGGCGCGGACCAGTTCAGCGCGCTCGCTCTCGGGATGCTCGACCGTCGCGTCGACGAGCGCCGCGATCGCGCGCTCGTCCAGTCCGCCGATGCGCAGACGCGTTGTGTTGGTGTCGCGGTACAGGTCCGCGAGCAGTTGCGCGAGCTGATGGTCGCCATCAAGCTCCGTTTCACGGTACGTGCCGAGCAGGAGCATGTTGAGCGGGCGCTCGGAGCGGACCAGATGGCGCAGCAAAAGCAGCGTAGGCGTGGCCGCCAAGTGCAGTCATCGAGGACCAGCAGGGCATGCTGCTCGCGCGTCATCGCCTCGATCAGCGCGGCGACGTGGAACCGCCATGTCGCGACCGTCAGGTCGTTCACGCGCTACTGCGGGCGCACTCGGATCCTCGAGAGGCGACGCGTGATGCCAGCGCTGCGCGACGACGGCGGCGAGACCGGCGCCCGTCACCGGGCCGTCACCGAGCTCGTCCTCGACGACGGCGAGCGTCTGGCGGTACTTCGCGCGCGTCGTTTCGCGCGAGGTCGGGCTGCGACAGGAACGCGCCGATTGCCACGGCCGGGTCGGCCCCGGATGGGTCGGCGAGGCGGAGCTCGGGCCGTCGGCTGCGGGCTGTGGTCACGGGGTATTGTTCGACAGCCCGATCTCCCCGCTCGCCAGGCCCACGGCGCCGCGACTTCGCAGAAAACGTGTCGTTTTCGCGCACGAGCAACGTGGCGCGCAGGCGCTACCAGCCCCGCCCCGCCTCGCGCTCGCCGGGCTCGGCCGGTCGAGTTCGCGGGGAACGGGTCCTTCCCCGCGGAGCCGCCGCGCCATCTCGGACAACACCCCACCACCTTCAGACCGCCGATCCTCAAATCGGTCCCTACACGGGCCTGGGTAGAGCCAGTGACCACCCCGCCGTTTCAGCCGTGAGCTTCAGTGGTCGCGCCTTGGCGGCGAGTGCCTTGAGCCCGAGCTGTTCGGCCGTGGCAAGCGCCTGTTTGAGCAGCAGGAGCGCCTTGTCGTGGTCGCGCGGCCGGCCGCGCGTAAGCAGCATGTGGGCGTAGTCGTGTTGGGTGTGGGCGACCAAGAGCGGTGATCTGATCTGCGCGTTCATCTTGAGGGCCTGTTCGAAATGCCGCACGGCGTCGTCGTATCGCGACATGGTTGTTGCAAGCAGCCCGAGATGACGCGAGGCGGAGCCCTGACACAGAAGCGCGAAGGTGACTACGCAGCGCTCGGCGTAGGGCAACAGGAGCTCGTAGAGCAGTTGTGCGCGACGAGCGTCTCCGACGAGGAGAACGACCTGGCACAGCACCGCCACGTTCGACAACCAAGATCCGTCGCGCGGAAGGTCACGGAAGTCATGGCGTGCGAGCGCCTCGAGTTCCT
>DASVPU010000222.1:0-2011 GCA_036389475.1 Solirubrobacteraceae bacterium
CTGCGCTGCCCCGGCAAGCCGCACCGCGAGCGGCACGAGCAGCCGCGGGGTGCGGGGGCGGATCGTCGCCGCGAATTCGCCGGGATCGCGGCGCGCCGCGCAGTACGCGAGCCGTCGCGTCGCGTCCTGAAACAGCGCGCCCCAGCGCTCGGTCCGCTCGACGCTGGCGCGGCATCGCTCGTCGGCGGGAAGCAGCTGCCGCTCTGTCACGAGCTCGTCAAGCGCCCGCGCGATCCGGCGCGTTCCCTGGACGCGTAGCGGGCCGTGGACCAGCGCGGGCTCGCCGAGCGACTGAAATCCCAGCCTGACCATCGCGAGCGCGTGCACCCCCGGCGGCAACCGACGCTGCTCGTAGCCGACGCCCTTGTGGTGCAGCATGAGCGCGGCGGAGGCGGCCGTGTCGAGGCCAGGCGCGACGTACAGCCGCGCCCGCCGACCGGGACTGGCCGCGCCCCTCACCGAGTGGCGACCCGGCGCGGCGACGGCGCCGGGCGCAGGTACTGCAGGTAGATCGCGGCCACCATCGGCGTGAACACGAGCGCGTTGTAGAAGAGGTGCAACTCGACGCGCGGCGCGATCAGCTGGATGATGCTCGTCGGCATGTCCACACCGAACAGCGGGTGGTGGGTCAGCGCTTGGCCGAACAGCAGCGCGTGCTCGAAGTGATGCCACACCTGGATGACGAGCGCGACCGTCCACCACGTGCGCGCGCGTCCGTCGAATCCCGGCCGCAGCACGATGATGCCGATGAGCATGACGACGGCGTAGCCGTAGTGCAGCGACTCGGTCGTCACGAGCCAGGGGAACACGGCGCCGAGCACGCCGCGCGACTCGGGTCGCGACCAGCCCAGCAGCCAGATCTGCGCAGCCTGGACGATGTGCTCGACCCAGTGTGCGAGCACGACCACCATGAAGAGCATGAGGCAGCGTCGATGGCGCCCGCCGTTGAGCGCGCTGCGCAGCCCGGCCGGCCAAAGGGCCCGCGCCCAGACTCGCGGGTATTTCGCATGCGGATGCGCGGTCATGGTAAGTGTCTTCCGTCGCACAGACCGGGGTCACTTGCAACGTAGCGTCAGATCTCGTCCCCGACAACCAGCTGAGCAAGATCGAATAAACCGACGGGTTATCGGTAAGTACACGTGCGACCCGAGGCAACCTCGGCGTCTGCGAGCTCGCGTGCGCGGCGCGCTGCCGCGATCCATGCAATGGCGCACCTGCTCCGCCACTGGCGGCGGACGCCGTCGTCGGCGTCGAGGGCGCGAAAGCCCGTCTGGTGGATCGTGAGCAGGGTCGCATTGCCGTCGTCCCCACGCGGCTCGATCGCCATCTCGCACGTCGTCGGGCGCCGCAGCCCGGCGGGGCGCGCGTTGAAACGCACCGAGCCGTTTCCGGCCGGCTCGACGCCGTCGATCGCAAGCGTCGATGTGCCACCGCCGTCCAGCCGCAGCGCTCGGGCCGCGAACAGATCCTCGCCGCCCTCCAGGACCAGCCAGTCGGCGGCTGCGGGGATGAGGACGCCGCGTGCCCGGGCGGCGGGTATGGGCAGCTCGATTGCGACGTCGACGTCGCTGCGCCAGTCGTAGCGCGTCCGCTGGCCCGTCGCGAGGTGCAGCTGTAGGCGAGACAGGAAGTCGCGCCACCCGCTGCCCAGCGCCAGGGACGCGTCGCGACCGCGGCCCGGCTGCGCGTCGCTCGCCTTGACGACCGCGCCGCGGCCCGAGGGCGCGACCGAGAGCTCGATCGCGTCGCGCGGGGCGCACCCCATGAAGCGCCAGCCGAAGGCCAGCCGATGCGCCGACGCATCGAGCGTCACGTTCTCAAACTCGAAGAAGTCGCCGTCGCCAAAGTCCAGTCGCAGACCCTCCGCGTCGCGCCGGAGCTCCGCGCTAAGCGTTCCCAACCAGCGCTCCACCCGGTCGCGCGCGGTCATCGCGCACCACGCCTCGTCGGGCGAGGCGGCGACGCGCGCGCGGACCTCGACCCGCTCGCCATCCGCGCCGAGCCTGATCTC
>DASVPU010000223.1:0-1898 GCA_036389475.1 Solirubrobacteraceae bacterium
GGGTGTCGCTTGAGGAGGCGGTCGGAAAGGCGTCTCGCGGGCCGCAAGTCGCCTTGCCCGGGTGTCGCCGTTTGAGGAGGCGGTGGGAAAGGCGTCTTCGTGCTCGGGATCCTGCGCTTCGTCGCGCTATGGAGCCTCGACGACTGCACCCACGTCCGACGGGGGTGTGATGCTCCTATGTCAAGTGGTTGGCGTGAGAGGCCGTCGCGGTGTTGGTCGCGGCGGGCGTGGTGCATGGCGTGGGGTGGCTGTTAGCTGCGCTGCGCCAGGGCTGTTAAGGGACACGGCTGCGCGGCTCGCGTTGCTCGGCCCTGGCGGGCTGCCCTGGACAGCCCGGCTGCGCTGCGCTGATTGTGGCGATGGGGGTTGCGCTGCGCGCGCTGTGGCACGGGACCACGCCCCGGGTTGGGTGTGCAGCGTTCGGGCGTCGTGGAGGTCGGCGATCAGGAGGGGAAAGATGCCGCGGGCGATGTGGCGCATGAGGCAGCGGCGGATCTCTTTGGTGCTTTTGCCGTCGCTGGTTTTCTTGTTGACGTAGGCGCGGGTCGTGGGGTCGTGGATCATGCGGTTGGTGGCGATCAGCCACAGCGCGCTGTTGGCTTGACGGTCGCCGCCGCGGTTGAGGCGGTGGCGGATGGTTTTGCCGCTTGAGGCCTTGACCGGTGAGGCGCCGCAGAGCGCGGCGAGGGCTGCGTCGTTGCGCAGGCGTGTGGGATTGTCGCCGGCGACGAGCAGCAGGCGGGCTGCGATCTGCGGGCCGATGCCCGTTTGGGTCAGCAACCTCGGCGCGGCTTTGGCGGTCAGGTCGGCCAGGAGCGCGTCGAGTTGGGCGATCTCGTCGGTCAGCGCGTTGTGGCGTCGTGCGAGTGTCCGCAGGGCGTGACGTGTCGCGTGCAGGGTGTCGAGCTGACGTGCGCGATGCATCCGTGCGCAGCGCTCGAGCAGCGCCTTGGTATTGAGGTCGCGCAGCGACTCGCGCAGGTCGTCGGGGGCGGTCAGGACAAGGTTCTTGAGCTGCAAGATCGCTTGGCTGCGAGCTTTGACGGCGCTCGCGCGGGTGTTGCGCAGCACGCGGATCGATTCGACGATCCCGTCACGTGATTTGGGGATCGCGGTCGCCTGACCTGAAAGCACGCTGCGCGCGGCGCCTTGGGCGTCGCGGGTGTCGTTCTTGGCGCAATGGCGCGCGCCGACGCGCGCGGTCCGCGTGACCTCGATGACCTCGACGCCCTCCAGCGCCAGCGCTCGTGTCAGGCTCGCGCCGTAGCTGCCGGTGCCTTCGACGCCGGCCCGACGGATCGTGCCGTGCTGCTGAGCCCACGCGATCAACGCGGCGATGCCCCGCCGCGTCGTCGCAAACGTGTCGGCGGCGACGAGGCGCCCGACGAGATCGATCAACGCGACAGCGTGCATGTCACGGTGCGTATCAACGCCGAGGATGACCTCGACGGGCAGACATGGCATCTTCGACAACTGCGACTCCTCTCCAACGATCAGGATGGGTCGCGCAGCCATCGGCCGGGACGGCGGACAGGACACTCAGGGTGCTTGGCAAGGCTCCTATCAGGTCACGATCCGCCCGACCGGTCGGTGCGCTACCGACACCGCCAGGGCCAGCCGACAGCTCACACCAAGTGCACCCCAACCAGCCCGGCCGAAGGCCAAGTCGCTACGAAGAGTCAGACCATCCCCGACAGCGTCGGTAGCCACAATCTTGATTGAGTGTCGCCCTGATGCCCCATAGGGCCACTGGAATTACACACGCCTCCATCCTGCGAGCGGCGGTGTTACAGCGTTACACGCGTTTGCAACAACTCAGGCGTGATCAGCGCTCAGACCATGCTGCGTCCGGGCAGCACGATCCACAGCTCCCTCGCCGCGGCCTCCACGAGGCCGGG